>NZ_JBYTDS010000019.1:0-55087 GCF_058791615.1 Bacillus sp. EB106-06-01-XG163
GCACATCGCTGTGCGATTTATTTAAAACTTTGAATTAACAGGTACGTTTTGTCTTGTTTAGTTTTCAAAGATCATTTTGTCTTTCGTTCAAGCGACTTTATTATTATATCTTATCAATCTCTTGAAGTCAACAACTTTTTAAATTTCTTTTTTCGTCAGCGCCTTGTTTAGCGGCAACGAATAATAATATACCACCTCACAAATAATAGTGCAATAGTTTTTTAAAAGAAAATCAAAAAAGTTTTACGAGCGGCTTGTTTCTAAAAAAGCGCCGTACTGCGATAAGCAGAAACGGCGCCTTCCCTTTTATTAGCGTTGTCTCATTTGAGGGAATAATAAAACGTCTCTGATAGACGGAGCATTTGTTAACAGCATGACAAGGCGGTCGATACCGATACCCAATCCCCCGGTCGGCGGCATGCCGTATTCAAGAGCTTCAACGAAGTCTTCATCCATCATATGCGCTTCATCGTTTCCTTCTTCTCTTTCTTTTAACTGCGCTTCAAAGCGTTCCCTCTGGTCAATAGGGTCATTCAGCTCCGTAAACGCATTAGCGTGCTCACGGCCGACGATAAACAGTTCAAAACGGTCTGTAAAGCGAGGGTCCTCTGGATTTTTCTTAGCAAGAGGAGAAATCTCTACAGGGTGGCCGTAAATAAATGTAGGCTGAATGAGTGTTTCTTCAATTTTTTGTTCGAAGAATTCATTGATGATATGACCCACCGTCATTGAGTTTGTGATCTCGATACCATGCTCTTTTGCATGACCGCGCGCTTCTTCAACAGTCATCTCATTCCAGAAATCTACACCTGTCGCTTCTTTGACCGCATCTACCATGTGGAGTCGTTTCCACTCAGGTTTCAAATCAATCTGCTCTTCGCCGTACTGGATTGTGGTGCTTCCAATCACTTCCTGCGCAATATGTGCTACGAGGTTTTCCGTAAGACTCATAATATCTTTATAATCGGCGTACGCTTCATACAGCTCGATCATCGTGAATTCAGGGTTGTGGCGTGTAGAAACACCTTCGTTACGGAACACGCGGCCGATTTCGTAGACTTTTTCCAATCCGCCGACAATCAGGCGTTTCAGGTGCAGTTCAATCGCAATACGCATATAAAGAGGCATGTCGAGTGCGTTATGGTGCGTGATGAACGGGCGTGCAGACGCTCCTCCCGGTATGCTGTGCATCGTAGGTGTTTCAACTTCTAAGTATCCATGGTCATCTAAGTATCTTCTCATCGCTTGGATGATTTTGCTGCGTGTGATAAACGTTTGTTTGCTGTCAGGGTTTACGATGAGATCGAGATAGCGCTGGCGGTAACGCTGTTCAACGTCTTTTAACCCATGATATTTATCAGGAAGAGGACGCAGTGCTTTTGTCAGCAGTTCAAAAGATGTCGCTTTGACAGAAAGCTCGCCTACGTTTGTTTTGAAAACTTTCCCCGTGATGCCGATAACGTCTCCGAGGTCTGAAGATTTAAAGATTTCATATTGTTCTTCGCCGACACTGTCTTTTCTTACGTAAATTTGAATTTGACCTTCTAAGTCCTGCAGATGCGCAAAGCCGGCTTTCCCTTTTCCGCGCTTTGTCATCATACGGCCTGCAATGGTCACTTCGACCGCTTTTTCTTCCAGTTCTTCTTTAGAAAGCTCCTGGTAGGCGTCAATGATCTGTTGAGATTGATGCGTTCTCTCGAAACGTTCGCCGAAAGGGTCAATGCCGTTTTCTCTCAGCTGGTTCATTTTATCTCGTCTGACTTGCAGCTGGTCGTTCAATTCCTCATGATTTTGCTCTTCTTGACTCATTGGTATCACTCCGTTACATTTTGATTTCACGAAAAAGCAGAAAAACTGCCAGCGGTAAGCTGGCAGTGAGCAGCAATAGAGGGTGTATATTAACCTACTTTTGCATCTTGAAGCTCTTTTGCCTCTGCTTCGGCGGTAAATGCATCTAAAAGCTGCACAACTTCTTCACGCGTCTCACATTGGTTAATTTCGTTGCGTACATTCGCATTGCCTCTGACACCTTTCAGGTACCAGGCAGCGTGTTTTCTCATTTCTCTGACTGCCACATTTTCGCCTTTTAACTTAATCAGGCGGTCTAAGTGCAGTTTGCATACCGACATTTTTTCACGGACTTTCGGTTCGTCTTTTAACTCGCCGGTTTCAAGGTAGTGCACCGTACGGTAAATCATCCACGGGTTGCCGAGTGCGGCCCGGCCGATCATGACGCCGTCAACTCCTGTTTCCTCAAGCATGCGTTTCGCGTCCTGAGGCGTTTTGACATCACCGTTTCCGATGACGGGAATGGAGACGGATTGCTTCACTTCTTTAATGATATCCCAGTTCGCAGTGCCTTCATACATTTGCACTCTTGTGCGGCCGTGCAGGGCAACGGCTTTTCCGCCGGCACGTTCAACGGCTTGGGCGTTTTTCACCGCATAAATGTGCTCTTCATCCCAACCCATTCTCATCTTCACTGTAACCGGCTTATCAACAGCATCTACTACTGCGGATACCATTTCATAAATCTTATCGGGATCGAGAAGCCATTTGGCGCCCGCATCACATTTTGTAATCTTGGGTACGGGACATCCCATGTTAATATCAATAATATCAGCAGTCGTGTTTTGATCTACAAACTTCGCCGCTTCCACAAGGGTTTCCTTTTTCCCTCCAAAAATCTGAAGGCTGAGCGGTTTTTCACGTTCATCAATGTAAAGCATCCCCATTGTTCTGGCATTGTTGTAAAGAATCGCTTTGTCACTGACCATTTCAGCGCATACCAATCCGGCTCCGAATTCCTTTACAGTCAATCTGAACGCTGAGTTGCAGACACCGGCCATAGGGGCAAGCACAACCCGGTTTTTCAATTGAATATCACCGATTTTAAACATTTTTCCCCTCCTTTCATTTGTCTATTTTTCAGGCGGGGCCAATTCGTCCGCACTTATATTTAAAACATCTGCCGCTTCTTGAATGATGGCATCTGACGGCAATCGGTTTCCGCGTTCAATTTCACCGACAATAGAAACTGATATACCTAATGCTTTTGCAAATCCTTCTTGAGTATAACCTTTCAGCTTTCTGAATGCACGAATTCGCCTACCCCAGATTTCTGCTTCCATACTCTTACACCTTCTTGGTTTGTTTCAGCGCTTATCGTGATATGATCCGCCTGCGAACATATTTCTTTTAACGGCGCAAGGACAAATAAGCGCTCATACATTCTCGGATGCGGAACAATCAGCCGCTCCGTTTCAATATTTTCACGATTATACAGCAAAATGTCAAGGTCTGCCGTCCGCGGTCCCCAGCGAATCTCTCTCGTTCTGCCTAATTCAGCTTCAATGCTCTGCGTTACATCAAGAAGTTCAAAAGGAGATAACGACGTTTTCACTTCAACCGCCATATTAAGAAACTGATCTTGATCCTCATAGCCGACGGGATCTGTTTCATATATGGAGGACACCTTTGACACCGTCACGCCATGATGCCGGGTGAGCATGGCCACTGCCTGGCGCAAATAATGTTCACGGTCGCCCATATTGGAACCGAGGCCGATATATGCCGTATTGTTCATGATTTCTTTCTCGTCATTTCTATGGCTACTGATTTATAATGGCCGGGAATCGGCGGGTCAGGCTTAACAACTTTTACCGTACATTGCTGCACCGGCTCAAATTTCTCAAGGACGGTGTCTGCGATCCGTTCCGCAAGCGTCTCGACCAAATTGACGGGTTCGCCCTCAACGATGCCGCGGCAGACACTGTACAATTCCGCATAGTTAATGGTATAAGAAAGGTCATCCGTTTTTCCCGCTTTGCTCAAATCCAGTTCGGCAGTCAGGTCTACTTTGAAGCGCTGGCCGAGTTTGTTTTCTTCTTCGAACACGCCGTGATATCCGTAAAACTCCATACCTTCCACATATACTTTATCCATAATGTACGCCTCCTTTGTTCAACATAGCATCCATCATCTTCGTCATTCTTGCGATCTCTTTGACATCGTGCACCCTCACAATGTCGCAGCCTTTTTGGACGCCAAGGCATACTGTCGCTCCCGTTCCCTCGGCACGTTCTTCAGGGGGAAGGTCAAGCACACGGCCGATGAACCTTTTTCTCGATGTCGCCAGAAGCAGCGGATAACCTAACCCGCTGAACACCTCCAGCTTGTTCATGACAGCCAGATTGTCCTCATAGTTTTTCGCAAAGCCGATCCCCGGATCCAGAATCATATTTTCATCTGTGACGCCGGCTTCCGCGGCAATTTTTACGCTTTCCATCAAGTCTGCAAGCATATCAGGAATAAGATCGTTGTAGTTTCTTTCCATGCGGTTATGCATTAAGATAATCGGAACCCCGTGTGCGGCGGCTACTGACGCCATGTCAGGATCACCTTTCGCCCCCCAGATGTCATTAAGGATAGAGGCTCCCGCTTTGACCGCTTCGTCTGCCACGGACGCTTTGTACGTATCGATTGAAAGCGGAATGTCCAGCTCGCTTGTGATCCGCTCTATGACAGGGATGACTCGTGACATTTCCTCATCAGCCGACACGAGTGATGCGCCGGGTCTTGTCGATTCACCGCCGATATCTATGATATGCGCCCCTTCTTCAGCCATCTTCGCCGCATGCAGAAGCGCCCTTTCCGTACTGTCGTATTTGCCGCCGTCAGAGAAGGAGTCTGGCGTTACATTTAATATCCCCATAACGAGCGTCTTCTCTTTATAGGAAAGAGTGCCTTTTTTTGTATGAATCAGTTTAGGATGTTCAATTGTTTGCTGCGCCATTTTGTTCCTCCTCCTGTACATTCATTTTGTTTATTTCCTGCTGATACTGCTTACGGAGCAATTGCACCGTTTTTCCGCTCACTCCGGGCAGCGGCACTTCCTCTATTTTAGAAAACGGGATGATTTCAAGCACGGAGTTTGTCAACCATGCTTCATCCGCTTCAAGCATTGATTGAAAACGGAATCGGCCTTCGGTGACTTCTGTCCCCTGCCGTTTCAATTCATCAATAACAAACTGTCTCGTTACGCCGTCGAGAATGCCTGTATCCAAGGATGGTGTAAAGACCTTGTCTCCTTTTCGCCAAAACACGTTGGAGACAATGCCTTCCGCGACATCTCCTTCACCGGTCAGGAAAATGCCTTCAAGATTGGGATCATTCCCGATCTCCCGTTTAGCATACATGTTGTTTAAATAGTGATGGGATTTTAACCGAAAAGATCCTTCAGGCGTATTTCTCCGGACAGAGAGAAGCCTGCCTTCTTTTTGAACAGGCAGAGTTTCCGGATTGAGCCGGTTGACGAAACAAAGGACGGTCGGCTTTTCATAAGTCTGCGCGGCAAATCCCTTATCGCTGACGCCTGCCGAGATGTTAAGCCGGACACGTGCGCTGCCGTCCTTGATGTCATTGAGGAGCAACAGTCTTAGAAGCATATCAAGCAGCTCCTGTTTGTTCACCTCATATGCAATCTGCAGATCCCGAAGCGCCCTGTTGAGCCTGGCGACATGCGCATCCGGCAGAAACGGCCGGCCGCTGTAAAGCCTGAACGTCTCGAACGCGCCGATCCCGTACAGATAACCATGGTCAAAAGGAGAAAGCGCCGCTTCTTTCTCCTCTATATATTGACCATTCAAATATATAATCACACCGTCACTTCCTTTTTGCGGTGTGTCTCTATAAAGTTTCTGAGCATCTCTTTGCCGAAGGAGGTCATGATGGATTCCGGATGGAACTGAACACCTTCAACAGGCAGCTCATTATGGCGGATTGCCATAATTTCTCCTTCTTTGGTTTGAGCGGATACCGTAAAACAATCCGGCAGCGTGTCCGCTTTGACAATAAGTGAATGATACCGGGTGGCGACCAGCGGATTTTGCAGGCCTTTAAAAATCGTCTGTCCGTCATGCATAACTTCTGACGTTTTGCCGTGCATGAGCCGCTCCGCTCTGACGACGTCGCCGCCGAATACTTGCGCAATCGACTGATGTCCGAGACATACGCCGAAAATAGGAATACTGCCGGCAAAATGTTTGATGGCTTCGAGGCTGATCCCCGCTTCATCAGGACTGCACGGCCCGGGTGAAATCATTAAGAAGTCCGGACCCAGCTCTTCAATCTGCTCAATCGTAATCTCGTCATTCCGTCTGACGATCAGTTCCTCCCCGAGCTCACCCAAATATTGAACCAAGTTGTACGTAAATGAATCATAATTGTCAATCATTAAAATCATCTCTGCTCACCTCGTCTGATTTTTTGTCTCTTCTTCGCTCAGCTCTAACGCCTTTTTCATCGCAAAAGCTTTTTTGAACGATTCCTTGTATTCATGCTTCGGAACCGAATCAATGACCACTCCTGCTCCGGACTGCATGAAAGCATGTCCGCCGGCTGCATAGATCGTCCGGATCACAATGTTAAACTGCAAATCTCCGTTGAATCCGAACCAGCCTATAGATCCAGTATAAAGCCCCCGTCTTGTCGGCTCAAGCTCTTCTATAATTTCCATCGTTCTCACTTTGGGCGCTCCCGTGATGGTGCCCCCCGGGAAAACCGCATGAATAATGTCTGTCGCGTCATATCCGTCCTGCAGTTCCCCCTGTACGTTTGACACGATATGCATGACGTGGGAATACTTTTCGATTGCCATAAATTCGTTAACCCGCACGGAGCCGTAGCGCGATACGCGCCCGAGGTCATTGCGCTCAAGATCAACAAGCATGACATGTTCCGCACGTTCTTTTTCGTTGTGAATTAATTCATCAGCCAAAGCCTTGTCTTCAGCATCGTCTTTTCCTCTTGAACGCGTACCCGCGATCGGTCTCGTTTCAAGCTTCTTCCCCTTCTTTGTCACCAATAGCTCCGGCGACCCGCATATCACTTGAAACCCCGGTGTCTCGAGATAGGCCATGTAAGGAGACGGATTGACGTTTCTCAAGTGTTTATACACCTCATACGGATGAACGGATAAGGACTGAGACTGCCTGATGGACAAATTAACCTGGAACACATCGCCGCTCGCGATATATTGTTTAATTTGTTCTACAGCCTGTGAAAATCCTTCCTCGGTGAACGGAGCGGCGTACGATCCGTCCCCATTCCGATTCAGCGGTGAAAAAGGCTCGTCCGCCGTTTGGAGGGAACACCACATGTCCTCTAAGCCGGACAGCTTTTCTTCCGCAAGATCCGCTTCTTCCGCTTCAGTATGGGTAATGAGCCATAACGCCTCTTCCTCATGGTCATAAACAGCTACATCATCAAAAACCAGAAAGTAAATATCAGGTGTTTCCAGATCATCTAACGACAGCATCTTAAAATTCTCAATATATCGGGCGTAGTCGTAACTGATAAAACCAATCGCACCGCCCTGAAAGTCCGGAAACTCAACGTTTGTTTCCGTTCCGAGCGTTCCAAACCATTCATGAAAGGCCCGCAGCGGGTCACCTTCTTTAAACAGTGTTTCCCCCTCATGCTTGATCGTTGTAATTCCGTCTTTTCCTCTGACGGACGCAATCGGATCTAGACCGGCTATACTGAATCTTCCCCCTCTCGCGCTTTCGAGCAGAACATGCCGTTTTCTCGATTTCGAAAGGTTTTCATATCGCTGTAAAAATGCTTGTTTCGTAAAAGGTATTTTTCTTCCTGCCGGTCTGCGTTGTGCCATCATATCAATCCTCTGCTTCGTTTTACTGTAGTTTTATTTTAAAGCAATCACACTGGTGAAAAAAGTGAATTTCACTTCCAACCATAAAATTCGAAACGTTTTTTGGATTTCCGATGCTTCAGGCACAAAAAAAACTCCCGGATACAGCCGGGAGCCGTGTGTATGTCTCTATTCAAACTGATAAAGCGGTGTGCTTAAGTAACGTTCTCCGTTACTAGGGATGATCGCAAGCACTTTCTTGCCTTTCCCCAATTTTTTCGCGATTTCCAGTGCCGCGTAAATGGCCGCTCCGGAAGAAATGCCGCCGAGAATCCCTTCTTCTTTTGCCGTTTTACGGGCATATTCAAATGCATCCTCGTTTTTGACGGGAATGATCTGATCATAGATGTCCGTATTCAATGTTTCAGGGACAAATCCCGCTCCGATACCCTGAATTTTATGCGGGCCCGGTTTTCCGCCGGAAAGAACTGGAGAATCCGCCGGCTCTACCGCATAGATTTTGATGGATGGATATGCTTCTTTCAGCACTTCGCCCGCTCCCGTGATGGTTCCGCCGGTACCGATTCCGGCCACGAACGCATCAAGCTGGTCGTCACCAAACTGTTCTACGATTTCTTTCCCTGTCGTTTGGCGGTGAATTTCCGGGTTTGCCGCATTGTTGAATTGCTGAGGCACAAAGTATCCGTGTTCCTCGGCAAGTTCTTCCGCCTTTTTAATGGCGCCCTTCATTCCTTCTGCGCCGGGAGTCAGCACAAGCTCCGCTCCGTATGCGCGCAGCAGATTGCGTCGCTCCATACTCATCGTATCAGGCATAACGAGAATGGCTCTGAGACCTTTAGCCGCTGCCACCATCGCAAGACCGATTCCTGTATTTCCGCTTGTCGGTTCAATGATTGTGTCGCCGGCTTTTAATTTTCCTTCTTTTTCAGCCGCTTCAATCATCGCCACTCCGATCCGGTCTTTTACGCTGCTGCCCGGATTCATGTATTCAAGCTTCAGATATACATCTGCACTGTTTTCATCCGTCAGGCGATTCAATTTCACAATAGGAGTATTTCCGATTAGTTCAGTAATAGAATTTGCAATACGCACCATGTTGGACACCTCAATTTCCGACTAAATTTATTGGTATTATAAATATAAGTTATCAATTTCAAAATTTTTTGTCAATCATTTAGTTCTTTTTTCCCCGTAGAACCAAGAGACCCCCGCCTCTTTCCACAGCGTTTTGACTGTCGCCTTGTCACCTAATTGATCCATCGCGATCTGGCGTCTGATTTGGCTCTTCACTTCATTGTATGAGAAAGTTCTCGATTTAAGCTTTTCTTTCAGCTGAATGATGGCGTATCCTGAAGAAACTTTAATCGGTTCAGCGGACCATTCATCTTCTTTAAGATTTTTAGCTTCTGTGATATATGCCTGCGGGATATTTTCCTGTTTTTCTGTCACAAAGCCGAGGTCTCCGCCATACTGAGACGTATATCTGTCCGTGGAACGTTCAGCGGCGACGGCTTCAAAGCTGGAACCGCCTTTCAAATCAGCAAGCACCCTGTCCGCCTCATCTTTGTTTTTGACGACAATGTGCCGGATTCTGTAGGAATCATCGAAATGGTACAATTCTTTATTTTTATTATAAAATGATTGCATTTCCTTATCCGATATATCGATGTCCTTCGTCAGCAGTTCTTCAAGAAGAATATTGTAGCGGATCTGGTCTCTCCATTCTTTTTCGGTAATATGGCTGTCTTCATAAAATGAATTATCTACCGCTTTGATTAAAAGAAACTCCCGCTCCAATTCGCTGTTTGAAACTGTGAGTTTATTCTTTTTCGCAAGCTCTTCCACTACTTCTGCATTAATCATGTCTTCCAGAGTTGATTTTCCGTACTGGTCTTCCATCTTTTTCATCCAGTCTTGCCGTGTGATATGTTTATCACCGATTGTCGCGATGGATTCTTCAGATGACCCCGCGGCTTGGGATTTTGTTAACTTATACGCCACTGTCACACTGCATACTAACAGCGCCGCTACAATAATCGTCAAAAGTGTTCTCGATTTCAAAATCTACCCCATCCCTTTTATAAAATAGAACAACCCGCTAAAGAGCTAGCGGGTTGTTTCGTCACGAAGCTCTTCCAGTTCTTCTTTTGTAAATAAATATTTCTCATTACAAAAATGGCAAACCGCTTCGGCTTTTCCGTCTTCTTCTATCATATCTTGTATTTCTTTTTTGCCTAGTCCTAAAATGGCCGTTTCGAATCGATCTTTTGAACAAGAACAGTGAAATTTGACCGGCATTGTTTCGAGAACGTCCGGTTTTTGACCTAGAACTTCTTCTAAGATTTCTTCCGGTGTCAGGCCTTTTTGAATCAATTTTGAAATCGGTTCGATTTGAGATAATTGCTTTTCAATTGTTGAAATGGTTTCTTCATCAGTCCCCGGAAGAAGCTGAATGATGAACCCGCCCGCAGCGAGAATGGTGTTATCAGGATTTACTAGAACACCTACGCCGACAGATGAAGGGACTTGTTCAGAAGAAACAAGATAATATGTGAAGTCGTCACCGAGTTCACCCGAGACAATCTCTACTTGTCCCGTAAAATAATCACGTAAGCCCAAATCTTTTACGACACTGAGTGTTCCGTCAGTTCCGACCGCCCGTCTGACATCCAGTTTCCCTTGTTCATTGAGATCAAAATGAACGTGCGGGTTTGATACGTATGCTCTTACCTCACCCTTTGCGTTCGCATCTGCGACAATGGCTCCGATCGGGCCGCCGCCTTCTATTTTGACTGTCAGCTTATCTTCACCCTTAAGCATCGCTCCTAGCATCAGAGAAGCTGTCATCGTCCGGCCGATTGCGGCTGATGCCGTCGGCCACGTGTCATGCCTTCTTTGCGCTTCATTAACCATATCTGTCGTTCTGGCTGCATAAGCCCGCACTTTACCGTCATATGCAATTGCTTTAATTAAATAATCCATCGTTTACCTCCTATACGTGACCCACGCGATTTCGCTCATAAATGATTTCCAACCCTTTCAGAGTGAGAAACGGGTCAACAATATCAATACAGTCTGATTCGTTTGCGATTAATGACGCAAGCCCGCCTGTCGCAATGACTTTCGGTTCCTGTGTTGCCTGCCATTTCATCCGCTTTACAATGCCTTCAACTTGTCCGACATAGCCGAAAAGGATGCCGGACTGCATGGCGCTTACCGTGTTTTTGCCGATGATATTGTCCGGTCGGGCGATTTCAATTCTCGGAAGCTTCGCCGCACGTGAGTACAGCGCTTCCGTTGAAATCGTAATGCCGGGAGCAATCGCGCCGCCCATGTATTGTTTGTTTTCATCAATGTAGCAATACGTCGTCGCCGTTCCGAAATCAACAACAATTAAGGGGCCTCCATACTGCTGGATCGCCGCAACGGCATTGACGATCCTGTCAGCTCCCACTTCTTTCGGATTGTCATACTTTATATTTAAACCTGTTTTCATTCCCGGGCCGACAACTTGCGGCTCGATGTGAAAGTATTTTGTGCACATTCTTTCTAAAGAGAACATAATCGGCGGCACCACGGATGAGATGATAATCCCTTCAATCTGTTCAAACATGAGTCCGGAATGTTCAAATAAGGAGCGGAGCAGCATGCCGAATTCGTCTTCTGTTTTGTGCCTGCTCGTTTCTATGCGCCAATGATATTCTAATTCCCCATCATGATATACACCAATCACGGTGTTGGTGTTCCCCACATCTATAACCAGTAACAACCTCTATCACCACTTTTGAATAGTTTCTAATCATAACATTTTCAACATTCTACAATACCATACACGATCTGCGGCTCTTTTGTAAACAAAACGGAACCAGTAAAAAAACCGCCGGTATACGCCGGCGGTTTTCATATCAGAAAGCGAACTATTCTTTCGGCTCGTCTTTCTTTTCGTCTTCTGTTTTAGACAGGATGTTTACTTTCACATCGTCTTTTTGAAGATGGTCATCTGAGAAATTGCGCTCAGGGAGTTTTCCGTGATCCACGAGATGCTTGATTTGTTCCGCATCTAATGTTTCCACATCAAGCAATGTCTGAGCAATCAATTCAAGCTTATCACGATTTTCAGTCAGGATGGTTTTCGCACGCTCATAACATTCTTTAATGATGCGCTGAATTTCCTGATCGATTTCGTAAGCGATCTGATCACTGTAGTTTTGCTCGTTGTTGAAATCCCGGCCCAGGAATACTTGACCGCCTTGAGATTGACCGAACTGAAGCGGTCCGAGTTTTTCAGACATACCGAACTCTGTCACCATTCTTCTCGCAATGTTCGTTGCCCGCTGGAAGTCATTGTGAGCGCCCGTGCTGACTTCGCCGAAGATAATTTCCTCGGCAACGCGTCCGCCCAGAAGACCGACAATTTTATCGAGAAGTTCAGGTTTTGTCTGGAAGTAACGGTCTTCTCTCGGAAGCATGACCGCGTATCCGCCAGCCTGCCCCCTCGGAACGATCGTTACTTTATGAACCATATCGGCTTCATCCAGCACAAGTCCGATAACAGTGTGACCGCCCTCGTGGTACGCCACGATATTGCGTTCTTTTTTCGATATGACACGGCTCTTCTTCGCAGGACCCGCAATGACACGGTCCGTCGCTTCATCAATGTCGCGCATATCAATTTTCTTCTTGTTTTGACGGGCAGCAACGAGTGCCGCTTCGTTAAGAAGGTTTTCTAAATCGGCGCCTGAGAAGCCGGGTGTTCTTGAAGCGATTGCTTTTAAGTTCACCGTTTCATCAAGCGGTTTGTTTCTCGCATGGACCTGTAATACGGCTTCACGGCCGATGACATCCGGACGGTCTACCGTAATCTGACGGTCAAAACGTCCCGGACGAAGCAATGCAGGGTCAAGAATGTCCGCACGGTTTGTCGCAGCGATAATAATGATTCCTTCATTCGCACTGAAACCGTCCATCTCAACAAGCAGCTGGTTCAGCGTCTGTTCGCGTTCATCATGCCCGCCGCCAAGACCTGCGCCGCGCTGACGTCCCACCGCGTCGATCTCATCAATGAAGATCAGACAAGGCGCATTCTTTTTCGCATTTTCGAATAAATCACGCACACGGGAAGCACCGACACCGACAAACATTTCAACGAAATCAGATCCGCTGATGCTGAAGAAAGGAACGCCCGCTTCACCGGCTGAGGCTCTCGCAAGCAGCGTCTTACCGGTTCCCGGAGGTCCGACCAACAGCACGCCTTTAGGGATTCTGGCGCCAAGCTCGGCGAATTTGCGAGGATCTTTCAGAAACTCAACAACCTCAACAAGCTCCTGCTTCTCCTCATCCGCGCCGGCTACATCTTTAAACTTCACGCGTTTCTTTTCTTCCGTATACAGCTTCGCTTTGCTCTTTCCGAAGTTCATGACACGGCTGCCGCCGCCCTGAGCCTGATTGAGCAGGAAGAAAAACAGAATAAAGATGATGACAAACGGAATGATCGTCGTTAAGAACGTCACCCACCCGCTTGTTTCCTGTGCGGGATCAACTTTTACGTCCGTCTTTTTAATTGCGTCAAATATCTGGTCTGCTCCTTTTCCTTCAGGAACATGTGTTAAAAAGTACTGGTCTTTGTCGTATTTTTTCAGCTGTCCTTTTACCTCATAAACACCTCTGACAGGCTGAACCGATACGCTATCAACTTTCCCTTCATCGAGGTTCTTGATAAACGTACTGTACGACATATTTTCTGTTTTCGGGTTTGAAGTCTGGAAGTAACTCACAACCCCGATTACTACTAATAAAATAAGTAAATAAAAAATGGTATTACGGAAGACCCGATTCATTCCTTACCTCCTCCCACAGTAAGCACAACTATGTTCAATAGTACCATAGAAAATCATTCCAATACAACCGATAACCATCTCGGAAGCAGGCAGCCGATCAGCTTTCATAAATCGCCGGTTTTAATACTCCGATGTAAGGCAGATTGCGATAGCGTTCGGCATAATCAAGTCCGTAACCCACAACAAACGCGTCAGGAACTTCAAAGCCTACGAAGTCTGCTTTAATGTCCGCTTTTCTTCCGCTTGGTTTATCCAACAGGGTAACAATCTTAATTGATTTCGCTTTACGATATCGGAAGAGTTCTACGAGATAGCTCAAGGTTAACCCACTGTCGATAATATCTTCAATGATTAAGATGTCCCGGCCTTCTACAGATGTATCCAAATCTTTGATGATTTTGACTTCTCCGGAAGAAACCGTGGAATTTCCGTAGCTTGATACATCCATGAAGTCCATTTCCAAATATGTATCAATATGCTTTATAAGATCAGCCATAAAGGGAAGCGCTCCCTTTAACACACCGATTGCCAACGGAAACGTGTCGCTGTACTCGCTTGTTAATTGTTCTCCAAGCTGTTTTACTTTCTGCTGGATCTCATCTTCTGAGATCAGCACTTTTTCGATATCCTGTTTCATGTTAATGCTTGCCCCCTACACTTTTCATGCTGTCTATATTGTAATACAATGCGGTCACTGTTTGAAATCACAAGATCGTCAAAGATGGATTTTTTCAAGCCAGGCAGCCAGATAATTTCACCGCTCGCATCCGTTACAATCGGCCATTCGTCCCGATCCCGCAGAGGCAGTTTATGATCAATAAATATATCTTTCACCTTTTTCGAGCCATTCATCCCTTTAAGTTTGATCCGGTCGCCGATTTTTCTCGTCCGGATTGTTAAAGGAAATTGCACCTTGTTTCTGCTTGTCATAAAAACAGCATTCCCATTTTTGATATGAGGGTCAGCCTGATCGGCCACCTCTATCATAAAGCCGTTGGGGAGAACAGCAGTCTCGCCTTCCGCTCCTTGCAGCTGCAGCTCAAAGGGAACTTTTTCACATTGCCATTGTTCAAATGTAAACAAACATGTCTGATATGATTTGACCACCTTCAGCCCTTTCGGAAAATCAAGCACTCCCGAGGCGCTTCCATTTTCCGCCCATTCGAGAAACTGCTGTATGTGGCGGGCGGAAAACGACGATGGAACGTTTTCATAAAGATAGTTTAATATTAGTTGAACTCCTCTTCTTTGTAAAGGTATCGGAAGGGCAAGCAATTGAGAGGAATTGACTTCAACCGATGTGTCAGACTTGCTTGTAATAACCTTATTCATTCGTTCTTTCGTTAATGACTGCAGGTATTGTTCGTCTTCTGTCAGTGCTTCACTCACCTTTTGAAACATTTTATGAACGTCAGGTGATTCATGTTTTAAAAAAGGAAGCACGGTCTTTCTGAATCTGTTTCTTGTATAATCGTCTTTTGCATTGCTCTCATCCGTTCTGTAGCTGAGCCCTTCTTGACGGCAGTATTCAAGGATTTCATCCTTTGCCGCATAGAGGAAAGGCCTGATCAGCCAGCCGGATGCAAATTCGCGGACGGGCTGCATTCCCGCAAGCCCTGCCCCGAGCGTACCTTTCGCAAGCCTCATGAGCATTGTCTCAACCTGGTCATCGCCGTGATGAGCCAGCGCCAAAAACTTCGCTTGGTGTTTTGTCATCAGATCTTCGAAAAACTGATATCTGCAATCACGCGCGGCAGCCTGCTTGTTCAGCTTATTCTTCTTTGCGTATGCAGAAACATCAATCTGTACCGTTTCGCAGAGGATATGTTCCGCTTCGCAATATGACTGCACAAACTTCATATCTTCTTCAGATTCAGGACCCCTGAACTGATGGTCGACATGCGCCGCTATGATAACGGAAGAATGCCCGAAGTGCTTATTCAGCATACTGAGAAGCGCCATTGAATCAGGGCCTCCGGAGACCCCGGCAATAATCGTTTCTCCCTCCGCCTGAAGATGATATGTTTTGAAAAAATCTTCCACGCTTTTCACAATGTCCCCCTCACAATGAGCAGGTTTTTTAAAGATATACATATCCTATCACTTTCATTCCCTCCAAGCAAAGAAGAAGCATGAGCGCAGGCGTCCGGCCGGCACTAGATGAGAAAAAAGACGATGTAAGCGAAATAAAGGGCGAGAACGCTGATTAAAATAAGTGTTGTTTCAAACAAACCATTGTGCTTTGCGGGTTTTTGTTTAGGTTTATACCGCGTTTGAGATACAGTGCCCTGCCGCGGTTTTGATTGCGGCGGCTTAGGCTTGGCGGCGGCTTTCCTTTTACTCCCTGCACTCTGCCCCGCCGTCAGGATGTCATGCTTCATGGCTTCCGCAGACGGATATTGGCCGTTTAAAGCAGAAAACAGAACCTTCTTATACTTATTCAGAAACGGGTGGCCTTCAATGATAGAACGAAGCTGTTCTTTCGGCTGTCCTGACTTTTTGCACTCTTTCTTCTGGACACAGTGGATCATGATCATTGCGACAGCAAACAGGTCATAGGATGGTTCTGCTTTTCTTGTTCCATACCCCCAATAGCCCCTGTCGTAAAACTCCGTATACTCTTTAATCGCGCGGCCCTGTTTTGTCGTTCCCCCTACATCAATGCAGCGAATGGCAGCCGGTGGTCCGGTTACAATGAGATTGTCCGGTTTGAGGTCGCCAAAAACCCACCCTTGCTGATGAAGGACTGACAGGCTGGAAAGAAGCTGCACCATCAGCACCGGAATCCACTCCGCTCCCTTACTGCTGATATATTGCGGAAGAAGCGGCCCTTCTATGTACTCCATCACGTAAAAAGAGACATTTTTATTCAGCTGCGGAATAAACGCGTCGTCCGCATCAAAAAAAGAAGGCCCCATCGTTTGCGACCGGGCCTTTGAAAAGGATTTTAAGACATTCACTTCAGAGGTAACAGACATGCTGTCGCTGCTTATTTTCAAAGCGACCTGTCCGCCTGATGCTTCTGCCAGATATACAATACCGTTAGCCCCTTTTCCAAGCTGTTTGAGCAATCTGTAGGATTTGCCGTTCCATTTGCCCTGAATTGCCGTCCCCGGTGCCAGACTACATGCCAAACTCGTTAAAGCGTCGTTCATCATCAGCCAACATGCTCCTTCTTGAGCGGATTCTCTCAAACTGCTGCGTCGCTTCCCGGATAGCGGGGCCCGTAGGGGTGATACCGCCGGTCGACAGCTTCGCAAAGAGTGCAGAAAGGGATTCAAGCTTCGGCGTCCAATTCAGCACAAGCTCAACTTCCTGGCTTTTCCCGGGAAATATACACATTGCAAATTCATTTTGCCCGGCCCGGGAATTTAAACTGATGGAAAGATCGATCAGCGCTTCTTTCACCGTCGGCAGTTTCGGCGCCATACTCGCACTCGTATCAACCAGCACAAGCACTTGCAGATGAACCGTTTCGCCGAGTTCATCAACCACTTCCATCACTTCGCCGCGTTTTTCAGGAGAAAGCTCTTCCATTTCAACGTTTTTCCCTAAGATTTGTTTAAGCTCTTGATTGACGACACCTTGCAGCGTCTGGGTCATTGCTTTTTTCGTCACCATTTGAACCGTCTGAGACAATTGTGACGCATACACAACTTGATGGACGCCGCCTCCGGCCATGGCGATGCCTTCAACTTCCTTCATTGCCTCTTGGTCAATCGCGTTTTCTTCCATAATTCCTATAACATTCACCGTAATCCCCTGCTCCTTGGCGAAAGCCGCCATTGCGATCGGGTCTTCACCATGATTGGAGCAGCCATCTGTAATCAGCAGAACTTGATTTAAATGTCCCTTATTCACATACATTCCTCCCGGTGATACGATTAGTCCCATCTTCGCCAGAAGGAAAGTGATTTATACGAAATGATTAAGAAATCTCCTTTTTATTTTGGAAAACCGCCGGCACCGGTATGGAAGCCCATTTCGGCGTGTTGTGGTCAATCCGGACAACAACCACTGTCATATCGTCTTCGATTTGGCCGGAACGCGTTCTGATGACCTCTTCCATTAATATATCAGCGATTTCTTGCGGGTCTTCGGTTTTCAGCCCTTTCATTTTCCGTTTCATCCACAGGTCGTGGTTTTCAACGTGCTTCGGCCCTTCAAAAATACCGTCACTCATCATGACGAGCAGATCTCCCGCTTTTAACTGTTCACTTACAACCTCCACATCAAATTCATTGATGATGCCGATCGGCAGATTGCTGGCCTGCACTTTCATGACTTGATCTCCCCGCTTGATAAAACTCGGCGTTGAACCGACCTTCAAGAATTTGCAGCTTGCATCCTGAAGATCAATGATAGAAAGATCGAGAGTTGAGTAGATTTCGTCTGTCGTCCGTAAAGACAGAATACTGTTGATCGTTTTTATCGCTATTTTTTCATCAATACCTGATTCGAGAATTTTTTCGAGCAGCTTAATCGTTTCATTGCTCTCATAATGGGCCCTCGCCCCATTGCCCATGCCGTCACTGATCGCGGCCGCATATTTTCTCGCCCCCAGTTCCATCATGCTGTAGCTGTCGCCGGAGACAAGGCCGCCGCCTTTTGCCGCATGAGCCGCGCCTGTCGATACCCGGTACGACTTGGTCGAACCGAACGCGACATGGCTGTAGCCATTCGGATGAGTCGAGTGCTGTTCGCTTTTGACAAGTATCTGCTCCTCAAGAATGTCAGACAGCATCGGGGCGATAATTTTCTCACTCTCGCCGTGTCCTCCGCTGAACGGGATTGTCATTTCGATATCAATATTGCCCTGCTCCAAGCTGTATATCTCGACATGCTGAATCTCGATTCCAAAATGCTGAAGCGCCTCTATCATTTGTTCTTCCTGAATAAAATGCTGCTCCCTCTCCCGTTTTATTTCCCGAGAAAAGTCCGCCATGACCTCAGAAACCCCCAACAGCTGCTCGGCAACAAGCCTTCTGCTGTCCTGAACTTTTCTCTTCAGTGTCAGATGGGCGTGATGGTGGGCAAGTTCGTCCTCAATCAGCTCTTCCACCTGTCTGGATTTGGAACAGTGCTGTTGAAACTCCTTTTTTAATCTGCGGTTTGAGGCATACTGTTTTTCTTCTGTTTCATGCATAACTTGTTTCATTAAGTCATATGTTTTATCAAAGTTTTGAACCCAGCATTTGCTTTTCTTATAGCAGGATTGGCACGAATGCTCCGTGATTTTGCTTAAAAAGAGATCCACTTCCCCTTCTTCCGCCTGCTCATCGGAAGACGTCTGATGAAAGGTGGCGAAGCTCTCCGACAAGGCATGAAACACATTGGAGAACTGGTCTACTTTCTGGGCGGTGACATCTCTGATTTTCCTCGCGTACTGCTGCTGTTCCTGACTGTGCTCAGCAGTGCCCGGTATGTATCGCGCCACCTTTTTCGTAATCGATTGAGGCGTAATCAAAAACAAAACAACGGCAATCAAAGATTCATAAAGAGTGGTCATTAATCCGGCAGACCCTTCTCCATATAATGAAATCAGCAGTGAGCCGATCACTAATCCGACTGCGGCTCCGGCTTTCTTTCCTTCTTTCAGCAGCCCGCCAAGAAGCCCGGAAAACGCAAGCAGACTCATTTGATAGAGGTTCCCGATATTCGCAAGCCCGAGGATCAGTCCGGTCACAACACCGACCGTACAGCCGATGCTTGCCCCGCCGACAAAGGAAAAACTCAGCACGACATAGCGGGCCAGGATATGTTCAGCCTGCATTCCCTGAAATGAAACACCGGCAAGCCCGGTTAAAACGGATGCGATCAAGATCATAAAACAGATGATTTCTTCTATTTTTAACGATTGCTTCACTTTTTTGATCGTGAAGATCGGCAGGCTTTGCAAAAAGATCAGCGTCAAAATAAAGGCCAGGCCCGCCTCGACAACAGCCATCACATAATCATAGGTGGTAAAAGCGCCGCTTTCAAAATAAACAAATCCGATTCTCGCGGCAGCCATAGAGAAAAACACCACGATCGGCAGCATCTTCACCCGGTCCTGCACGATATATGTACCGATTTTTGAAAATAGAGTGAAGACGGCCAAAGCTGTGAGAATCAATAAAGAGTGTTTCGGCGAAATGGTTAAAGCGCCCGCAAGTAAAGACAGACAAGCATAGAAGGCTTTATCTCTTCTGATCAAAAGCATCGCTCCGAAAAACGGCAGCGCAAACGGAAGAACCTCAGATAATATGAAAGCCCGTCCAAGTAAAAAACCGATCACGACATAAATGAAACCCTTATAGAAAAAAAGTGAATGCGCTTGATGGACTGTAAGCTTTGCCGCCTTTTCAAAAAACGATTGCAGTTTTTCCAGAGCTTGTCCCGCCATCGGCCCGTTCACTCTTCTTTCCGCTTTTTCCATTGCTCTCATCCCCCACCTGTTTTATTCGTTGCTTGTCATTATAAATGAAAGCCCAGATAGGATTTTGTCAAAAGAAGGTAACAATTCCAAAGAACTCTTCGACGCTTTCTCCCTTGTTCCCCTTTCCTTTCGTATTTCCTCCGACATTTCTCAAAAAGTTGTCTAAATATGAAAAAATCGGCTTCTGCAACAGAAGCCGATTCGCTTGATGACCCGTACGGGATTCGAACCCGTGTTACCGCCGTGAAAGGGCGGTGTCTTAACCGCTTGACCAACGGGCCATATATATGGTAGCGGCGGAGGGGATCGAACCCCCGACCTCACGGGTATGAACCGTACGCTCTAGCCAGCTGAGCTACACCGCCATATAGGTGCTTATAAGCACAAGTTATATAATACAAAGGTTTCTTCATTCCGTCAACAGAAACTTTGAAGTTTTAATTTTCTGACTATAATGGCGCATACAAAAAAAGCACCCGCTGGGATAGACGGATGCTCCATGTATTTATAGAAAGCAGCAAGTTATCCTCTTCTTGCTCCGCGCCCTCCACGTTTTGATTCCGTGTTTCGTTTTAAAGATGATAAGCGGTCTTCGCTATCTTTAAGAAACTTGTTCATTTTCTGTTCAAAAGATTCTTTCGGACGGAAATCATTTCTAGGTCTGGCTTGCGGACGGTCTTTAGCTTTTTTAATTGATAAACCAATTTTCCCGTCTTTTTCAACGTTGATGACTTTCACTTCAACTTGATCGCCGACTTTTAAATGCTCGTTAATGTCTTTAACATAATTATCGGCTACCTCACTGATATGAACGAGACCGGTTGAGCCTCCAGGCAATTCAACAAATGCTCCGAAATTTGTAATACCTGTTATTTTCCCTTGCAACTTGCTGCCAACTTCAATCGACATAAAAAAAGTGCTCCTCCTTAGGCTTATAAAAAGATCGTTTGTTTAATTATACCTAAATAAAAATTTAAGTGTCAACAAGGCTACTTGCTCTTCTTTTCTACATTGAAGAGAATCTCACCATTTCCTGACATAAACAAGTCTCTTCTGGCAAGCTCTGTGACGTAATCCTCATCCTTTAATTTGGAAATTTCATCTTTTAAATCAGCCTGTTTCGCGTTCAATTCTTTCACTTGTTTTTCCAGCTGAGCTTTCTTTTCTTCGTTTGCGCTAAGGGAAGAGGTCTGTGACCACAGAGAACCCGCTAAGACAATAGCCGTCAACAACACAAGGGCGCCGAATACGATCAACCGTCTGAAAAGCCCTTTCCGCCTTCTTTTCATAAGCTGGGATTGCCGTTCAACCTGCTCTTTATAGTCGTTTTGGATTTCAGTTATTGTACGTTCTCTAGATAGATTCAAACCAGACGGTCCTCCTTTCACCTTTTCAAAATACGTATCATGGTCGATCTGATTGTTATGATTAGTTTCTTGCTCTTTTGTAAAAATCCTGCACTTTTTTGAAAATATCGTTTGAAAGTAAGACGCCACTTTTCAGGAAGAAGTTTCAATAATTGTTTCAACAGGAAAAACAGCGGATACAGCAAAAACGTTACGATCTTAAAAAGACACTTCGCAAAAAAGGCACTCACCCGATAGGAGTATAAAGAAATAACCGTGATCAGCCCGATGAGCAGCTTAAAGAGCAGAAGCACCGGACGGAACAGCACGTGCTGAATGAGCTTTTTTGCGAATTGGTAAAGAGACACCGCAAGATGAATGGCAAATTTCAATATTTTTATATACATTCGTTTAAACAGGCTTTGGTACGTCGCAATCCCCAGTAAGACAGCCAAGAAAATGTATACCCTGAGTTCCCCTTCATTCACGTTGAGCAGCACATAGAAAAACAGCAGACCTTGTACAATCCAAAAGAGAATGTCATGAATGAATAACAGCCATCTGGCCGTTTTGGCGCGGCTGACAAACAGCCTGTATGTATCAAGCGACGCTCCGAGCCAGGCGCCCATACCGGTCATTGCCAGCATCGTATAAAATTGGGTGGTCAGCGTCATTTAAACAACTTGCTAAAAAACCCTTTAGCTTTATCCCCTTGCTGCTCGTCTAAATATACAAGGTCAAACACCCTGCCTTTTATAGATACAATCCCTTTTTCCACATCAAGATTTTTCATCTGCAGGTTCTCGCCTCTGACGGAAAGCATTCCCATAACCGTTTCCAGCAAAAACTCTTCGTTGTCAAAACTTTCTACATGCTTGACGCCCGAAATGTCTAAATGCTTTCTCCCTTTCATCGTTACATCATGCTGTTCCGGAACAGAAGAAGAACCTTTTTGCTCATAATATGAATTCATCTATTCAGCCCCCATATCCTCGATACTTTTAGCATTATTACTGCATTGTATGAGACGGGAGCCTTGTTTAGAACAAGCCTATTCGCCGAGTTTTTCTTCCTTGACGATTGTATACATGCCCGCGGCTTCTTCTTTTTTCGTTGTTTCTTTCAATTCGTTTACCTTCACGGTGACAAGCTTCTGGCCGAAGCGGACCGTCAGTTCATCGCCGGCTTTTACGTCTGAGCTGGCTTTCGCCTGATTCCCGTTAACTGTGATTCTCCCTTGATCGGCGACCTCTTTCGCCAATGTGCGGCGTTTAATTAATCTGGATACTTTTAAAAACTTATCAAGTCTCATATCAGAATCTCCTCTCCATTTCTTTTGCTTCATCCCACAATTTGTCCATTTCCTCAAGTGACATTGCGGTCAATTCAAGTCCCTTTGCTGCCGCTTCTTTCTCAATATAAGCAAAGCGTCTGCGGAATTTGTCATTTGTCATGGCGAGCGCTTCCTCAGGCTCAATTTTATAGTATCGGCCGATATTGACCAATGCAAATAAAACATCGCCGAATTCAGCTTTTAAGCTGATTTCATCTGCTGATTCGGCGGAAGCCTCTGCAGAAAATTCCTTCAGCTCTTCATTTACTTTATCCCATATATCCTGAACGTCATCCCAGTCAAAGCCGGTTTTTGCGGCTTTTTTCTGAAGCTTGGCCGCTTTTGCAAGAGAAGGCAGTGTTTTCGGCACGGCATCCAGCAATGAAGTGGATGTTGTTTGCTTTTCCGCCTTTTTGATTTCTTCCCAGTTGGCGACGACATCATGTTCATCCTGAACCTTAACATCCTTAAACACATGCGGGTGCCGTCTGACCATCTTCGCACTGATGTCTCTGATGACATCATCAATTGAGAAATACCCCTCGTCTTCTCCGATCTGGGCGTGCAGCATAACCTGAAGCATGACGTCCCCGAGTTCTTCTATCATGTGATCCGTGTCCTCTTCGTCAATGGCCTCAAGCAGTTCGTAGCATTCCTCAATCATATATTTCTTTAATGACTGGTGTGTCTGCTTTTGATCCCACGGACAGCCGTTCGGCCCGCGAAGCTCGCGAATAATACTTCGGAATGCAGAAAATTCCTGGTAAAGGAGTTCTTCTTTTTTAATCGGCGGAACATACACGCTTGTTAAGTTATTTATTTCTACATTGCGGTCAAGCTCAAACAAAGGCACCTTGGTCATCTTTTCTCCCTTGCTTCCGGCTGCCGTGACGATGACCACTTCATAGTCGTCAGGCAATTTCTCCATAAGCGTCAGCTTCACCTCAGAGGCCGTCATTTGGTCATAAACCTGGCAAATGATCAGGTGATGGCGGAGTTCGAGCTCATCCGGCGTCATTGTTTGCGCATCCGTAAATTGAAACCCTTCAATCGGATCAATTCGCAATGCATTAAAAGTGGCATCCAAAAAGCTTTGCCCTCCGGCAGTATGAACAGCTACCTGTTGTTCTTCCCGGCGTTCAAATAACAGCTGAACGGTTTTCTCAGCGACAAACGGATGTCCGGGAACAGCGTAGACGACATCCTCTTGCTTCGCTTTTTCAAACAGAATGTCCGCGATCTCTTCATAGACCGCTTCAAACTGATCATGTTTTTCATAAATATCATCAAAATACCGGATGTCCGCTTCCGTCTCTTGCTCTAATTCCGGAATCAAAGGGTGGTCTTTCGTTCTTATATATAAATGCTTCGCCTGAGTCAGCAGCTTATGTATGCCCACTGTCAACTGATCCATGTCTCCGGCGCCGAGGCCGACGACCGTAATGTTACCTGCCATGTTTTTCTCTCCTCTTTTTCAATTTGCTTAAAGCACTGCCGAAAGGAAGGCCGCTCAGCTCTTCGTCCGTGAAAATCTTCATTCTTATCATACAATAAATAAACAATAGCCCTCCGATGACTGACGCAGACAGACTCTCACATACAGCTCCGGCCCTGCTGACGGGAACAAATAACTGCCATAGCTTCATATATACGAGCAGAAAGAAGACCATCAGCAGACTGCACCAGCACAGACGGACAATCACGCCGCCGATATTCGTCAGCCAGCCCTTCGACCAAATTCTCCGGAGATTCAGGCACGCAACTGCGGCAAATGCCAAGACGGTCGCCAGTGCCGCTCCTGTAATACCCCAGCCGGGGACCAGCCAAACATTCAGCACCCATTTCAGCGCCCCTCCCGCCAAAACGGATACGGCGGGGAAAACGGTATGTCCCGCTCCTTGCAGAATCGCGGCTGCTGTAAGCGCAATCGAGGCAAAAAAGATAGATAAGCTGAATATTTGTAAGGTCTGCGTCCCCTCACTGTTTTGGAAAAGCATGATATTCACCGGCTCTAAAATGCAAAAAAGCCCGGCTGATGCACCGATCCCTACCGCAAGGCAGAGCTTGACGGCTGATGTCGCTTTCTCTTTTATGATAAACGGCTTATTCTCATGCACCGCTTTTGAAATTGAAGGAACCAATGACGCGGCGATACTGACGGCAAACACGGTTCCCAGCTGAAGGAGCGGCTGTCCGCGGTCATATATGCCTTTCAGCTGTTTCGCGGCATGGCTCTCCGTCCCGTCTGAAAGCAGTGAATATAAGTTTAAGGCGTCTACAAGCTGAATCAAAAGCATGAGTACACTGCTGATACAGATGGTGACTGAATAAAGCAGCAGCTTTTTTACAATGACGGCCGTTGCGATATGTCCGCCGTCTTTCTTGGTTTCTTCCCGCTTATACCAGAAAACAGCCAATACACAAAGGGCTGCCAAGCTTCCGGCAATTGATCCCGAGGCCGCCCCCGCACCAGCGGCGTATAATGAACGGCCGCTTTTCAAAAGCCAGAAGGATAAACCGAGAAGCACCGCCACGCGAAGAAGCTGTTCCGTAATCTGGGATAAGGCTGACGGCATCATATCATGCACGCCTTGGAAATACCCCCGGAAAACCGCCGTAAACGGAAACAGTATGAAAGCGAACGCCGCGACCCTTATCAGCATCACAAGGCGGGCGTCACCCATAAAACCGGCCAACGGCGCCGCGCCGACATACATGAGCGCAAACAGAACAAGTCCGGCCGCCGTGACATAAAGGGCGGAAATTTTCATTATTTTTTGTTTATGATCGCTATAATCGTTCATTAATTTTGAGATGATAACCGGAAAACCGGATGTTGACAGCATGACCGCGATCCCTAAAAACGGATACACCTGCTGATAAATGTAAAATCCGACGTCACCGACAATATTCTGAAAAGGAACCCTGTACACGGCGCTTAATATCTTCGTCACGATACCCGCAACGACGAGCACAAAAGCACCTTTCCATGCCGATTGCCGCTTGGCGCCAACTGAATCGTTCATCCAAAAGCTCCTTCCAGCCGCTAGAAAATTACGTCTATAAAACGAGCTTATTATATCACAATCCTAACGGCCGAACCGATAGAGAGCACATATGAATATGAAAAAGAACAGCACTTGTATAAGGGCTGCTCTTTCTCCGTTTTCTTATTTCAATAATGGTAATAAGACCTACTGCTCCATTTGTCTCGCCAAAAAACTGGCTGCCGTTTCTACCGCTTTATGTTCTACTTCTCCAAGTGCCTGTTCCTTGGAAAAGATGACTACGGCACCGATAGGATCGCCATTTGCCACGATCGGAGCTATTGTATAGGAGCTCATATCTTCATCAATGTCATTAACAAGCTGCGCGGACTTCACGTCGTTTTCTACCACTGAGCTGCGCTGATCCATCGTTTTTTCGAGCAAATCGCTGATGGCTTTGTTCAGAAATTCTTTTTTCGAACTGCCTGAAACGGCAATATACGCGTCACGGTCGCAAATCAAGACGGAATGGCCGAGACTGTCATACAAAGCATCTGCATATTCCTTCGCAAAATCGCCAAGCTCACTGATAGGAGAATATTTTTTCAATATAACTTCTCCGTCGCGGTCAACGAATATTTCAAGCGGGTCTCCTTCCCTGATTCGCAGTGTTCTCCGAATTTCTTTAGGAATGACGACCCGTCCTAGATCATCAATACGACGTACGATACCTGTAGCTTTCATCTCTCTGGTGCCTCTCTTTCATGTGATGATATTTAAGGGAAAGTACTAAAGCTCTTTACTTTATGTAGCTTCCGCCACTCGCTTGAAATTAGTATCCGTCACATCAAATGTAATATACACCAGAGAGTAACAATTTTTATGAAGACGCGATTGTTTCTTTCTTCACATCCTGAAGGCCTTTCAGCATGCCGAGCACGGTCTCCAGCCACTCTTCCGTTTTGCGGCCTTTCGTCTGTACTGAGATTTTCAGCTTTTTCCCTTCCATTCCCAGTCCGATCTGCCGGCCGTATTTATTGCCGAGTTCGAACAATTTCTGGCCGTCAATCTGTGCGCTGGCCTCTTCAGAAATGGTAAATCTGATCGCGTCTTTATCCTGCTTGATGAGTTCGACGCGTTCATATTTTCCGTATACCTTCATCTCAGCAACCGTAAACAGCCATTCAACCTCTTTAGGGTAGCTGCCGAACCTGTCGATGATTTCATCTTGAAGCTCATTTTTCTCCTCAATTGTGGCGATTGACCTGAACCGTTTGTACATGTCGATTTTTTGCTTGCCGTCTTGTATATAGTTTTCAGGAATATACGCGTCAAGCTCGATATCGATTTCTGTCTCAAACTGTTCGCTTTTCGGAATATCGCCTTTCCGCTCTTCAATCGCTTCCTTGAGCATTTGCGAGTACAGGTCAAAACCGACTGAGTCGATAAAGCCGTGCTGCTGGGCGCCGAGAAGGTTCCCCGCTCCCCTGATCGTCAAGTCACGCATGGCGATTTTAAAGCCTGATCCCAGCTCGGTAAATTCTTTAATCGCCTGCAGCCGTTTTTCCGCCACCTCAGTGAGCACTTTGTCTCTGCGGTACGTAAAATACGCGTAAGCGACGCGGTTGGAACGGCCGACCCGTCCTCTCAGCTGATACAGCTGAGACAGCCCCATTTTGTCTCCGTCGAACACAATCAAGGTATTGACATTTGGTATATCTACGCCTGTCTCAATAATAGTCGTGCTGACAAGGACGTCTGATTCCCCTTCCAGAAAATTGAGCATGACGCTTTCCAATTCATTTTCGGTCATTTTTCCGTGGGCATATGCCACTTTCGCATCGGGAACAAGCATGGAAATTTCATCAGCCTTCCGCTCGATGTCATCCACGCGGTTGTACAAGAAATATACCTGTCCTCCGCGCGCCAGTTCTCTTTCGATGGCTTCCCGCACAAGCGCGCCGTTGTATTCCACGACATATGTCTGAACAGGGAAACGGTTTTCCGGCGGCGTTTCAATAACAGATAAGTCCCGCACACCGAGCATGGACATATGAAGCGTGCGCGGTATCGGCGTCGCTGTAAGAGTCAGCACATCGACATTGGCTTTGATCTGTTTGATTTTTTCCTTATGCGTTACGCCGAAGCGCTGCTCTTCATCAATGATGAGCAAGCCGAGATCTTTATAGACGACGTCTTTAGATAAGAGCCTGTGGGTTCCGATTACGATGTCTACCGTTCCGTTTTTCAGGCCTTTAATCGTTTCATTGGATTCTTTTCTCGTTCTGAATCGGCTGAGAAGACCGATGTTAATCGGATAGTCCTGGAAACGCTCCATAATGGTTTCATAATGCTGCTGCGCGAGTATTGTCGTCGGCACAAGAAGCGCGACCTGCTTTCCGTCGGCGATCGCTTTAAAGGCCGCTCGGATGGCTACCTCCGTCTTCCCGTAACCCACATCACCGCAAAGCAAACGGTCCATCGGGCGCTCTCTTTCCATATCCTTTTTAATCTCCTGAATGGAACGGAGCTGGTCCTCTGTTTCCTGATAAGGGAAAGCAGATTCGAACTGCCGCTGCATTTCATGATCCGGCGAGAACGCATAGCCCTTGCTTGCTTCCCGTTCCGCATAAAGCTTAATCAGATCATCGGCAATATCCTGAACGGAGTTTTCAACTTTTTTCTTCACCCGTTTCCATTCACTGCCGCCCAGTTTATAAAGCTTCGGTTCTTTTCCTTCAGAGCCGACGTACTTCTGCACCTGGTCGATTTGTTCTACAGGGACGTACAGCTTATCGCTGCCCTGATAATGAATGTTGAGGTAATCTTTATGAATGCCTTTGATTTCTAGTGTTTCGATCCCCAAATACTTACCGATCCCGTGGTTGACGTGGACGACATAGTCGCCGACCTGAAGCTCGGAATAGCTTTTGATCCGTTCGGCATTTGTCAGCTTCTGCTTTCTCGGCTTTTTCTTGATTCGGTTTTTGAACAGCTCTTCCTCCGTAATGACGGCCAGCTTCATCAGCGGCAGTTCAAAACCGGATTGCAGCTCGCCTTCCATGACATAGACCTGTCCTTGCACAAGCGCTTTGGAGCTGTCCGTTTTTGCGGCTTCAATTTCGTAATCGGCCAGCACGGATGCCAATCTGTCGGTTCTGTCCTTATTTGCGCCTAAAAAGACGACGGTGAAGTTTGATTTCTTAAAGCGCTCCATTTCACCTGCGAGCACATTCATCTGCCCGTGAAAACTCTGCATCTGCCGGCTTGTCACATTCACGATATTCTGAGGGCTTGTATGCTGGACATGACGCAAAAATAATGAATAATAAATAGCCGGGCGCCGCTTTTCGCTCATAAGCTCCTGAAAGCTGAAGGATAAATGAATGTCATGCAGAATTTTCCCTTCCTCGAGCAGACTTGTCATAAATTCGGCCTCTTCTTTTTGCAGCTGATCCTCCATTTCATGAATGCGGCTGACCTCGTCTAACAGTAACAACGTGTCTGCCGGTGTATAATCTAGCAAACTAGCAGGTTTTTCGTAAAAGTACGAGAGATACTTCACAAGTTCCTGATCAGTCTGTCCCGTTGATAACCGTTCTTTATCATGTGAGATATTGATATGAAGCATTTCCTTTTGTTTGTCCTGCTTCAGCTTTTTCAGACTGTCGGCAAGCCCTTTATCGAGCCTTTCCATCGCCCGGGCTTTTTCTTCCGCCCTGATGATCAATTCCTTCGCCGGTCCGATCGCCACATGTTTGAGCGTCTCAATTGATCTCTGGTCATCAGAATTGAAGCTTCTGATGGAATCGACCTCCGTATCAAACAGTTCAATTCGCACCGGATGCTCCGACGTCAGCGGATAAATGTCGATAATTCCGCCGCGAATACTGAATTCACCGGGTGCAGAAACCATATCGGAACGCTCATACCCCACCTCTACAAGGCGCGCGGACAGCTGATCCGGTTCTATTTCGTCTCCGAGTGAAATGACGAGCTGGCTGCTTTTCCACAGCTCCTTCGGCGGAAGCATTCTTCTCACTGCCGCAACGGGCGCCACAACGACCGGCGCTTCTCCGTTTGTTAATCTATTAATGACATCAAGCCGCTGAGCGCGCAGTTCAGGGCTCGCTACCGCAATTTCTGAAGAAATCAATTCATTCACGGGGTATAAAAAAACAGATTGATCCCCGAGAAGCGCCGTCAGATCTTCCGTCACTTTTTGGGCCTGATATAAATTATGGGTGATAAAGAAAATCGGCCTTTTCGTTTCCTGTGCAAGGGCGGAGGTAAAAACAGAACGCGCGGAACCTGACAGACCCGCAAGCAGCTGTTCCTTCAGCCCCTCATGTAAACCGTTGACAATGGATTTAAAATCATCGCTTTCTTTAATAAAGGTTTGAATGTTGTCCATATGGGCCCTCCTCTCTATTTTCTGCAAGAACAGAAAAACGCTTTGGTCTAGAATCTACACCAAAGCTTCTTATTGAATAAATGTGTTGTGTTCATGGTAGTGCGGATTGCGCTCCAGCGCCTCTTGGCAGTCTTCACAAATTGTAAGAACATGGACATCTCCATTGTCTTTATATGAAATCATATCGTTTCTTTCCTCATTTGTTAAGTGCTGAAATCCAAGTGACTGTGTCGGCACCGTCGAATATTCCAGGCTCCCTACCTTAAAGCCGCAGTGGCGGCAGAAATAATGCAAAGCCATACGTTGGACCTCCTGATGTGAAAAAATCATTTTTCCCTAGTATGGTCTCCCATTATTTATCTTATACATTTGCATTAAATTCGTTCATGACTTCTAAAAATGGTTTCGTTAAGGAAGCTTCGCAGGCTTTTACGGTTTTTGAGACGGCATCATTGATATGCGGCGCTTCTTCCTTCGTAAAAGCTCCCAGTACATAGTCAACGACTTTCATTCCGTTGACGGGGCGGCCGATTCCGATTCTGACCCGGTCAAATTCAGGGGTTCCGAGGTGCTGTATAAGCGATTTAATTCCGTTATGTCCGCCTGCGCTCCCCTTCGTCCGGAGCCTGATTTTTCCCGTCGGAAGATCAAGGTCATCGTATATGACTTTCAGATCTTCATGATCGGCATCATAATAATCCAGTAGCGGCCGCAAACATTCCCCTGATAAATTCATATATGTAAGCGGTTTAACAAGTAGAACTTTTTTTCCGGAAACAAAACCGATTCCGTAAAGTCCGTTGAATTTCGTTTTATTCAATTCAATATTCCATTCTTTAGAAAGCTCGTCAATGGCCATAAAGCCGACATTATGTCTCGTGTTCTCATAGGTTTTCCCGGGGTTACCGAGACCGGCAATCACAAGCATCGTAAATCCTCCCTCAACATCGCTGTAATTCTTCTCATTCTAGCACAAAAGACGTAACCTCGGGCGGGTTACGTCTTAAAGCGCTTATTGATTTTCTCCTTCGGGCTCTTCCCCAGGAGACGGTTCTGCATCTTCTTCGAATGCTTCCTGCTTAGGAGGAAGGATGGAAGCCACGACTTCTTCCGGGTCGTTTGTAAATGTATAATTGCCGTCAGCAGTCAGATCTGCGATGGTCAGCACATCATTCATCTCAAGTCCGGAAATATCAACATTGATTGTCTGAGGGATGTCCTTCGGTCTGGCCTTAATCGAAAGCTCATGCAGCGGCTGCTGGATGACGCCTCCGTCTTTGACTCCCTTCGCCTCTCCCGTCAGCTGAATCGGCACCTCGGCCTCCAGCTCCTCACTCATATTCACGACTTGAAAATCGGCGTGCGTCAATTCGTTTTTGAGCGGGTCTGTCTGAAGATCAGTCACCATAACCGATTGCTGATTTCCGTTGACATCAATTGTGATAATCGTGTTTTTTCCTTCGTCCCGCAATGTTTTAAGCAATTCGACACTGTCTAAAGAGACAGGCGTATTCGTTGTTTCTTTACCGTATATAATCCCTGGAACATGTCCTGAATGACGGATTTTCCGAAGCGTCGAACGTTTAAAATCTGTTCTTTCATTTGCTTTTAAAGTTGCCATATTCAGCACCATCCTAATTATCGTTTTATCGTCCTATTAGAACAATACCCACAATAACTGGGATTTAAACCTTAAAGTTTCGGTTTAGCTGAATAAATAGCTGACAGATTGTTTCTCGTGAACGCGGATAATCGCTTCAGCCAGAAGCGGTCCGACAGAAAGCTGCTTAAAGCGTTCGATTTTTTTCTCATCAGGAAGCTTAATGCTGTTCGTTACGACAAGCTCCTTGATTTTAGAGTTATTGATCCGCTCAACGGCAGGACCTGACAGTACAGGGTGCGTACAGCATGCATACACTTCTGCAGCTCCGTTTTCAACCAGCGCGTTAGCGGCAAGTGTGATTGTGCCGGCCGTATCAATAATATCATCGATCAGAATCGCTGTTTTACCTTCCACGTTACCGACGATGTTCATCACTTCTACCTCATTCGGTCTAGGACGGCGTTTGTCGATAATCGCGATCGGCGCTTTCAGACGGTCCGCAAGTTTGCGGGCGCGCGTCACACCGCCGTGGTCAGGAGAAACAATAACAATATCTTTCAAGTCTTTACCTTCAAAGTAATGGCCTAAAATCGGAACACCCATTAAGTGGTCAATCGGAATATCAAAGAAACCTTGAATTTGCGGCGCGTGTAAATCAAGCGCGATCACGCGTGTCGCACCCGCTGTTTCAAGCAGGTTTGCAAAAAGTTTTGCCGTAATCGGTTCACGTGATCTTGCTTTTCTGTCCTGGCGCGCATAACCGTAGTACGGAATGACAATGTTGATTGTTTTCGCGGAAGCGCGCTTTAAAGCGTCAACCATAATCAGCAATTCCATGATGTGCTCGTTGACCGGCGCACTTGTAGACTGAATGATATAGCAATCACAGCCGCGAATACTTTCTTCTATGTTGATCTGGACCTCTCCGTCACTGAATCTTGTAACAGAGCACTTTCCTAATTGAACCCCTACATTATCCGCGATTTCTTTTGCAAGTTCTGGATTTGAATTCAAAGAAAAAATCTTTAAATTCTTATCTCCGTATTCGTTAGACATGGTAAACCTCCGATTTTAGGATTATTTTTTATGAATATTTTTCACATAATCTTCTTTATTTACTTGTCTTGCTCTGGCAATGGCAAGCGCTTCGCCCGGCACATCTTCAGTTACGGTTGAACCCGCAGCGACGTACGCGCCTTCTCCCACTGTAACAGGAGCGACCAGATTGGAGTTGCAGCCAATAAAGGCGCCGTCTTCAATTTTGGTTAAATACTTTTTCTTCCCATCATAATTGACCGTGATGGAGCCGCATCCCAGATTCACATCCGTGCCCACTTCGGCATCACCGATATAGCTTAAATGAGATGCTTTGCTCCGGTCGCCGAATTGTGTTTTCTTGATTTCAACAAAGTTTCCGATCTTCACTTCATTGCCGATTGCGGAATCGGGTCTGATGTGAGCAAAAGGACCGATATTTACATCATTCCCAACTTTGCTGCGATTGACAACGGATTGTTTAATCACAGTGCGGCTGCCGATTGAGCTGTCCTCTATCTCAGTGTGGGGGCCGATGACACATTCATCGCCGATTTCAGCTTGTCCCTTTAACACAGTTCCGGGATAAATAACTGTATCTTGTCCGATACGTGCGTCAGGTGAGATGTACGTATTCATCGGATCGATTAAAGTGACTCCGTTCTGCATATGCCGTTTGTTAATACGCTCTTTCATATACATTTCAGCCTGAGAAAGAGCGACTCTATCATTCACTCCGAGCGTCTCTTGGAAGTTACCAGTCTGGTAAGCGGCAACAGTTTCGCCTTCGTCTTTGAGGATTTCGATCACATCCGGCAGATAATACTCGCCTTGGGCATTTTCATTCGAAACCTGTTCGATGACACGAAAAAGAGCCTCGTTATCAAAACAGTACGTTCCCGTGTTAATTTCTTTCACAAGACGTTCTTGCTCCGAAGCATCCTTGTGCTCCACGATTTTTTGAACGGCGCCGTCTTCACTGCGGATGATTCTTCCGTATCCGGCGGGATCGTCGGCAACGGCCGTTAACACCGTGGCTTTTGCACCTTTGTCTGTATGTTCATTCAGCATGGCTTCCATCGTCTCCGCCGTCAGAAGCGGTGTATCGCCGCAAATAACGATCGTGACACCCTTTTCTCCGTGAAGAAATGGTTTTGCCTGTTTGACCGCATGAGCCGTACCGAGCTGTTCTGCTTGGAGAGCGTAATCGCTTTTCTGTCCGAGCTGCTTCTTCACATCTTCGGCGCCGTGTCCTACGATGGTGACAAGCTTCGCTAAAGATAATTTCAGAGCTTCGTCTGCGACGTGCTCTACCATAGGCTTTCCGCATACCGGATGAAGGACCTTGTAAAGCTTCGATTTCATTCTCGTTCCTTTTCCGGCAGCTAAAATCACTGCAAACCGCTTATCCATTTAATGGCCTCCAATATCCCTTTTATCCATAGAAAAATATATCCTAAATAGCTGTTGATTTCAAGAAGACATCAAAAAGTGCAAGAATTTTCTATGTAATCGCTTTATTACTGAAAAATCAGATTTAAAAAAGGACTGCCGGAAAAGGCCTTGTGTCAGCCTTTATCAGCAGTCCTTACATTTTGTTATGTTTAAGAAGCCCCGGCTTCTTCATATTCTAATGCTTCAGAATCACCCAAACGATGATACTCATTTAAAACAGCATCCTGGATCTTGCCCCGCGTGCTGGAATTAATAGGATGAGCAATATCGCGGAATTCTCCATCAGGGGTGCGTTTACTCGGCATCGCAACGAAAAGACCATTGTTTCCATCAATCACACGAATATCATGTACGACAAATTCGTGATCCAGCGTGATGGATGCAATCGCTCTCATGCGACCATCGGTATTCACGCGGCGTAATCTTACGTCAGTAACTTCCACAGTAGTTCACCACCTTTTCCCTATATAAAAGCATTAGTCTAACAATTCCACGATTCTTTTTAAATTCCTGCACGTTTCAAAAAATTTTTTTGAAAATATAGGATATACATACACAATTAGGTGATAAACCATATTTGGGGATCATATACTGCATAAAAAAAGTGATCCCGGAGACGGAACCACTTTTCTGAGATTTAAGATTTCACCAGCGCAATGACTTCAATTTCCACGAGAGCGTCTTTCGGCAGTCTCGCCACTTCCACACAAGACCTTGCCGGCTTATGTACATCAAAGTATTGTCCGTACACTTCATTCACTTCCGCAAACTGCTCCATATCAGCAATAAACACCGTTGCTTTGACAACCGTCTCGAGAGAAGCGCCCGCTTCTTTCAGCACAGCTTTTAAATTGCTGAACACCTGATGCGTTTGCTCTGTGATATCACCGTTTACCATTTCTCCTTCAGCAGTAAGAGGAATCTGGCCTGAGCTGTAAAACATGTTGTTTACGATGATTCCCTGTGAATATGGCCCGATCGCTGCCGGCGCGTGTTTTGTATGGATTGCTTTTGTCATTTTTCTGTCTCCCCATTCTTTAAATGCTGTTCTTTAAAAAATCGCAGAAAATTGCCGTTTTGAATCTCAATCGTTTTGTCTTTCATATTGATGGTTGAAAGCGTGAGCAGTGACATGTATTCATCGACAAGCCGTTCATTCACTCCCTCGGCTTCAACCAAGACGCCTATTCCCGCAACGTTTGCGTTAAACTCATCAAGCAGACTGATCATGCCGTTAATGGTGCCGCCGGCTTTCATAAAATCGTCAATAATCAAAACGTTCGAACCCGTAGCCAAACTTCTTTTCGCAAGCGACATCGTTTGAATGCGGTTAGATGACCCTGATACATAATTGATGCTCACCGTGGAGCCTTCAGTCACTTTGTTGTCCTTTCGCACGATGACAACCGGAACGTTCAGATAACTGGCCGCTGCGTAAGCAAGAGGGATTCCTTTTGTCGCAACGGTCATCACCACATCAATCTCCCGCTCCGCAAAAACGGAAGCAAAAAGCCTGCCTACATGAGAGAGGACAGATGGTTTTCCTAAGATATCCGTTAAATATACATAACCGCCCGGAAGGATACGCTCAGGATTTACTAAAGACTGTCCCAGCTCCTGTATAAACGCTTCTGCTTCAGCCTGTTTCACTTTCGGAATGTATTTGACGCCTCCGGCAGCTCCCGGCACTGTAAGCAGCGTCCCAATGCCTTGCTGTTCAAAGGTCTGTTTAATAATCGTTAAATCTTCACTGATTGATGACTTTGCTGATTGATACCGTTCTGAGAAAAACGTTAACGGTATTAATTCATGCGGATGGGTTAACAAATAATTTGTTAAGTCCACCAATCTGCCGCTGCGACGAAACTTCATGAACTTACCCCCAAAATCCGAATAATTTAAAAATAATATAACTTAACATACGGATTTAATCAAGAGCATTCTGTTCGCCGATCATCCGCACCGCGTACACTTGATCACAGAAACCTCTTAACCCGTTATAAATCCGCTGCACCTTCGATTCGTATTGAACCAAACCGAATACAGTCGGTCCGCTTCCGCTCATTAACACCGCATCAGCGCCGAAGCGTTTCATTTGATTTTTAATCATCGCCACCTCGGGATGGAGGCTGAGCGTAACCGACTCCAATACGTTTCCTAATTGTCCGCATACCTTTTGGAAGCTTTTTTCTTCAATCGCGTCAATCATCGCCTGCACATCAGGATGCCGAACCTGCTGTAAGTTCAGCCGGCGGTACACTTCGGCAGTCGATACCCCGATCGTCGGTTTGGCGAGCACGACCCAGCAATGAGGCGGAGCACTGATGTGCCTGATCTTCTCACCGCGTCCGGTTGCCAGAGCAGTGCCTCCGTATACACAGAAGGACACGTCTGAACCGATTTCAGCTCCAAGCTCCGCGAGCTCTTCGACAGAAAGCTTTAAATCCCAAAGCCTGTTCAGCCCTCTGAGCGTGGCTGCCGCATCGCTGCTTCCGCCGGCAAGCCCTGCCGCTACAGGGATCACTTTTGTAATCATAATGGAAACGCCTTTTTTGACTTGAAATCGTTCTTTAAGCAGTTTGGCTGCCTGATAAGCCAGATTCCTTTGATCATCCGGAACAAAGCGATTATGCGACGCCACTCTGATAACGTTTTCGGGCAGTTCTGTCAGTTCAATCCGATCTGCCAAATCAATTGTCGTCATGATCATCTCCACTTCGTGATAACCATCCGGGCGTTTACTTGTCACATCGAGGGACAGATTGATTTTGGCCGGCGCTTTTTCTAAAATACGCATAGCTTTCACCTACTTCTCCATCTAAACATAAGTATGAACATTGTATCACATTTGGAGACCCGGAGGTACTTATCCGAAATTGAAGCCGGTTTTGACGGCCGATAGAAAAAACCGGGGAACGGATTGTCCCCCGGGCCACTGCATTATCGGTTATTTTGGTTCTGAGCCGCCATCTGCTGTTCGGCAATCTCAATCGCGCGTTTTACCATATTCCCGGCGTCACGCGCCCGAATGCCTCCCCAGCCCTCGTTTTTCACCGTATCGTAAAAACCAAGGTCCTTCGCCAGCTCATATTTGAACTCATCTGACATAACTCCACGACGTCTGCCCAAACGAAACAACCCCTTTTATAGAATTGATCACCATTCGTGCACGCCACGATAAAACATGTGACACCTATAGCTTCCGTTTAATCGGCTGAAACTTTCGAGGGAATAATTAGAAGAGCTTTAGAAGGCAAAACAAAAAGCAGTAAACAAAAGGTTCACTGCCCATTAAAATGCTACTGAGCTTGCCGCATCGTCATTGAATGTCAATTCAACAGTCTCAGTCAGAATATCAGCATAACTGTATGAAACTCTTTCAAACGAATTCTCGTCTTGATCTAGTTGTATCACAAAAACAGAAGGGTACGTCTCAGCTAAAATGCCCGAACGCTCAATCGTTTTTCGGCGGCCGCCGTTTGCTTTTAACGTAAGCCGTTTACCTAAATTCCCATCAAGCGATCTTTTTATATCGGACAACGTCTTCGCCATTGCATCCACCTCACTACATTTATTGTACAACAAGAGCCCAATTTTGTCAAATAAAATTTAAATTATATCAACGTTAATAAGTCATTGTCAACAAAATTATTTTGACAAAATTCTATTGATTTCTGCGTTATTTTTCACAAGTTCCGGAAATTTATGTATCAATATGTAAAATAATTAACCCGCATAGCGAAATATATGCGGGTTTTATCACTCATCCATTTGATTTATACGGCATACCGACACGCAGCACACCCTTCGTTTCAATTCCTCCCAGCCCTTTCTCTCTCGTCAGCGTATTTCTCAGGACATCCCATACATTGATCCGCTCCATAAATGGGGTGAAGCTGATTTTCGCGACAATATATACCGGGTCAAGCGCGTGGATATTGACGCGTGACGGAGAACTTGCGAAATTCGCGCCCGCTCTGATTAAAGACTCGAAATGAGATTGGCACGCCCCCGCGAATATGACCAGCTGATCCAAATGAGGGACTTTACGCCTCGCTCTTTGAACGGTTTCGACAAAGTGTTTGGAATGCCTGTAGGCGCTTAAATCATTCACGCCTCCCTTATGCTTGGAATATGCATCATGGCCGGTGATGACTAAAATATCCGGCCTGTATTTATCAAGCAGCTCGTCAATTGATGCCGGCATTTTTTTCTCATGACAATGAATTCCGTATACCGGCACACCGATTTTTTCATAAAAGTTCAGGCACTTTTTCAAATAGGCCTCATCGCCGTCCAGATGCAATACCTTTCCGGGCATATGAAAGTAGTGCTCCTGATGCTGATATTGATTTGTCGCATAATATTCCTGTTTTTCCCGAAGCAGCTTATAATCCTGGCGGAGCAGCTCGAGAGATTCATTCATCCTGCTTTCATCTCTTTTCTTTCTCATGGCCTGTTCGTCTTTTCTGACAGGCTCCAAATCAGAAAAATCAGCATCCGCAATCAATCTGACTTCGTCACCATGCAGGATGGCAATTGAATTTCCGTTGCTTGTTTGCTCTATACCGATAATGCGAAATAAAACATCCATTTGATAGGATTTCCTGGCTACCATATCTCCTATTTGAAATTGCACGTTACCCACTCCACAAATAGACTAAGCCTCATCATGAAAGAAGTCTTGGCAAATACACCTCTTTCCGCTGCGGCGCTTGATGTTTCAAGCTTTTCTTGCAGTTGAATGAATAAGGTTCTCCTCTAGCCTATGTAGCGGCAGTCCAAGTGGTGACGCAAAACAAAAAGCCCTCTTAGAAAAGGGCTTTATGCAATCCGTTGGACAGGAGCGCGAATTCTTCTATGGACAGGGATTCACCGCGCCGCTTTCCGTCAATATTCGTTTCTTGAAGAACTTCTTCAATTTGAGCTTTTTTCTCTTTTCCGCCCGGAAGATTGTTCACAAGGTTGTTAAGCAAGGTTTTCCGGCGCTGTGCGAAGCTTGCTTTAATCAGCTGGAAGAAAAACGGTTCATTATCGACGTCAACCGCCGGGCCGTCACGAAGCAAGAGACGGATGACGGCAGAATCGACATTAGGCTGAGGCACAAACACCGTTTTCGGGACGGTCATGACGGTTTTGGCCTCCGTATAGAATTGAACCGCAATGGAAAGCGATCCGTACTCCTTAGAGGAAGGATCAGCCGCCATCCGTTCAGCGACCTCTTTTTGCAGCATCACGACAATTCCTTTTAACGGAAGATGTTCTTCCAAGAGCTTCATGATGATCGGCGTCGTCACATAATATGGGAGATTCGCCGTGACCATAATTTCATCACAATCCTGAAAATGCTCTTCAATGACAGATTTGACGTCTGCTTTCAGCACATCTTGATGAATGATCGTTACATTGTCATACGGAGACAGCGTATCATTGAGAATGGGCAGCAGGCGCTGATCAATTTCAAACGCGACGACCTTTTTCGCCCGTTTGGCAAGCTGCTCTGTCAGCGCGCCGATTCCGGGCCCGATTTCAATGACTCCGGTCCGATCCGTAATTTCCGCATGGTCCACAATTCTGTCCAATATATTTGTATCAATTAAGAAATTCTGTCCCAGACTCTTTTTAAAAGAGAAACCGTACTTTTTCAGAATTTCCTTCGTTCTGATAGGTGTCGCGATATCTTTATTGTTCATCCTGTTCCTCCTGCCTCATAGCATCGAGCGCATCAATAAAATCACTTCTTTTGATTTGAAACATTTGCAGCCGTTTTTGAAGCTGCTTGCCGTTTGTATAGCCGATCTTCAGCAGGTCGCCCAATCGTTCGCGGCGTCTTTTGGCAGCCGGTCCGCCGATCAGACCGGCCTGTATGACATCTTCAGCTGAAATCTCACTCGGCTTTGCCTCCATCTCTTCATGCACATTTTCCAGACATGCTCTGATGCTTTCAATGGATGCGTGCTCAACGCCAATGCCGCGCTTGTTTTTCGGTTTGGCAAGATGTTTGGGCAGAAATGCGTGTTTACAGCCGGGTACTGCTTCAGAAATGGTTTTCCGGATCTTTTCCCCCGGAAAATCCGGGTCCGTCAGTACGATGACCCCTCTCGTTTCCTGCGCCAGCCGAATCTGTCTGATGACTTCGTCTCCGATTGCGGAACCGTTTGTCTCGATCGTATCCGCATCAACGGCAAGTTTTATGCGCGCAGTGTCATCGCGTCCCTCGACTACAATAATTTCTTTAATTTTCATTACTTCCTCCAAAAAAACTTTTTATATCCAAAACGAAACCTTTGCTTACATGTCACGTCTAATATACTGAAAATACACTTTACCTATTATAACGAAAAAAACAGAGGGCGCAAAACCCTCTGAGTGAATCGGAATTAATTTAAGATTTTTATTTTGACCTGTTTCTTTCCCCAGCGGTAAGCTGAAGATTTTTCAGGGAAAAAGACATCAATCCGTCTTCCTTTAATGGCTGAGCCTGTATCAGCGGCCACGGCATCCCCGTATCCGTCTACGTGGACTCTTGTGCCAAGCGGAATGACGCTTGGGTCTACCGCAATGACTTTAGCATTCGGATTGCTTGTCAGGTTAACGCCTGTAGCCGTATGGCCGGAACAGCCGCTGCAGCTTGCGGTATAAGCCGTGGAAGACACGGTAATTACTTTACCGGAAGATCCGGTTTCGCCAGAAGATGCCTTCACAGGTGCACTGAGCTGCTCAATCTTGGGACTGTGCCGCTTTGTGCCGACCGCAATGATCTGATCTTTGCTTTTTTCAGATGTTTCTTCTTTAACAAGCTTTCTTGAAACTTCTTTTCCATTTTCTTTGACAACATGAAAATGCTTTTTAAGTTTGCCTTCTTTTCCTTTTTGAACGATCTTTTCTTTCCCGCTGTCGAGAGACGCATCTTCTTTTTCTTTCACTTGATACGCTATTTTTTCCTCAACTACATCGGTGACTTTTTCGATACGAGTGATTTGTATGCCGGCCTGATTTTTTGTGAGCTTTTCGTGTAATGCCGGTTTTACTTTATCTTCGTCTTTCATGTCCATCTTATGCTGCGTTAAAAAGTCAGCGACCGTAGTCGAAGTCGTCCATATTTTCTTTTTCTTTCCCGCATCATTTACAGTGACCTGAAAAGCCGGGTCGACCGTGACTTTCATGCCGTTTGTCACTTTCGTATCTGCTGCTGGATCTATTTTATCGTGCTGATTCACAGGTGTATGCTGTTCGTTCAGAAATGCGCCGACTGTTTTTGCCGTTGACCATAAAGTCTTTTCTTCTCCGCCTCTTGTCACACGGATCTGCTTTGCAGCTTCATACACGACATTCATGTTGTCTGCCAATGCTGTCTGCTTAGACGGGGTAATCCGGTCTTCATTTCTCGTCTCTATATGTAAATCTTCCAGAAGTTCCCCAACCGTTTTTGCATGAGTGCGTATTTGCTTTTTCTTGCCGTTGATAGAAACAGAAACTGATTGTTTTGAGAGCTCATGTGCCCCGTATGCAGTCCCGGTTCCGCCCAGCAGAATAATAGCTGCAATAAGAATAACCTTGCTTTTACCAAGCTTTACGGAAAACAGTTTTTTCATTTTTTGTGTGATGAAAAACGCCTCCTTCTCCTCGGAGAGATTATATAGAGTATCTAAAATGCTGTCAACCCTCCCATCTCGAAGATGAAAAACCTTCAGCGTATCCCTCATTATGCAAAAACAAAGCAAAAAAAGGAAGAGAGACATATCGACAACCTATCTTATGAGGAGAAGGAAGCTTGTAGAACCGTTTTACATATCCACTGAATCGGACAAGCCTTTACACGTTACGACAGCGCATTCTGTCAGTTCATGCGGAAAAGTCTTTTTGCGTTTTCGGTTGTAATTGAGGCAATTTCTTCATATGTCAGCCCTTTTAATTCAGCGAGCTGTTCAGCAACATATTTTACGTAGCTTGGCTCATTTCGTTTACCGCGGAAAGGATGCGGTGTCAGGAAAGGACAGTCCGTTTCAATCAGCAAACGGTCATTCGGAATTTCCTTTGCTACTTCTTTTGGTTTCTTCGCATTTTTGAAGGTAACCGGTCCGCCGAATGAAATATAAAAATTCATATCCATACACTGCCGCGCAACCTCCGCGCTCCCTGTAAAGCAGTGCATAATACCGCCGACTTCTTCCGCCCCCTCTTCTTTCAAAATCGTGACAACATCTTCCGTTGCATCACGATTATGAATGATAATTGGAAGGTTCACTTCTTTGGCGAGAGCGATTTGTTTCCGGAATACTTCTTTCTGAACGTCTTTTGGGGATTTATCCCAGTGATAATCAAGGCCCATCTCTCCGATTGCCACGACTTTTTCGTGAGAGGACAGTTCCTTAATCCATGATAAATCTTCCTCTGTCATGTCAATTGCGTCTACCGGATGCCAGCCGATCGCAGCGTATATAAAGTCATATTCCTCAATCAGCTCCATCGCACGCGTGATAGTGGGTTTGTCGAATCCGACAACGACGATCCGTTCAACTTTTTCAGCCTTTGCACGCGCAATGACTTCCTCTAAGTCTGTGTCAAATTGCTCGGCATTTAAGTGCGCATGTGTATCAAAAAGCATCATAAAAACTCCTTTCTTGTTGAAAAACAAAAGGTGTTCGACGGAATGTTACACGTGAAACACCTTTTGCATCTATTATTTAATTCGAGTGCCTTTCGGTAATGACTGGTCGACAGCTACAACTTTTAGTACGCCGTCCGATTCTCCTGCCAGTATCATTCCTTGAGAAAGCTCGCCTCTCAGTTTTACCGGTTTTAGATTCGTTACACAAATGATCTTCATTCCCACAAGCTGATCCGGTGTGTAATGCTTCGCGATACCTGATACAACTTGGCGCTGTTCAAAGCCCAGATCAATTTGCAATTTCAGCAGCCGATCTGCTTTTTTCACCGGCTCTGCGGACAAGACTTCTGCGACGCGAAGTTCTGTATCCATAAATTGATCAAACGTAATTTCAGGAAGACGCTCTGCTTCTTGCGGCTCTTCCGCCTTTTCTTCTTTAGCAGGAGCAGTTCCTTGCATTTTTTGCTTGATGTAAGCTACTTCCTCTTCAGCTTCAAGACGAGGGAAAAGCGGTTCCCCTTTTTTCACTTTCGCGTTCTTCAATTGGCCGAATGTCTGAATGCTGTCCCAAGCTTTAAGAGACTGATCCTCAACTCCGAGCTGGGCAAACATTTTTTCAGGCGTTTGTGTCAAGAAAGGCTGGAGCAATACGGCTGAGATACGTAAAGATTCAGCTAAATGATACATGACGGAACGTAATTCTTTTTCTTTTTCCTGGTCTTTAGCAAGCACCCACGGAGCAGTTTCATCAATATATTTGTTCGTACGGCTGATTAATTGCCATAGCGTTGATAAAGCGACTGAAAACTCCATGTTTTCCATTGCCTTTTCATAAGCTTTAACCGTTTCACCGGCTACAGAAGAAAGCTCTGAATCAAAATCGGTCACATTTCCTTCATATGAACCAATCTCACCGTCAAAATATTTTTGGATCATTGCAACTGTACGATTCAGAAGGTTTCCTAAGTCGTTCGCCAAGTCATAATTAATCCGTTCTACGAAACCTTCCGGCGTAAAGACACCGTCTGAACCGAACGGTACTTCGCGAAGCAGGTAATAGCGAAGTTCATCCAAGCCGTAGCGTTCAATTAACGTTACCGGATCAACGACATTTCCTTTTGATTTCGACATTTTTCCGTCTTTCATCAATAACCAGCCATGCGCGAATACTTGCTTAGGGAGCGGGAGATCAAGCGCCATCAGCATAATCGGCCAGTAAATGGTATGAAAACGGACAATTTCTTTACCGACAAGGTGGACGTCAGCCGGCCAGTACTTTTTGTAAAGCTCATCATTTTCCGTATCGTAACCGAGCGCTGTAATATAGTTGAACAGTGCGTCAATCCATACATACACGACATGCTTCGGATTTCCCGGCACTTTTACGCCCCAGTCGAACGTCGTTCTGGAAACGGCCAAATCTTCAAGCCCCGGTTTAATGAAGTTGTTAATCATTTCATTTTTGCGTGATTCAGGCTGGATGAAAGAAGGATTTTCCTCATAAAACTTCAGCAGGCGGTCTGCGTATTTGCTCATGCGGAAGAAGTATGACTCCTCTTTGATTAATTCGACCGGATGGCCGCTGTCCGGGCTTTTTCCGCCGACAACCTCACCCTTCTCATTTCTTTCTACATCCACCAGCTGTGTTTCCGTATAGAATGTTTCATCAGGGATGCTGTACCAGCCCTCATACTCATCCAGGTAAATGTCACCATTATCAAGAAGTTTTTGAAACACTTTCTCGATAATTTCTTTGTGCCGGCTTTCCGTCGTCCGGATGAAATCATCGTGAGAAATGTCGAGCTGCTTCCATAGTTTTTGGATTTCAGCAACTGCACGATCCACATAAGCTTGAGGCGTGATATTCTCTTCCTCCGCTTTCTGCTGGATTTTCTGTCCGTGCTCATCCGTTCCGGTTAAGTAGCGTACGTCAAATCCTTTTAATCTTTTGTAACGCGCCATCGCATCGCCGGCCACGGTAGTATAAGCATGGCCGATATGTAATTTTCCGCTCGGATAATATATCGGGGTTGTAATATAAAAAGTATTATTGTCTTGCGGCATGTTGCAACCTCCCATTCAGAATGTCGAAAAGCTCACGCCCAAAGGACGAGAGCGGTTTTATTTGATATACAATATTGATATTTGTCCTCTATCTATGATACCATCTTAGCCTTTAAGATCAAGGATATATACGTACTGCGCGTAAAAGAGTAAATAAAATTAAAAATTTTTATTGAAATTAAAAAAAGTCTTAACATGTCGAAATTTGTCGTATATAATCTACTAATATAAAACATCTTGGTTCGAAAGTCTTGATTTAAAAGGATTTTCAGTAGGATAATAGGTTCGAAAAAGCAGTCAAAAAGCCTGTTATTTCAGGATTTCCAAGGCTTTACTTACTATAAGAACTAATTCTTACAATCAATAGTAAACAAAAAGATTGACGATTATTGGAAACCTTGTTATGCTAGGAATGTAAGGAATTTTGTCGAATAATGACGAAGAAAAATATAAACTACAAAATAATTATCTCTCGGGAGGAGACTGTTAATGAAATCTACTGGTATCGTACGTAAAGTTGATGAACTTGGACGCGTCGTTATCCCTATCGAACTTCGCCGTACACTGGGCATCGCAGAAAAAGACGCTCTTGAAATTTATGTTGATGATGAAAAAATCATCCTTAAAAAATATAAACCAAACATGACTTGCCAAGTAACTGGTGAAGTTTCTGATGATAACCTTAAACTTGCCGGCGGCAAATTGGTACTCAGCAAAGAAGGCGCTGAGCAAATCATCTCTGAAATTCAAAACCAGCTTCAAAACCAAAAATAAGCTATTTCATACAAAAACCGTTCTTGTTACGATACAAGAACGGTTTTTTTTATGATTGAATGTGATAAGCGTCATAAATCTCGCGTTTCGGAACGCCCCGATCTACTGCTGTTTGTTTTATGGCCTGTTTGGAAGATGCTCCTTCGTTTATGTAATGCTCCACATGCTCTTTCTCAGAAAGCTCCGTCCACCAAGGCTTTTCCTCTTCATCCGGTTCAGCGGTTTGATTTCCTTCGACAACGAGACAGAACTCACCGCGGATTTGATCTTCATTTGCCCATTCCATCACCTCGGCGATGGTTCCTCTGATGAATTCCTCGTACTTTTTCGTTAATTCTCTCGTGACGGCGATGGTTCGATTACCCAAAACGTCATGCATTGCTATTAATGTTTCTTTTAATCTGTGCGGCGCTTCGTAAAATATCATCGTTTCCTGCCGTTTTTTCAGGATTTCGAGTTCTTTCTTCTTTTCTTTTTTCTGTCTGTTTAAAAATCCGTAGAAGAAAAACGGCTGCGGGGTGATGCCTGATGCGGTCAGCGCGGTTAATGCCGCATTAGCACCCGGGAGCGGAACGACATATCCGCCGATTTGGGTGAAATCTCTCACAATCTCAGCCCCCGGGTCGGAAATTGTCGGCATGCCGGCATCACTGACCAATGCCACATTCTTTCCGCTTTTCAGCCATTCAATGATTTTATGGCCGCTGCTTTCTTTATTATGTTCATGATAGCTGATGAGAGATGTTTCTATGTCATAAACATGGCACAGCTTTTTCGTCTGTCTCGTATCTTCGGCAGCTATGACATCGGCCGATTTCAGCGTCTCTACTGCACGAAAGGTCATGTCCTCCAAATTGCCGATCGGTGTAGGAACAAGGTACAGAGTTCCCATTTCAGATTTTCCGTTAAAACTCATCTGGCGTCTTAACATATACAGCCTCCTTGCTGCGTCGTTTTTCTTCTATATATTGCTCTTTTTTCTTTCGGGTCAGCTGCTTAAAACGGTATTCCGCCTGCATCGCTTCCCGTTTTGTTTCAAATGATTCCGCATGGCATAACGAAACCGGCCTACGCGCCCTTGTGTACTTCGCGCCCTTTCCCTCATTGTGGGTTTTCAGCCGTTTTTGCAGATCATTTGTATAACCGGCATACAGACTGTTGTCATTGCACAGCAGCACATAAAAGAAATGACTATTTGTCTCCATATAAAATCGTGCGGATCTCTTTCGTATATTCATTTTGTTCATTGTATACGAACAGCGGGGGAAGAATTTTGAGATCAGGGCGGCCGCCTTTAATTCCTTCAACCAAAATGGTATTCGCTTCTTTACCTTGTTTCGGATAAATAAACTGAACCCGTTTCGGTTCTATTCGGTACGCTTTCATTAATTCAAAGATTTCCAAAAGCCTCCCCGGCCGATGAACGAGAGCCGCTTTTCCGCCTTGCTTCAGCAGTTTGCTGCTGACGGAAATCACATCTTCAAGCGTGCAAAGAATTTCGTGCCTTGCGATTCTGAGATGCTCGTTCAGGTTCTGCTCCGCCTCTTTCGGTGTTTTAAAATAAGGCGGATTGCAGGTGACAATATCATATTTATTATGTCCGAGTCTTTCCGGCATATTTTTCAGATCATCATGAATGAGACTGATCTGACCGCCCAGCCCGTTGTATTCCACGCTTCGGAGCGCCATATCATACAAGCGTTCCTGAATTTCAACCCCGGTGATATCAGCTTTTGACCTTGTGCTGAGCAAAAGCGGCACAATGCCGTTCCCCGTGCATAAATCAACGATGTTCCCCTTTTGAATCGGAACGTATGCAAACTTAGACAGCAGCACGGCATCTAATGAAAAAGCGAAAACCGTCGGACTCTGTACTATTTTCATATCCTCTGCTAATAAGTAATCCAATCTTTCATCATCACGTAATGAAACCATAATCTTATTCCTTTCGGCACTCTTTGAAAAAGGCTTCCGACATCAGCGGAAGCCTTTTCCTTATTTTTTATTTAAGAAGGACAGACAAAAAAGGCAATCTCCCTTGCGGACGCTCCCATAATGGACGTTGCAAATATGAAAGCCTTCTTGATACAGCCGGGCCAGATTGTCGTACCCTTCTCCTATATCACTCTGCTCTGCCTTCTGTGTTTTTGTTTCTTTCTGATCGGCTTTGAATTTCTCAATTTGCTCTGTCGTATCATCAAGCCGCTTACGCAAATGCTTATTTTCAAGCTGAAGATGGTGATTCTCTTCAATCATTTCGCCGATATGCTGCTTTAAGTCACCCAGCTGACGGTACAGCGAACCGATTTGTTCCTCCAGGTTTATGACAGTATCAAATAACTCTTTTTTATCCAAGGTTCCACACCTCGTTAATCTGTGGTTTGTGCGGATACGACGCCCTCTTCCAAGAGCTCTTCCCAAGTATATTCTATCACTTTTTCACGATTCTTCAGTTCCACCTGAAGCACCCGTTCCAGAATATTAAGACCGACAACCTTTGCGGGGCCGTTTGCCGTCGTAATCATTTCGCCTAAATCCGGCAGCTGTTCTTTTGCCGTCTCATACTCATCATTTTCGTACTTCAAACAGCACATCAAACGGCCGCACAGACCGGAAATCTTCGTTGGGTTCAACGATAAATTTTGATCCTTCGCCATTTTGATGGACACCGGTTCAAAATCACCGAGGAACGTGGAGCAGCAAAGCATTCTCCCGCATGGTCCGATACCGCCGAGCATTTTCGCCTCGTCCCTCACCCCGATTTGGCGCAATTCGATTCTCGTTTTAAAGATAGAAGCCAAGTCTTTGACCAATTCCCTGAAATCAACCCGTCCGTCTGCTGTAAAGTAAAAAATGACTTTATTGCGGTCAAATGTAAACTCAACATCAACCAGCTTCATATCTAAGCCGTGGTCAGCCACTTTTTTCTGACAGACTTCAAAAGCGGACAGGGCCTCCTGTTTGTTTTCTTCTACAATGAGAAGATCGCGTTCATCAGCAACGCGTATGACCTTTCGAAGCGGAAGCACAACATCATGCTCGTCCACTTGTTTATTTGCGATGACAACCTGCCCGTATTCGACACCTCTTACGGTTTCAACAATGACGCAGCTGTCTTGTTCTATATCAAATCCGTTCGGATCAAAATAATAAATTTTCCCCGCTTTTTTAAAGCGGACGCCTATTACGTTGTACAAGCTTATCCCTCCTGCAACGTTAACACCAAGTGCTCCATTAATCCCTGCACATTCACATTGGAATGAAGCCGTTTTTTTGCTTCTAAAACAGCGAGAATTTGGTTCGTAACGCTTTGTTGTGTAAATTGCAGCGCATGCTGTTTTATTGATTGGAATAAGTCTTGATAAATCAGTTTATCTTCATTTCCAATTTGGATGGATAATACATCACGGTATATCAATAAGAGCATATCAAGACCCATTTCTTGATGGGTTTTTTCTTTGAAAAAGGGCACCCACTGATCCTGAATGAAGAAAAAGGCATGTCCTTTCCGCTGATGTAAGACTTCATACAATTTTATCACTTTCGCTCTGGACTCTGCAAACTCATCATTTCGACTTAATTCGACTGCTTCCGCAATATTATTTGTCATATTTGCTAAGAGCCGGGCCATGTGAGGGCTCACTTCCTGTTCAATCAGTCTTTCTTCTATGGCTTTCGGCTGAAGCGGCTGGAACGGGAGAACCTGACATCTCGAAACGATGGTATCCAGTATTCGGTGGAGCTGCTCAGTAATAAGAATTGCGATGGTGTCTTGACTCGGCTCCTCTAAAAATTTCAGCAGACTGTTTGCTGCATTTGTCGTCATTTGATCCGCATGGGATATAATGTACAGCTTTTTATGCGATTCCAGTCCTGTTTTAGAAAACTCTTCCTGAAGCGATTGGATCTGAGCCTTTTTAATGGATAATCCGTCGGGCTGAACCACATGCAGGTCGGGATGGTTTCCGGATTCAATACGCTTACAGTTCCGGCACTCCCCGCAAGGCTCAGTCCCGTCTTCAAGGCAAAAAAAGCTTTTTGCGAGAAGCAGTGCAGCATCCAATTTGCCCGTTCCTTTTTTGCCTTCAAACAGATATGCGTGAGAAAGCCTTTTCTTTTCAATGCTGTTATGCAAAAGCCGCATCACTCTGGGCTGCTGCCCGGTCATTTCCTTCCATGATATTGCCATTGTATCACTCTCTATGTGTAAAGGTTAATCAATAAACCTTTTATTTCTCCGATTCGATCCAGCAAATCAATTGCCGGTTTTTCCTGATCTAACATTTCTTCTGTCAGCTGAAGCAGTTTTTCATCTATTTCTTTCACAAGCCCCAGAGTCCGGCTGCTGCCGTACAGGTCAAAGCTTTTCTCCGTCTCATGCGATAATCCGCTGTCTACGGCCTCTTTTACAAAACGTTTTACCAATCCTTTGAATTTCGCTAAGTCTTTGAAGTTTCTCGACTTCGTCAGCCTTTTCCCGAACGTTTCTATATCCGTTAAGAACCTGCTCAGCTGATCAAATTTCAGCTTGCTGCTTTGGCTGTCCATTGAACTTTTAAATGTTCCGGAAAGCTCTGCCGCTTTATAAGCAGGCTGCTGCTTTTTCTCAATAAATGTACGTAAGTCAGAATTTATTTTCACGTCGTCAAATCCTTAAAATTGATGAAATTCATCGACCGGGAGGACAAAGACCGTCGCTCCGCCGACTTCCACTTCGACGGGATATGGAACGTAGGAATCCGCATTCCCGCCCATCGGGGATACCGGGGCAATCATCTGATCACGTTTACAGCCATTCTCTTTAATGAGGCTGAGCGCTTTATCGACACGGATATCTTCCACCCCGATCATAAACGTCGTATTGCCTGATTTAAGGAATCCGCCTGTTGTCGCAAGCTTCGTCACCCTGAAGTTGTGGTCGGTTAATACTTTCAAAAGCCTGTTGCTGTCCTGATCCTGCACCACTGCCACTATTAGTTTCATTCTCTAGGCCCCCTTTAGGTTGGAAAGAACATTATCGTTACATTCATTATAGCAACTTATGAGAAACAGGTCACAACTGAATTTTTTTCAATGCTTCATTTATCACTTGAAGTGCGTCCTGAATGACGAGTTCCTTCTTTTTCGATGCGTCGATTGTATGGAATCTTTCCGGAAAACGCTGCATTACCTTTTGGTATCCTTCCCGTACTTTCGTATGAAAGTGCAGGGCCTCAAGATCGAGACGATTCTTCTCTCTTGAATCATTCGACGTAATCCGTTTCAACCCTTCTTCCGGCTCAATAGAAAAATAGATGGTGACATCAGGCATCGTATCGCCGATTGCAAACTGGTTGATAGAAAGGACTTCATCAATGCCGAGCCCTCTCGCATAGCCTTGGTAAGCCAGCGAACTGTCGATGAAACGATCGCACAGCACAATGCGGCCTTCTTTCAATGCAGGCTGCACCTTTTCGACTAAATGCTGTCTTCTCGCCGCAGCGTAAAGCAGCGCCTCCGTTTTGGCATCCATCAGTGTATTGTTTTTATTTAAGATCACTTCTCTGATCTGTTCCGCAATGTCGATGCCGCCCGGTTCTCTTGTCGCTGTCACCGGGAGCCCCTCTGCCGACAGAATCTCTTTCATTTCCTGAAGCACAGTCGTTTTCCCTGCACCTTCAGGACCTTCAAATGTTATAAATAAACCGCTCATGATTTCTCCTCTTCTATATAGACAAGTAATTGTTCCCCGTTTAACAAGCCTTGAATATGCGCGTCCATGCCGATTAAACGGGAAAGCTTTTGTACGATCTCTTCTGTTATCCGTTCTCCGTCCATGATCAGCGGAATTCCCGGCGGATAAGGAATAATGTTGCCCGCATGCAAGCGCCCGGCCGCCTTATTTATATCTGCAGGCTCTTTTGTAAACTTCCGCATCTCATTTTGCGGGTATTCAAGTGTCGATATGGACGGAAATGTCCAATTCACGGCATCCGGCAATTTATCGGGCGGTGTATTCTCCAGTTTCTGCTGTATGTTTCTTACGGTTGCCTGTTCTATCATCCGCCGGCCGCCTATCGGCAGTACGAGCAATACTTGGTACTCGTCAGCCAGCTCGGCAACAATGCCTTCACTCTCCAAAATCCGTTGTAATGAATAGCCGGAATGTCCGAGCTTTGACCGAAGAATTAATTTTAACGGGTCCGCCCGCAGCCCATATCCAGAAGGCTCGATTATTTCAATAGAAGAAATTGATGCGAACCTTCGTTTGATTTTCTCAATGTGCTCCATATGAACGGGAAGTGTCCCTTTTTCAGCAATATCCTGCACATAAGCGCGCGCCGTATCTAAAGATGCCATAATCGGGTATGACGGGCTGCTGCTTTGCAAACTGCTTACATAATAAGTTAATCGATCTCTGTCAATTCTGGTGCTGTTCAAATGAAAGTAAGACCCCATCGTCATAGCCGGAAGCGTTTTGTGAGCCGATTGAACAACGGCGTCTGCCCCCATAGCCAATGATGAAGGCGGGAAAGGCTGGCCTAACACAAAGTGAGCCCCATGAGCCTCATCCACCAGTACAGGAACGCCGTATGAATGGGCTTTGTTAACTGCCGCAGTCAAATCGGCAGCATGCCCGTAGTAAGTCGGATTGGTCAGAACAAGTCCTTTCGCGTTCGGATATGACGCCAGCGCTTTTTCGATGACTGAAAGGGATACATGTGCCGGCACATGTATGTTTTCATCGATTTCCGGCGCCAAATAAACCGGCTTGGCTCCGGCCAATGCCGCCGCATGGAAAACAGACTTGTGACAATTACGCTGGATCAGAATGGGTTCACCCGGTTCACAAACAGCTAAAATCATCGCCAGATTGCCGGCGGTCGTTCCATTGACGAGAAAGAAACTTTCCTGAGAGCCGTAAAATCTGCTCACCAAATCCTGCGCTTCCTTAATGACCCCCGTCGGGTGATGCAAGTCATCAAGACCCGTGATCTCAGTCATATCAATAGATAAAAGAGATTGATATACAGATTTGGCTTCATCAAAAAAGACATCTCCATTGTGATGTCCCGGAACATGAAAAGAATACGTATTTCGGTGCGCATGCTTCATCAGCGCTGTATATAAAGGTGTGTCCATTTTTAAACAAATCCTTTGCCTGTCTTTCTTATTATATCGTGCCTGCGAGCCAACTTAAAGCTAAGACTTTTTGCCATCTAGCCGTTATCCCGGCCGGACCTCATATCAAGCAGCTTCTTTTTTAAATCGCCTTCCATGATAACAAGCTCCTCCTCGGCACGCCTGCGTTTCATCCTGCCTTCTGCTTGAATAGACATGATTTCTTCAAGTGTGCTGACTAAGCTTTCCTGCACTTTTTTGAGGGTTTCTGCCTCAACAAGTCCGCGCTCATTGGCTTTCGCGGTCTCGACTGTACTTGTTTTCAGAAGTTCAGCGTTTTTCAGCAGCAATTGATTTGTCGTATCCGCCGCCTTCTGCTGCACATCTGCCGCACTCCGCTGCCTCATAAGCGTCAGCGCGATGGCGACTTGATTCTTCCATAAAGGAATAGCCGTAACAACGGAGGACTGAATTTTCTCTGCCAGTGCCTGATTCGTGTTTTGAATCAGGCGGATTTGCGGCGCACTCTGAAGCGTAATCTGCCTGCTCAGCAGCAGATCATGCACCCTCTTATCCAGACGGTCGGCAAACTGGCGAAGATCATTCACTTCCTGCGCGGCCATTTGATTGTGTTTTTGTAATTCGGCTTTTCTTGCCGCTTCGGGTATCAGCTTTGTTTTCAGCTCATCTAATTTTAATTCCCCCGCTACTATATACATAGTTAAATCAGTAAAGTATTGTTTATTTTGGGCGTACAGCTGATCTAACAATTTATTGTCACTCAACAGCACATTTTTAGAATGTTCCAGCCTTCTGCTGATACGGTCAATCTGCACACTTGTCTTTTGATATTTCGAAAGCACTTCCTGCACAGAACCGGACACCCTTTTAAACAGCCGGGCGAAAAACCCTTTGTTCTTCATCTGCAGATCATCAGGGTTTACCTGGTCAAGCTTCATCATCAGATCAGCCAATATTTGTCCCATCTCTCCTGCATCTTTTCTTTGCACGTGCTCTATCATCGTATGGGAAAATTCCAGAAGATTCGCCTGCGCCTGTGAACCAAACAAAACAATGCTTTGCATGTTCTCAGGGTCCAGTTTTTCAGCGAGCTGAAGTGCCGCTTCTCTTTTTTCTTCCGGCAGCGTATCTGCAAGCTTTAGAGGGGTCTGGTCATTTTGGGCGCCCATGCTGTCGTCGGAACGGTCTTTGGCCATTTCCTTCTTCCTTTCTTATTTTCTCAGTGAATGCTTTGCCATATCTAATTCAAAGTGCAGGTCGTCGATGTCCTCCTTCATCAGTTCATGAAGATCCTCTTCCAGCCTTCTGGAAAGCCCTGCCAGAGTCATCCTCGTCTCACTCAAGGACATTGATAAATCTTTATTTTTTCGCGGCTGTGAGGAGAGCAGAGCATACTTTTCCGTCAGTTCTACAACAGAATCAAGCGTTTGATAATAGAAACGCTCTGCCTGATAAAAACGCTTCGGCTCCTGCTTTGTGAGCAGATATATTCGTCGGGTTATCCGCAGTATCTCTGCATTCTGCTTCAGCATTTGTATACTTTTAGAGCGAAAAAGCGCCCTGCGTAATCGGATGATTTTACCCTTTGCTTCCTCAAGATTTTCCTTGATATAAGCATATTCTTTTCTTGTCAGCCGGTGTTTTTTTAAAAAGAGACGCTTCGCATTCCACAGGCCGGCCGCACTGACAGCGGCTCCGCCGGCTGCCCCATATAAAAGCGAATACAGAAAAGGCTGATGCCCTATCGTAAAGAAGGTTATCCCCGCTAATACAAAAACTGTGCTGCCGCAAAGCGTCCATTTCATATATTGAATAAACGGTTTCATACTTGATCGACTCCTATTTATTCACTTTTATCAGTATTATCTATTACATTCCATGTCTAAACAAGTTCCTCTTCTTATCGTATCAGTTCTTTTATAAAAAGTGTAAAAACTCCTCTGATTTCAGGCAAAAAAAAGACCCTTTTCAGGGTTAAGAATATAACGTCGGTGTATGAAGGCTTTTCAGTTTACGAACGAAAAATTCATAATTCGGATCAGAGGTCGGAGTGGAAACTACTTTCTTCTCACACTCTAAACATATAAATTTCGTATAAATATGGATTCCCCTGCTTTTTTTGGTTTCACACACAATACATGTTTCTTCATGGCTGGACGTTTCATTCATTTTGCCCACCTCCGTATGAATAGCCTTCCCTTAAGCTGTTGATTGTATACACAATTTGGACCTTTTTGAAGTTTGCAATTAGTATATGGGCGTTTCCGTATTTCGGTGTTTGTTTTGTTTTTATTCAAAAACAAAAAAGGCAGCTCATGATGAGCTGCCTTTACCATAATATAGCTTGGCGGCGTCCTACTCTCACAGGGGGAAACCCCCGACTACCATCGGCGCTGAAGAGCTTAACTTCCGTGTT
>NZ_JBYTDS010000020.1:0-54027 GCF_058791615.1 Bacillus sp. EB106-06-01-XG163
GACTACGCACATCGCTGTGCGATTTATTTAAAACTTTGAATTAACAGGTACGTTTTGTCTTGTTTAGTTTTCAAAGAACTTTGTTGCTTCTCTCGAAGCGACCTCTTAATCATAACATTTTCAGTTTGCTAGGTCAATACTTTTTAAAAAAATATTTTCGCTAGGCTTGCCTTTCTATTAAAAAGACAACAAAAATGATTATATCAGCATCATCACTATGTGTCAAAGCTTTTTTTCATTTCTTTATATAGTAAAAGCGCAGCCTGCTACAGCTGCGCTTCTACGTTTATACTTCTTCCGTTTCTTCCGGCTCTTCTTCATTCTTTTCCACAAGCGCCACAGTGGCTACATGCTCTTGATCAGACATGCGGATCAGACGGACGCCTTGTGTTACGCGTCCCGTAGTGGAAATATCATTAATATCCATTCTGATTAACACGCCGCTTGCCGTAATAATCATTAAGTCCTCTTCGCCTTTTGTTGCTTTCACGGTTACTAACGGACCGTTGCTGTCAGTGATTTTACATGTTTTAAGGCCTTTTCCGCCCCTGCTTTGAACTCTGTATTCTGAAGCCGGTGTGCGTTTGCCGTAGCCGTTTTCTGTCACTATGAGGACATGGGAGTCTTCTTCAAGAATCTCCATGCCTACCACGACATCATCGTCTGTCAGCGTGATGCCTTTAACACCCGCAGCTGTGCGTCCCATTTGTCTTACATCTGCTTCAGGGAAACGGATCAGCAAACCGTTCTTCGTTCCGATGATGATTTGTTTCTTGCCGTCAGTCAGGCGGACGGCCATCAGTTCATCGTCTTCCCGGAGACCTAGGGCGATCAGCCCGTTATTCCGTATATTCGCAAACTGGGACAGTGCCGTACGTTTCGACACCCCTTGTTTGGTCGTAAAGAAGAGGTATTGCTCCTCATCAAACGTGCTGACCGGAATAATAGCATTAATCCATTCGCCTTTTTCAACCTCCAGAAGGTTAATAATCGGAATGCCTTTTGCCGTACGGCCGTATTCAGGGATTTCATATCCTTTAGAACGGTATACCTTCCCTTTATTAGAGAAGAACAGGATCGTATCGTGCGTTGATGTGGAAATTAAGTGTTCCACAAAGTCATCTTCATTCGTTCCCATTCCCTGTACGCCTTTTCCGCCCCGTTTTTGGCTGCGGTATGTGGACGCCGGGAGACGTTTAACATAGCCGTTATGGGTCAGTGTGATGACGATATTTTCTCTCTCGATAAGATCTTCATCTTCAATTGTTTCAAGACCGGACGTCACGATTTCAGTGCGTCTCTCATCATTGAAACGCTCTTTGATTTCATTGAGCTCTTCACGAATGATCTCAAGAACTCTTGCTTCATTGGCTAAAATATCTTTCAGCTCGGCGATAAGCGCAACAAGTGATTGATATTCCTCTTCAATCTTTTCGCGCTCCAGACCGGTTAATCGCTGAAGGCGCATATCCAGAATGGCTTGCGCTTGTTTTTCAGTCAGTGAGAATTGTTCGATCAAACCTGTTCTCGCAATTTCAGCCGTCTGGGAATTGCGGATAAGAGAAATAACGGCATCTAAATGATCGAGAGCAATTCTTAAACCTTCCAGAATGTGAGCTCTCGCTTCCGCTTTGCGGAGTTCGTAAGCCGTTCTGCGCCGGATCACAACCTTTTGGTGATCAAGATAATGCTCCAGACATTGTTTCAGGCTTAGTACCTTCGGCTGTCCGTCAACGAGCGCCAGCAGGTTGATTCCGAAAGACGTCTGCAGGGCCGTTTGTTTGTACAGGTTATTCAAAATGACGTGAGCATTGGCGTCACGGCGAATCTCAATGACGATTCTCATTCCGTTACGGTCGGATTCGTCACGCAGATCCGTAATTCCTTCGATTTTTTTGTCCCGGACAAGATCTGCGATTTTTTCAATTAATCTCGCTTTGTTCACCTGATAAGGAAGTTCCGTGACAATAATTCTTTCTTTTCCCGATGATGTCTCTTCGATTTCAGCCTTAGCCCGGATCGTAATGGATCCCCGTCCGGATTCATATGCCTTGCGGATGCCGCTCCGGCCTAAAATCTGACCTGCAGTCGGAAAATCCGGGCCCGGGATGTATTCCATCAGCTCCTGGTTTGTAATCTCAGGATTCTCACTTACGGCAAGCACGCCTTCAATGACTTCCCCAAGCTGATGCGGAGGAATATTTGTCGCCATTCCGACCGCAATACCGGCAGCTCCGTTGACGAGCAGATTCGGAAATCTCGAAGGCATGACGACAGGTTCTCTTTCTGCGCCGTCATAGTTATCTTGATAATCAATCGTATCTTTCGTAATGTCCCGGAGGATTTCCATTGCGATTTTTGACATTCTCGCTTCTGTGTAACGCATCGCGGCCGCTGAGTCGCCGTCAACCGAACCGAAGTTGCCGTGTCCGTCAACAAGCATGTAGCGGTAGTTAAAATCCTGCGCCATTCTGACCATTGATTCGTAAACCGCTGAGTCACCGTGCGGGTGGTACTTACCGATAACTTCACCGACGATACGGGCAGATTTTTTATATGGTTTGTCACTGGTCATGCCTAAATCATTCATTGCGTACAAAATCCGCCTGTGAACCGGCTTCAGACCGTCACGCACATCCGGAAGCGCCCGGGAGACGATAACGCTCATTGCATAGTCCAGGAAGGATGTCCGCATTTCCTGACTGATATTGACTTCACGTACTTGTGGTGTGTTTTGTTCACTCATTAAAAAAACCTCCCTGAAGTATCACATGAAATAATGTGGGAGTAGATTGTCCATTATGATCTTCAATACGATTTCACTATTCTCCATTATATCAATAAACTTGTGTTTATACACATTAATTTAGTAGAATATACGGGTTTTGCGGGTTTTCAGAGGCTTTAGAAGCCGCTTTGAGAAAAAAGCCTTATTTCTTAACGAAAATAAGGCTTTCTTGGTTAAATATCAAGATTTTTCACGTATCTGGCGTTTGCTTCTATGAAGTTTCTCCGCGGTTCTACTTTGTCACCCATCAGCATTTCAAAAGTCTCGTCAGCGTCCATTGCATCTTCAAGATTGACTTGCAGAAGCGTTCTGGTCGCAGGGTCCATTGTCGTTTCCCAAAGCTGAGTCGCGTTCATTTCTCCAAGACCTTTATAACGCTGGAGGCCGGGCTTAGGTGATTGCGGAAGCTCTTTTAACAGCTCATCAAGCTGCTTATCGTTATAAGCGTATTCCACCCGTTTTCCCTGCTGCACTTTATAAAGCGGCGGCTGGGCAATGTAGACATAGCCGTTTTCGATGATTTCCCGCATGTATCTGTAGAAGAACGTTAATAAAAGCGTTCTGATGTGGGCGCCGTCAACATCGGCATCCGTCATGATGACCACTTTATGATAACGCGCTTTTTCAAGATTAAAATCTTCTCCGATTCCTGTTCCGAGAGCCGTGATCATTGATCTGACCTCATTGTTTGAGAGGATCTTATCAAGTCTGGCTTTCTCAACGTTCAGAATCTTACCGCGCAGCGGCAGAATAGCTTGGAAATGACGGTCCCGTCCTTGTTTCGCTGATCCGCCCGCAGAGTCACCCTCTACGATATACAGCTCGGAAATGCTCGGATCTTTAGAAGAACAGTCCGCCAGTTTGCCCGGCAGATTGGAAATCTCAAGCGCACTTTTGCGCCGGGTCAATTCCCGTGCTTTTTTCGCTGCCATCCGCGCTCTTGCGGCCATTAAACCTTTTTCAACGATTTTGCGGGCTGAGTCCGGATTTTCAAGAAGGAATGTTTCCAGCGCAGAAGAAAACAGCGTATCAGTGATCGTTCTCGCTTCGGAGTTGCCGAGCTTGGTTTTCGTCTGCCCTTCGAATTGCGGATCAGGGTGCTTAATTGAAATAATGGCAGTCAGCCCTTCTCTCACATCATCCCCGCTTAAATTCGGATCATTTTCTTTGAAAATCCCTTTTCTTCTTGCATAGTCGTTTATGACACGGGTCAGACCGGTTTTAAATCCGGCTTCGTGCGTCCCGCCTTCGTATGTGTTGATATTATTCGTGAAAGAATAAATATTGCTTGTATAGCTGTCGTTGTATTGCAATGCAACTTCAACCGTTATGCCGTCTTTCTCGCCTTCGATATAAATCGGCTCTTCATGAACGACTTCTTTGGAACGGTTTAAGTACTCAACATAGCTTTTGATTCCGCCTTCGTAGTGGTACTCGTTTTTCCGTTCTTGTCCTTCACGTTTGTCTTCAATCGTGATGTTTACGCCTTTTGTCAGGAAGGCCAATTCCCGGACACGGTTTGAAAGCAGATCATAGTCGTATACGGTTGTTTCTTTGAAGATTTCCGGATCCGGAACGAAGTGCGTAATCGTTCCGGTCTTATCAGTATCACCGATCACTTCAAGATCGGCCACAGGTACACCGCGCTCGTACGCCTGATAGTGGATTTTTCCGTCACGATGAACCGTAACGTCAAGAGTGGTCGACAAGGCGTTTACGACAGATGCCCCTACACCGTGAAGACCGCCGGATACTTTATATCCGCTTCCGTCAAATTTACCGCCGGCGTGGAGAACGGTCATGATGACTTCAACCGCAGGGCGGCCCATCTTCTCCTGGATACCGACCGGAATTCCGCGCCCGTTGTCCTTAACGGTAATGCTGTTATCTTTTTCAATCTCGATGTTAATATCTGTACAATAACCGGCCAGGGCTTCGTCAATACTGTTGTCGACGATTTCCCACACCAAGTGGTGAAGGCCTTTGCTGTTAGTTGATCCGATGTACATCCCCGGTCTCTTTCGAACAGCTTCCAAACCTTCTAATACCTGTATCTGATTCTCATCATAACTATTTTGCTGCTGTTCCATAGCCATGCACATTCACCTACACTTTTCTTAAACGATATATTCATTGTAAAGATCCGCTAAGAATCTATTTCTAACATAAATTGCGCACGTTTCTTCAGTGTGCCGGAAGATAAGGGAGAGTAATATATATTCTCAGTCGTGACTACGATAGACTTTGGCGTGCCGTTTACGGACGGCACTACTTTTTCTTTCTGTCTGTCCAGAAATTCTTCAACGATCGGCGATACATTGACCTTGCAGTCAAAAATGCCGACGATATCGCGTGTTGAAACGACAAAGTCGTCACCTAAATGAATATACAATCGCTCACCTCATTTCTTCACTTCACTAACGTACCGTTTTCCACACGGAACATTCCTGCTTGATGTAAGGTATCGTGGTCAATGCCATCCACGCTTGTCGTGGTGACAAATGTCTGCACACGGCCTTGGATCGTATGAAGCAAATGGGACTGTCGGTAATCATCCAGCTCGCTTAGTACATCATCCAAAAGTAAAATGGGGTATTCTCCGATTTCTTCATGAATCAAATCTATTTCGGCCAGCTTCAAAGACAAAGCCGTCGTACGCTGCTGTCCCTGCGAACCGTACGTCTGCACATCGCGTCCGTTCACATAAAAAAGGACATCATCCCGATGCGGTCCGAATAATGTGACGCCTCGTTCTATTTCTTTTTCTTTTAATTTCGAAAAAGACTCCTGGTAGCTGTTACCTATTTTCGACAAATCTTTGGGATCTGATACATCAAGCGCCGTGTGGTACTTAAGCGTCAGTTCTTCAAGTCCCCGGGAAATGCCGGAATGGATCGGCTGCGCCCATTTTTCAAGCTGCGCCGTAAACTGCAGACGTTTGGCGACAACTTTTGCGGCTGCTTCAATCAGCTGATCAGTGAGAACGTCAAGCATGGTCCGGTCAGTCTGTTTCCGGCTTTGCAGCTGTTTCAGAAAATGATTCCGCTGTGAAAGGATTTTTTGATAAAGAGATAAATCATACAGATAAACGGCAGAAACCTGCCCGATCTCCATATCGAGAAATCTCCTCCTCACCTGGGGGCTTCCTTTGACGAGATTTAAATCCTCAGGGGCAAACATAATGGTGTTCAGCGCTCCGACATACTGACTGAGTTTTTGCTGCTCTATATGATTGACCTTGCCCTTTTTACCTTTTTTGGAGATGACAAGCTGCATCGGGATGTCCCCGTTTCGCTTCATCACTCTTCCTTCTATTTTAGCATAGTCTTCGTCCCACCGTATAAGTTCTTTGTCATTTGAGGTGCGGTGTGATTTTGCCATCGAAAGGACATAGATGGCTTCCATCAGATTGGTTTTGCCTTGGGCATTTTCCCCGATGATCACATTCACCTTGTTTTCGAATTGAAGCTCAGCGCGCTCATAATTACGGTAGGATGTTAATTCTAAATTTTGGATATACAACCGCTGTCACCCGCTTTAATTGACGACTTGAAATGAACCAAATCCTTCAATCGCGACCACGTCTCCAACGTAAAGCTTTCTGCCGCGGCGATTGTCAGGTTCATTGTTGACAGTCACCTCATGCTCGCTCAGAAACCACTTCGCCATGCCGCCGGACTGAATCACATCGGCTAATTTTAAAAACTGGCCAAGCGTAATCATTTCTGTATCAATCGAAATCGGATTTGCCATAATATCGACCTCTTTCAAATATCACTAATATCTAATTGTACTAAAAAATCCTGAAATAAGGAAAGGGAAAACTTGAGGGAGCGGCTGATGAATAGAAAAGCTGCCGAACTAAGCCGGCAGCACATTCTGTTTGATTAATACGTTCTGACCGGAAGGATGAGCTGAACGATGGTTTCATCATTCGGCGTACGGATAAGAAACGGTCTCATCGCTCCCGTAAAACTGATACGGATGTCCGCTCCTTCAAGTACTTTCAGTGCGTCCATCATATATTTTGGACTGAATGAAATATTTAATTCCTCGCCGTCAATCTGGTCAGCCAGCACAGCTTCGACCACTTTCCCGATTTCCGGAGAATTTGATGAAATCTCCAGCGAATCCGCCGGTTTGGCAGAAAGCTTTACAACGTTGTTGCGGCCTTCTCTCGCCAATAAAGAAGCACGGTCTATCGCCTGTAAAAATTCCTTCGTGTTCACGACGATTTCCGTTTTGCTTTCCTGCGGAATTAAGCTGGTCGTGTCCGGATAGTTTCCGTCAAGCAATCTTGAGAAGAACAATACGTTTTTCGCTTTGAACAGAACTTGGGTTTCTGTAATGACGATATCAACCAGTTCTTGGTTGTCATCAAGAATTTTGCTCAGCTCGGTTAAGCTTTTCCCAGGAATGACCACGTTATAAGAGCTGTCTTCCGGAATATCAAGCTTCGCCTTTCTTAAAGCGAGTCGGTGGCTATCCGTGGCAGTGCATAATAATTCACCGTTTTCGACTTTCCAGTTTACACCTGTCAAGATAGGGCGTGTTTCTGAGGCGGACACAGCGAACACGGTTTGGCGAATCAGGTTTTTCAAAAGATCCGTCGGAATCTGAATGGCGTGATGCTCTTCGATTTGCGGCAGATGCGGATATTCATCTGCATCAAGGCCGTTTAAATTAAATTCGGCTTTTCCGGAACGGATAATCGTTAAATATTGATTTTGAACTTCGATTTCAACAGTCGCCATCGGAAGTTTTTTAACGATTTCGCTGAAGAAACGGGCTTGCAGCACGATACTTCCCGGCTGATCGATCGTCACGATTTCTTTATCATCTTCTTCTTTCGGAATGAATGACTCGATTGAAATATCAGAGTCACTTCCTGTGAAAGATACTCCTTCATCTGAGGCGACGATCTTAATACCGGTGAGAATGGGAATTGTGGTTCTGGATGAAACGGCTTTTAGAACGTCTTGTACACTTTCGACTAAACGATCTTTTTGAATCGTAAATTTCATGTTTATCCTCCTAACGGATAATATAATTAATATATTTTAAAAATAGCAGTAGTAATAGTAGGGCCTGTGGATTTGTGGATAAGTTGTGAAAAAGACAGGAAACACAGCCTATCCACATGTGGACAGACTGTGTATGGCTATGAAAAAGTTATTCACACTTTCCCCGATTCATCCGAGGGCACTATTATTTAAGCAGTTCTTTTATTTCTTTCACCTGCTGCTGAAGCTGCTCGTCATCAATCAGCAGTTTTGAAATCTTTTCATGGGCGTGAATGACGGTTGTATGGTCTCTGCCGCCAAATTCTTCCCCGATTTTAGGCAAAGAAGAATCCGTCATTTCTCTTGAAAGATACATCGCAATTTGTCTTGGGAACGCCACGGATTTCGTGCGCTTTTTCGCTTTGAAATCTTCAAGCTTAATGTTGAACTGCTGTCCGACAATCCGCTGAATCTCTTTTATCGTAATGACCTTCGGCTTAGAAGACGGAATAATATCTTTCAATGCTTCTGCAGCCAGGTCTGCGTTAATGTCTTTATTGATTAAGGATGAATAGGCGACAACCCGGATTAATGCCCCTTCCAGTTCGCGGATGTTGCTGTCAATCTGATTCGCGATGTAAAGCATGACCTCGTTCGGAATATCAAGACCTTCCGCCTTCGCTTTTTTTCTCAGGATGGCAATCCGCGTTTCCAGATCCGGCGGTGTGATATCCGTAATCAATCCCCATTCGAACCGCGAACGCAGGCGGTCTTCAAGGGTTGGGATCTCTTTCGGCGGTCTGTCGCTGGAAATCACGATTTGTTTGCTTTCTTCATGAAGCGTGTTGAATGTATGGAAAAACTCTTCCTGTGTTTGTTCTTTTCCGGCTAAAAATTGAATATCATCTATCAAAAGTACATCAACGTTCCGGTAGCGGTTGCGGAAATCAACGGCTTTATTATCGCGGATTGAGTTGATGAATTCATTTGTGAATTTTTCAGAAGACAGGTACACCACTTTGGCTGAAGGATTATGATCAATGACATAATGGCCGATCGCGTGCATTAAGTGGGTTTTTCCTAAGCCGACTCCCCCGTATATAAATAAAGGGTTGTACGCTTTAGCGGGTGCTTCCGCCACAGCCAGTGATGCTGCATGGGCGAATCGGTTTCCCGATCCGATGACGAATGTGTCGAATGTATATTTCGGGTTGAGCATGCTTTGGGGAAAATCAGACGGTTCCTCTTTTGCCGCTTTTTTCACTTGCGGTTTCGGTAAAAAGTTTTCTTCGTCCTGATTTTGAGGAATGACAAATTTGACGCTCAATTCTTCCCCGGTTAATTCGTATATGGTATCTGCAATGAGATGTAAGTACCTGGACTCCAGCCAGTCTCTGGCAAATTCATTGGGAGCGGTGATGGTTAAGGTATCCCCTTGCAGCGAATGGGCTTTCGTCGACTTCATCCAAGTTTCGAAACTCGGTTTGCTTAGCTTTTTCTCAATTTGAGCTAGAGCTTGATTCCAAAGATCCAATATATTCTCCATTATCCGGCACAGCCCTCCTTTTCTTTAAAAATCAGCGCCCTTTCCCTGTTATAGAACACAAAAAAAGAGCATATGGCTCTGACCATTCGTACACACGAAATGTTGAAAACATATAGTATAGTAGAAAAACAGCTTTTCGACAAATTCCACAAGTTGTGGACAACAATCTACACAAGCTGTGTGAAAACAATCCACAACTTATCCACAGTTTGTGGATAAAGAGAATGGGCTGGATAAGTAATTAAGAGTTAAAACACAAATATAATATCAAATTAAGCGAGGACTTGCAATGGTTCTCGTAATCTTATCCACAAACCTGACAACTTGTTGAAAAATCTTTGTCCACAGGGGTTAGCAATGTGAAAATGTTGTCGATAACGGCTGTGGATATTAAAAAAAGGCCAAAAAACTATCCACATGTCGTTTTTTCGGGGGAGCGCGGCTTTTTTTTTTGCGTTAAAAAAAGGAATATGAAAAATAAGGTTTCTAAACTGGTTAAGGTATGTTATCCTATTATGGTTGTAAGAAATAAAAGCACTGCTGAAGTTGACAATGAATAGGCAGCACAAATATAATAAGTAAGACTGTCTTTAACAGCTATTCCTCGAGGGAGGTGTCATAAATGAAAAGAACATTCCAACCGAATAACCGTAAACGCAGTAAAGTTCATGGCTTCAGAAGCCGTATGAGTTCAAAAAACGGTCGTCTAGTATTAGCACGCCGTCGCCGCAAAGGCAGAAAAGTATTATCAGCTTAGGCCACTGAATAATGTCAGTGGTCTTTTTTCACATTAAGAGAGTGAGATGTCATGCGTCGCCCGGTACTGGAGAAATTTCTTCAGTATTCCGGCGGCCCGTTTTTTTTAGATAGAAATAAAAGTTTCTGCGAGTGAATATCGGAGTGAATTAAAGTGAAGAAGCGAAATCGGTTAAAGAAAAATGAAGATTTTCAAAAAGTGTTTAAACGCGGAACGTCTATGGCAAACCGCCAGTTCGTGCTGTATACGCTTGATCAGCCGAAACAGGAAGAGCTCCGGGTAGGGCTTTCTGTCAGTAAAAAAATCGGCAATGCCGTCGTGCGCAATCGGGTGAAGCGGTTAATCAGACAGGCTGTTCAGGAGGAAAAAGAGCTGCTCAAGCCGAAAGATTTTATTATTATCGCAAGAAAACCCGCCGGCGACCTCAGTTTTGAAGAAACGAAAAAGAGTCTGCAGCACTTATTCAGAAAAACCTCATTATATAAGAAATCTTCGTCAAAATAGCTCATATTTTGTTTTCTTCACGTTTTTAAAAGCGCTTCCTTTTATTTGGCGAAAAATGAACGCCATTTGAAACTGAAAGATGCTAAAATACATACAAGGTTCATAAAGATTGGTATAGGAGGAAACGTTCTTGAAAAGGAGAATATGGTTACTACTGAGTATGGTCGGTATGCTCGTGCTGCTGGCCGGGTGCTCGAGTGTGAAAGAGCCGATTACGGCGAATAGTCCGCATTTCTGGGACAAATATGTTGTGTATCCATTGTCAGAAGTCATTACGTACGTAGCGAAACTGACGGGCGATAACTATGGTTTATCGATCATCATCGTTACGATTTTAATTCGTCTGCTGATTCTGCCGCTGATGATCAAGCAGCTTCGAAGCTCAAAAGCGATGCAGGCGCTGCAGCCTGAAATGCAGAAGCTCAGAGAAAAATACAGCTCTAAAGATCAAAAAACGCAGCAGAAGCTTCAGCAGGAAACGATGGCCCTGTTTTCAAAGCACGGGGTAAACCCGCTGGCGGGATGTTTCCCGATCCTGATTCAAATGCCGATTTTGATCGGATTCTACCACGCCATTATGCGTACGCAAGCCATATCACAGCACAGCTTTTTATGGTTTGATTTAGGAGAGAAGGATCCTTACTATATTCTTCCTATCGTTGCCGGTGTGGCCACTTTTGTCCAGCAGAAGCTGATGATGGCCGGAAATCCGACTCAGAATCCTCAAATGGCAATGATGGTATGGATTATGCCGATCATGATCATCGTATTTGCGATCAACTTCCCGAGCGCGCTTTCTCTGTATTGGGTAGTCGGAAACCTGTTTATGATTGCTCAGACATTCCTTATTAAAGGACCTGACATTAAACACGATCCGGAAACGCAGAAAGCGGGAGGAAAGAAAAAGTGAAGAAGGTGACTGCTGCGGGACGGAATGTCGAAGAAGCAGTTCAATCAGGCCTTCAGGAACTTCAACTGACGAAAGATCAAGTAGAAATAACGGTGGTGCAAGAAGAATACAAAGGGTTTTTGGGTATTTTCGGAAAAAAGAATGCGATCGTAGAACTGGAAGAGAAAAAAAATCCTGTTCATGAAGCGAAAGTGTATTTGGAAGAAATCATCCATTCCATTGCCGGACCTTCTGAGATTGTTACGGAAGAAAACAAGAAAACAGTCTGTTTTCACATTAAAGGTGAAAAAGCGGCGCTGCTTATTGGCAAAAGAGGACAAACACTCAATGCCCTGGAAACATTGACGCAGCTTGTTTTGAACCGCGGCTCCGGCCAGTATCGCCAAGCCGTTGTCGACGCTGAGAATTATCGGCGGAAAAGAAGAGAAATTCTGGAGCAGCTGGCAAACAGGCTGGCCAAGCAAGTGTCGAAAACGAAAAAAGATGTGCATTTAGAACCGATGCCGTCAGGTGAAAGAAAAATCATCCATGACGCGCTGTCAAAGCATCCAAATATCAAAACGTTTTCTACCGGTGAAGGCCGATACCGCCATCTCGTTATTTCCCATAAAGATAGCAGAAAACCGAAGTCCGGGTAAAATCGGAACTTCGGTTTTTTTATTGGTAAAAATGGCTCTATTCCTAAGCAGAATCGCACTTTTCGCGTTTAAGTTTTTTCTTTTTCGGTCTATGCTGTTGATAAAAAAGGTTTTAGGAAATAAAATTAATTGTTATTCACATGTGGATAAGTTAAAGTAATAAGGGATGAATTTCTGCCTTTGTGGATAACGTATCTTCCACTTCAAACCAAACTATGTTATCTTTTAATTTTGGCGTAAATAAAATTTTTTATATAGATGGAAACAGAGATAAAGAGAGGTGAACAGCATGGATACAATTGCAGCGATTTCAACTCCGATGGGTGAAGGCGCGATCGCGATCGTTCGGCTGAGCGGCCCGGAAGCCGTAAAGATCGCCGACAAAATGTACAAGGGTCCGAAAGGCAAAACGCTCAGTTCGGCAGAATCGCATACCATTCATTACGGGCATATCGCGGACAGCACGACGGGACGGATTATTGAGGAAGTCATGGTGTCTGTTTTAAGAGCGCCCAGAACATTCACAAGGGAAGATGTCATTGAAATCAACTGTCACGGGGGTATTGTGACGGTTAATCAGGTGCTCCAGCTTGCTTTAAGAGAAGGTGCGAGACTGGCAGAACCCGGTGAGTTTACGAAGCGCGCATTTTTAAACGGACGGATTGACCTATCACAGGCAGAAGCGGTGATGGATCTGATCAGGGCCAAAACGGACCGTGCCATGAATGTCGCCATGAACCAGATGGAAGGACGGCTTTCCGCGCTTGTCCGCCGTCTGCGTGATGAGTTGTTAGAAACACTTGCCCATGTTGAGGTTAATATAGATTATCCGGAATATGATGACGTCGAAGAAATGACGCATCAGCTTTTAGTGGAGAAGGCAAGCGGCGTGAAGAAAGAAATCGAGGCGCTGCTCCGTACGTCTGAGCAGGGAAAAATTTTGCGTGAGGGACTGTCTACCGTGATCATCGGCCGTCCGAACGTCGGAAAATCCTCTCTGCTTAACAGCCTTGTCCATGAAACGAAGGCGATCGTAACCGATATTCCGGGAACGACGCGTGATGTGATTGAGGAATATGTCAATGTCCGAGGCGTGCCGCTTCGGCTTGTCGATACCGCCGGAATCCGTGAGACAGAAGACATCGTCGAAAGAATCGGTGTGGAACGGTCACGGCAGGTTCTGAAGGAAGCGGATCTCATTTTGCTTGTGCTTAACCACAGCGAAGAGCTTTCTGAAGAAGATGTGAAATTGTTTGAAGCGGTTGAGGGAATGGATGTCATTGTCATTATGAATAAGACGGACCTTGAGGCTAAGATTGACGCTGAGCGCGTCAAGGAACTGGCGAAAGGCCGGCCTGTCGTCACGACCTCATTGCTGAAAGAAGAAGGCATTCAAGATTTAGAGGAAGCGATTCAGTCGCTATTTTATACAGGAGCGATCGAAAGCGGAGATCTCACCTATGTCAGCAACACCCGTCATATCTCGATTCTGCATCAGGCAAAGCAAGCGATTGATGATGCGCTGAACGGAATTGAACAGGATGTTCCGATTGATATGGTGCAAATTGATTTGACAAGGTGCTGGGAGCTGCTGGGCGAAATCATCGGTGATGCCGTCCACGAAAGCTTAATTGATCAGCTCTTTTCACAATTTTGTTTAGGTAAATAAAAGGGAGGAAAAAACCATGGGGTATGAAGCAGGCCAATACGACGTGATTGTCATCGGCGCCGGGCATGCCGGTGTTGAGGCTGCCCTCGCATCCGCGCGCCAGGGAGCCAAAACGCTTGTTTTGACGATCAATCTTGATATGGTTGCGTTTATGCCATGTAATCCGTCTGTCGGCGGCCCCGCGAAAGGGATTGTCGTCCGCGAAATTGACGCGCTCGGCGGAGAAATGGCTAGAAATATAGATAAAACTCATATTCAAATGAGAATGCTGAATACAGGAAAAGGTCCGGCCGTACGGGCGCTGCGTGCGCAGGCGGATAAATTCCAATATCAGCACGAAATGAAGCATACGCTGGAAAAAACACCGAATTTGACACTTCTTCAAGGGATTGCCGAGCGTTTAATCATTGAAGACGGGGAGTGCCGCGGTGTCATTACGCAAACCGGTGCTGAATATAAGGCAAAAACGGTCGTGCTGACAACCGGAACGTATTTAAGAGGGCGGATCATTCTCGGTGATCTGTCTTACTCAAGCGGTCCGAATAACCAGCAGCCGTCTATTAAACTTTCTGAGCACTTAGAGGAGCTCGGTTTTGATCTCGTCCGTTTTAAAACGGGCACGCCTCCTCGTGTCTCAAGCGATTCCATTGATTACAGCAAAACAGAAATCCAGCCGGGGGACCCGGTTCCGCGCGCTTTCTCATATGAAACGGTTGAATACATTACCGATCAGCTGCCTTGCTGGCTGACTTACACGAGTCCTGAGACTCATGAGATCATCGACAGCAACCTGCATCGTTCGCCAATGTATTCCGGTATGATTAAAGGAACGGGACCGAGATACTGCCCTTCGATTGAAGATAAAGTCGTTCGGTTTAATGATAAACCGCGTCATCAGATTTTCCTTGAGCCGGAAGGCAGAAATACGCAGGAAGTATACGTTCAAGGTTTATCCACGAGTCTTCCTGAGGACGTGCAGCAGCGGATGCTGGCGACCATTCCGGGACTGGAAAAGGTGCAGATGATGAGAGCCGGATACGCGATTGAGTATGACGCGATTGTACCGACGCAGCTCTGGCCTACACTGGAGACGAAAAAAATCCCTAACCTGTACACGGCCGGTCAAATTAACGGTACATCAGGTTATGAGGAAGCAGCCGGGCAAGGAATTATGGCAGGGATCAACGCAGGCCGCAAAGCGCTTGGAAAAGAAGAAGTGATCCTCAGCCGTTCCGATGCTTATATCGGTGTATTGATTGATGATTTGGTAACGAAAGGAACCAATGAACCGTACCGTCTGCTGACTTCACGGGCGGAATACAGACTGCTGCTCCGTCACGACAACGCGGATCTTCGTCTGACGGAAATCGGCCACGATATCGGCTTAATTTCTGATGAGCGCTATGAAGCGTTTGAGAAGAAAAAAGCGGCGATCGAGGCAGAGAAAAAACGTCTCTGGTCTGTTATTATCAAGCCGTCTCCTGAGAATCAGGAATATATCCGTTCACTCGGCGGAAGCGAGCTGAAAGACGGAGTGCGCGGCACAGATTTAATGAAACGTCCGGAAATGAACTATGAAACAGTGACAAAACTTGCGCCTGCAGATTCTCCGGTTCCGCAAGATGTGGCGGAACAAGTGGAAATTCAGGTGAAATATGAAGGATATATCGAAAAATCCTTGCAGCAAGTGGAAAAGCTGAAGAAAATGGAAAACAAAAAAATCCCTGATCGGATTGATTATGACGCCATTAAAGGAATTGCTACTGAAGCCCGTCAAAAGCTGAAAGAAGTGCGTCCTTTATCAGTTGCTCAAGCGTCCCGTATTTCCGGCGTCAATCCGGCAGACATTTCAATCCTGCTGGTATACCTGGAGCAGGGCCGTATTGCCAAGGTAGCTGAATAGAAAGGATGACGGCATGAATATAGAGGAATTTACATCCAGTTTAGCGGAGAAAGGGATTTCCCTTTCTGACCGCCAGCTGGAGCAATTCGAGTTGTATTACCGGATGCTCGTGGAATGGAACGAAAAAATGAATCTGACATCCATCACTGAGAAAAAGGAAGTTTATCTCAAGCATTTTTATGATTCGATAACGGCGGCATTTTATATTGATTTTGAAAAGGTCACCACTCTTTGTGATGTCGGCGCCGGCGCCGGTTTTCCAAGCCTGCCCATCAAAATCTGTTTCCCGCATCTGCATGTCACCATCGTCGATTCACTGAATAAGCGGATTACGTTTTTGGAAACTCTCTCTGATACTTTACAATTAGAGCATACGACATTTGTCCATGACAGAGCGGAGACATTCGGACAACGGAAAGACGTACGGGAAAGCTTCGATCTCGTGACGGCCCGTGCGGTGGCGCGTCTGTCGGTCCTGAGTGAGCTTTGTCTGCCGCTGGCCAAGAAAAACGGCGTATTTGCGGCACTAAAAGCAGCAGCAGCTGATGAAGAGCTGAAAGCGGGGCAAAAGGCGATTAAAGTATTGGGAGGAGAGCTTGAACAAGTTCATTCCTTTACACTTCCTGTTGAAGAAAGTGAACGGAACATCATGATCATTCGCAAGACGAAAAGCACTCCGAAAAAATATCCGAGAAAACCGGGTACTCCAAATAAATCGCCAATTGAAGGGTAATTTAGACAGCCTGATGTGACAATTCCATCATATTTTCTGCAAAATTGATGAAGATACAGCAGGAAAAACCATGAGAAAATAGAATTATAAAAATGGCAGTTTTTAAAGGTGGTGTAGGTACATGAAGCATTCATTCTCTCGTTTCTTCGGGTTTGGTGAGAAGGAAGAGGAACCGGAGATAGCTGAGCATGATACAAACAAAGAAGAGATACTCGAAATACCGGTACATGCTATCGTTCCCAACCGTTTTCAGCCACGCACCATTTTCTCAGATGAAAAAATCAAAGAGTTAGCAATGACTATCCATACACACGGCATCATTCAGCCGATTGTTGTCAGACATACAGAAGATGAAGGACAATATGAGCTCATTGCGGGTGAAAGGCGCTGGAGAGCGGTACAGACGCTTGAATGGGAGAAGATTCCCGCAATTATTAAAGATTTTTCTGATACGGAAACAGCATCTGTCGCTTTGATTGAAAACCTGCAAAGGGAAGAATTGTCCTCCATTGAGGAAGCTCATGCGTACGCAAGGCTGTTAGAACTTCATGATTTAACACAGGAAGCCTTGGCGCAGCGCTTAGGAAAAGGCCAGTCAACGATTGCGAACAAGCTCCGATTGTTAAAGCTCCCGGAACCCGTCCAGGATGCGATTATGGAGAAAAAAATTACGGAACGTCATGCAAGAGCACTGATTCCGCTCAAACAGCCGGAGTTTCAGGTCACATTGCTTGCGGAAATCATTGAGAAAAGCTTAAACGTTAAGCAGACGGAAGACAGAGTGGTGAAAATGCTTGAACAGAATAAGCAGAAACCAAAGCCGAGACGCAAAGCGTTCAGCAGGGATACAAGAATTGCGATGAATACGATTCGTCAGTCACTGTCTATGGTAGAAGACAGCGGCGTCAGGCTGAACACTGAAGAAGAAGAATTTGAAGAGTACATCCAGCTTACCATTCGGATACCTAAATAAAAACTCTCCTGATCAGCAGGGGAGTTTTTATTTTAATCAAAAAACTATTTTGAGATAATGATAGATTTATTGTGCACTATACATTATTTATGTAAAATTTTATCTTTTTGTGTCGTGAATTGTCTTTTTACAGTCAAAAAAGTCACTTTATCGGAGAACTTATATTAGAAAGTGTCTTTTTCGTTTACATTTTTTTCACTTGCTGATAAACAAATTATGAAAAAAATAAAACGCTTTACTCTTTTTTTGATAAGATAGAAACAAGACAGTACATGTTCATGTGAAGGTAGGTGACATCGTGGGAAAAATCATAGCAATTACGAACCAAAAAGGCGGAGTCGGGAAGACGACGACTTCTGTTAATCTGGGGGCTTGCTTGGCTTACATAGGTAAAAGGGTTCTTCTTGTTGATATTGATCCGCAGGGCAATGCAACGAGCGGATTAGGGATTGAAAAAGCCGATGTGGATCATTGTGTGTACGACATTTTAGTAGATGATGCAGATGTTACAGATATTATTAAACCGACTTCAGTAGAGAACTTAGATGTCATTCCGGCCACGATCCAGCTTGCGGGAGCGGAAATCGAATTGGTTCCGACGATCTCACGGGAGGTCAGGCTGAAAAGAGCATTAGAATCAGTGAAACAAAATTACGATTACATGATTATTGATTGTCCTCCGTCTCTCGGGTTATTAACGATTAATGCGCTTACCGCTTCAGATTCAGTCGTTATCCCGGTTCAGTGCGAATACTACGCTCTTGAAGGATTGAGTCAATTATTAAATACAGTTCGGCTTGTGCAAAAACATTTAAATACCGACTTAATGATAGAAGGAGTGCTTCTGACGATGCTTGATGCCAGAACGAATCTCGGCATTCAAGTGATAGAAGAGGTAAAGAAATACTTTAGAGATAAAGTGTATCAAACCATTATTCCTCGAAATGTCCGTTTAAGTGAGGCGCCGAGTCACGGCAAGCCGATCATATTATACGATCCGCGTTCGAGAGGTGCGGAAGTATATTTAGATTTAGCAAAGGAAGTGGCAGCGAATGGCTAAAGGCGGGCTCGGAAAAGGGATTAACGCGTTGTTTAATCAGGTTGATTTGTCTGAAGAGACAGTGGAAGAGATTAAAATCAGTGATTTGCGCCCCAATCCTTATCAGCCAAGAAAACAATTTGACGATGAGTCATTAGCTGAACTGAAGGAATCCATCATTCAGCATGGCATTCTTCAGCCCATTATCGTGAGAAAATCATTGAAGGGCTATGATATTGTAGCCGGCGAACGCCGTTACCGCGCCGCAAAACTTGCCGGTAAAGAGACAGTGCCGGCCATCGTGCGGGATTTATCTGAATCGCTGATGCGGGAAATCGCTCTTTTGGAAAACCTTCAGCGTGAAGACTTATCACCGCTTGAAGAAGCTCTGGCATATGACTCACTGCTGAAGCATTTGGATTTAACCCAGGAACAGCTCGCTAAACGGCTCGGAAAAAGCAGGCCTCATATTGCCAACCATTTAAGACTGCTGACGCTGCCGGAAAGCATCCAGAACCTCATTGCAGAAGGTACGTTATCCATGGGACACGGCAGAACCTTGCTTGGTTTGAAAAATAAAAACAAGCTTGAACCGCTTGTGAAGAAAGTGGTTGAAGAACAGCTGAACGTCCGTCAGCTTGAGCAGCTGATTCAGCAGTTAAACAACAATGTTCCACGTGAAACAAAGAAAAAAGAACCTGTCCAAGATGTGGTGTTAAAAGAGCGGGAATCGTATTTGCAAAATTACTTCGGAACAACAGTAAATATAAAGAGACAAAAGAAAAAAGGGAAGATTGAGATTGAGTTTTTCTCAAATGAAGATCTTGAACGTATCCTAGAACTATTGTCTGAAAGAGAAGCGTAAAAACCATCTTTTAAAAAAAAGATGGTTTTTTATATACGTCTTGTCAGCTTATGAAATGGACTGAGCCGTTCCTGCCGGCCTTCTGATTTATCTGTCAGCTGTAACCCCTCTGCTAAAACATTTGCCATGCTCATAACAAGATGAAGCCTCGTATTCTGCAGGACAAAATACTCCATAAACCCGCTGACATTGACGATTCCATTGATATGGACGTCACCGATTTCAGGAAGGTCTTTTTGAACACCTGCTCCGGGCTTCAGCGGCCCATCGCCGATTTGAAATGACCCTACGCTTTTGACGCGGCCTAAACAAGCATCAACCGCTATAATAAACGGATTTTTATGTAGATGTTGAATATCTTTCAGCTTGTCTTTCATATTGACGGCGTGAACAGGATCTGACAGCGTGCCGTAAACGTGCAATCTGCCTAAATTCATTTTTTCTAACTTTGTTCCTACGAGCGGACCTAATGAATCTCCGGTCGACCGATCTGTGCCGATACACACGGTGACTAACGGTCTGCCGGCTGCTTTACGTAAAGATGAAGTAAGGATCGCTTGTATTTGATTCGCAGCAGAAGAATCCGTATGAGATACATATTGTTTTGCCCGTTCTTGAGAAAAAAGCCCGCCTTTTCGATTCATAAGGTTCACTTCCTTGTCATGTCATACGAGTATTACATTGTTGTTTTTGGTGTTGTATGGTTGTTTACAGTATATCCAGCGCTTCCTTTTTTTATGCTTAAGCGTGATCAGCATGCCGGTTGTTTGAAAAGAGCGGGATAGAAAAAAGAACCCAGAGCGATTGTTCTCTAAGTTCATGAAAGAAATAAGACCATTTGATCTACATCAACATATCGCTGATGATCTAATTTCAGCGCTCTTTTTTCTGTAGAGAAGAGGATAAATCCTAACTGGGCGTAGAGTTTTTTTGCGGGTTCATTTGTTGAGGTAACAGAGAGATGGAGCTGTTCTGTGTCCTTCATCTTTTTTGCACGGCTGATGGCTTCCGTCATTAAAGCTTTTCCCGCGCCTGACCCTCGGTGTTTGGGGGAAATATACATAGAACCGATAACCGCAATGTGTCTTAGTTTAAACAGCGGATGCTTGGAGATCTTGAGGATTCCTATCAGTCTGTCTTGTTCAAAGGCGCCAAGCACGATGGCATTGCCGGCTTCAAGCCTGGCTTTGAATTTTTCGGACGGCCATTCTTTCTCCTCCTCATAGCTGACGGCGAATGCGTCGGGGTGATCTTTTAAAGCTTTGAGCCTGATATCGGAGTAAGGCTGGGTATCACTTGCGGTTAAACGCCTGATGTACATGATTTGAGCTCCTTATATAAATAAAATTTTCTGAATAGTTAATCGTCGTTATCATACCATATTTGTCCCATTTGTATGAATGTTTGCCGCTGTCACTCAATATAGTAGCAATATGCGGAGATGATCAGAAATTTTATGAGGTGATGAGGGTGTGGAGAGCCGGGATGAAGTGGATGCTGCTCATATTAAGCAGCCAGATTGGGGCTGGGTATGCAAGCGGGCAGGAAATATGGCAGTTTTTCGGTGTTGAAAGCGGACTGGCTATTGTATTGTTTACAGTCATGTTTACGATTTCGGCTTATATTGTGTTGAAGATCAGCTATCGGGTTCAATCAACGCACTTTTTACCTGTGCTTGAGCATCTGATGGGGCCGGCTCTTGCTAAAGTCTATGATGTGCTTATTATGTTTTATTTGTTTTCAATGACGATGGTTATGATTGCCGGCGGCGGTGTGACGCTGCAAATGTACAAGCTGCCGTTTTGGATCGGTATTTTTCTTCTTTGCATTGTGACCGTCGGTTTATTCTTTTGGGATATAAAAGGAATATTATCTCTGAATAGTATTTTGATACCGATTCTTGTAGCGGGGCTGTTATATGCATTGGTCTTTTTTCAGACAACCCATCATTACACGTGGACGATAGATTTGACCCGCCAGTATAATTGGCCGGCAAGCATTACCTTCACGTCCTTAAACATCCTTTCTGTTGTCGCTGTTCTTTCTTCAATCGGGAAAGATATGAAGGGACTGGGAGAAGCGAAAATCGCAAGCGTTGCAAGCGGGCTGATTTTCGGTATGATTTCATTTGTTTACAATGAAACGCTTGTACAGCTTTCAGGCAGTCTTACACAATATGAGATTCCTCTTTTCGCCGTCCTTGAAGGCGCTCCTTATCCGTTATTTCTTTGTATGGCCGCCGTGCTTTTTTTAGCCATCTATACGACAACCGTGACCGGTCTGTTCGGGCTGTCCAGCCGCATGCTTGCATTTGTGAAATTGCCGAGATGGACGCTCGTATCTCTTCTTTTAGCTGTGATGGTGCCTTTTACGACAATCGGTTTTTCAGATTTGATCGCCATTTTATATCCTATTTACGGGCTTTTAAGTCTTTATTTGCTGGTATGTCTTCTTCTTTACCCTATTTTAGGGAGATGGAAAAAAGTATAATGCTCATTTTGAGTGCGGCCGTTGCTCTTATCCTGTTTTTTTTTGTACAATAAATAAAGCAGTCTATGGAGAGAGGTGAAGGGTCTTGGCGGATAAAGACTTTGGCCTGAATGATATTGTTGAAATGAAGAAACCGCATCCTTGCGGTGAAAACAGGTGGAAAATCATTCGGATGGGAATGGATATTCGGATTAAATGCACGGGTTGTTCCCACAGTGTCATGATTCCGAGAAGAGATTTTGAGAGAAAGCTGAAAAAAGTACTCGTCAAGCATGAGGAGCCTACATCATAAGGGCTGGCGCTCATGCTTTTTCATATAGAGGAGAGGAAGAGGCCCGATGAGCAAAGTGCATCAGTCAGCGTGCCCGCTGAATTGCTGGGACAGCTGCGGCTTTTTGGTGACAGTTGAGGATGGAAAGGTGACGAAAGTAGACGGAGACCCGAATCATCCCATTACGGAAGGGAAAATTTGCGGCCGGGGCAGAATGCTGGAGACGAAAACGAATGCGCCGGAACGGCTTCGTTTTCCTTTAAAAAAGATAGACGGCGAATTTGTCCGCATTTCCTGGGAGCAGGCGTTAGAGGAAATTGCTGAAAAAATGGCGGTGATTAAGGAGACGTTGGGCACTGCCGCAGTGCTGCACAGTCATGATTACGCCAATAACGGTCTTTTGAAGGCGCTCGACCAGCGTTTTTTCAATGGATACGGCGGTGTGACGGAGATTGCGGGCAGCATTTGCTGGGGTTCCGGCATTGAAGCGCAGCGCTGGGATTTCGGGCGTTCTTACGGGCATGGACCGCTTGATATTTATCACAGCAAGCATGTGATCGTATGGGGCAGAAACGTGTCCCGGACGAATATGCACCTCTATCATCATCTGCAGCAGGTGAAGAAAAAAGGAGCGACACTGACGGTCATTGATCCTATTTTTAACCCGACTGCCAAGCTTGCCGATCGGTATATATCCGTCAAACCCGGCATGGATGGCTGGCTTGCGGCGGGTGTTTTAAAAATATTATGCCAAACCGGCAGAACCGATTCCGATTTCATTCAAAGGCATTCGGTCGGTTTTGAAGAAATAGAAAAGCTTCTGCAGACGATTTCTATTGAGGAGATCATTGAGAAAACAGAAACGTCTTTAGAAGTGCTTGAATATCTTGCTGATTTATATGCTGACGGTCCCGCCTCCACTTTTATGGGTCTTGGGATGCAGAGATATAAAAACGGGGGCGGGACGATACGGTGGATTGACGCTTTAGCTGCGGCGAGCGGAAATGTCGGTATCAAAGGCGGCGGCGCAAACTTCGGAAATGTGCAAGTCGGTGAAAGCTTTGCAAAGGCCGAGCTCACCCGGCCTGATCTGAAGAAAAGTTCGAGAACGTTTTCGATGATGACTCAAGCCGAAGAGGCGCTGAATGCAGCCGATCCGCCGATTGAGATGATCATCGTGACGTGCGGCAATCCGCTGACACAGGTGCCGAATACAAAAAAAGTGAAGGAAGCATTTGAAAAAACACCGGTCACAGTGGCCATTGATTCGGTCATGACCGATACGGCGAAGCTCTGTGACTATGTGCTGCCGACGGCCGTTGTTTTCGAAGAGGAAGATATTTATTATTCCAGCATGTATCATCACTATGTTCAATATGGCAAGAAGCTTGCGGAACCGCAGGGAGAGGCAAAATCAGACCGCTGGATCTGGACGGAACTCGCAAAGCGTCTCGGATTCGGGGAGCTCTTTGATTACAGTACGGAAGATTTCTTAAAAATGGGGCTCTCTTCTTTGGAGAAAGAAGGAATCACCCTTGAGCAATTAAAGGAAAAAGGACATATGCCGCTTCCGGTCAAACAGGTTCCGTGGAGTGATTTTCAATTTTTAACCCCGAGCGGAAAATTTGAATTCGTCTCGTCACTGGCAGAAGAGAAAGGATACAGCGGCCTCCCTCAATTGGAGGTGCCGGAGGAGTCTGTTTATCATGACGCCGGACTGGCCGGGAAATATCCGTATACGCTGCTGTCCATTCACCCGCAGCGCTCCAATCATTCACAGCACGTACCGTTTATTGAAAAGCTTCAGCAGATTCAGGTGGATCTGTCGCCGGATATCGCCAAGGAGCTTTCACTTCAAGACGGAGATACGGCAGAGGTATACAATGACCGCGGCCGTCTGCGCGGCAGGGTGAAAATCATGAAGCAGGCTCACCCGAAGACGGTGAATATAGATGAAGGCATGTGGGCGGCATTCGGAGGCTCCGTCAACATGCTCACAAAGGATTCAAATTCCGATAATGGAATGGGAAGTACGCTTTTTGACTGTCTGGTAGCGGTTAAAAAAGGATAATCTAAGGAGAGAGAGGGCGGGAAATGCTTTTTTCTCAGCTTGTCTTTTCCTATGAACCTCCTTATAATTGCTCTAGGTTTACAATACGTTTATACGATGATGGTTTGATATAGAGGAGATGAAAGAATGGCTTTAACTGCTGGAATTGTCGGTTTGCCGAATGTCGGAAAATCGACGTTATTTAATGCAATTACCCAGGCTGGTGCCGAATCAGCCAACTACCCGTTCTGTACAATTGATCCGAACGTGGGAATCGTGGAAGTGCCGGATGAACGTCTGCAAAAGCTGACTGAATTGGTGAACCCGAAAAAAACGGTGCCGACTGCGTTTGAATTCACTGATATCGCGGGGATCGTAAAAGGCGCATCAAAAGGTGAAGGACTCGGAAATAAGTTTCTTTCTCATATCCGTCAGGTTGATGCGATCTGCCACGTTGTACGCGCATTCGCTGATGACAATATTACGCACGTGTCAGGGAAAGTCGATCCGATTGACGATATTGAAACGATCAATCTTGAATTGATTCTTGCCGACATGGAGACAGTCGAAAAACGCATCACGCGTGTAAGCAAGCTTGCAAAGCAAAAAGACAAAGAAGCGGTTTTTGAATTTGACATTCTGTCTAAATTAAAAGAAGCTTTCGAACAAGAAAAGCCTGCCCGTTCCGTTGAATTTACGGAAGAACAGCAAAAGCTTGTGAAGCAGCTTCATTTGCTTACGTCAAAACCCGTGCTTTATGTAGCAAATGTAAGCGAGGATGAAGTGGCTGATCCTTCAGATAATGAATATGTTGCGAAAATCCGGGAGTACGCCGCGGGTGAAAACGCCGAAGTTATCGTCGTCTGTGCGAAAATTGAGTCTGAAATTGCTGAATTGGAAGGCGAAGAAAAGCAAATGTTCCTTGAGGAGCTCGGCATTGAAGAATCAGGTCTTGATCAGCTGATTAAAGCGTCATACTCTCTTCTCGGCCTTGCGACATACTTTACGGCGGGCGAACAGGAAGTGCGCGCATGGACATTCAGAAAAGGCATGAAAGCTCCTGAGTGTGCGGGTATCATCCACACTGATTTTGAACGCGGCTTTATCCGCGCTGAAACGGTTGCTTATGAAGACCTTTTGGCAGGCGGCGGAATGTCCGGAGCGAAAGAAGCCGGAAAAGTGCGTCTGGAAGGTAAAGAATATGTAGTCCAAGACGGAGATGTCATTCATTTCCGATTTAATGTATAGGACACAGTTGTAAAGGGACAAGAGCTTTGGTATAATATAAACTTGTGAGTAATAGAATTATTGCTCCTTGCCCATTATAGGGCCGCTTAGACCAAAAGGAGGTGCAAACAGATGAAAAAGTACGAAGTTATGTACATTATCCGTCCGAACATTGACGAAGAGTCAAAGAAGGCAGTTATCGAGCGTTTCAACAACGTATTGACTTCTAACGGAGCGGAGATCACTGGAACAAAAGATTGGGGTAAACGTCGTCTTGCTTACGAAATCAACGATTTTCGTGACGGTTTCTACCAAATCTTAAACGTTCAGTCTGAAGCTGCAGCGGTTGCTGAATTCGACCGTTTAGCTAAGATCAGTGACGATATCATTCGCCACATCGTTGTTAAAGAAGAAGAATAAGCAATTTGAAATATATAATGTTAAAAGGTGGTCTTTCATATGCTTAACCGAGTTGTATTAGTCGGAAGACTGACAAAAGACCCAGAGCTTCGTTATACGCCAAGCGGTGCGGCTGTCGCCACGTTCACTCTTGCTGTGAATCGTACATTCACGAACCAGTCCGGAGAACGTGAAGCCGATTTCATTAATTGTGTCACTTGGAGAAGACAAGCCGAAAACGTTGCAAACTTTCTTAAAAAAGGAAGCCTTGCCGGCGTAGACGGCCGACTCCAGACAAGAAATTATGAAAACCAGCAGGGACAGCGTGTCTTCGTGACAGAAGTCCAAGCTGAAAGTGTTCAATTTCTTGAGCCTAAAAACAGCGGCGGTTCTGGATCAGGCGGATACAACGAAGGAAACAGCGGCGGAGGCCAATACTTTGGCGGAGGCCAAAATGATAATCCGTTCGGCGGAAATCAGAACAACCAGAGACGAAATCAAGGGAACAGCTTTAATGATGATCCATTTGCCAACGACGGCAAGCCGATTGACATCTCGGATGATGATCTTCCGTTCTAATAGATTATCGCTATATTCATAACGAGAAAGGTGGGAAATGACAATGGCAGGAGGACGCAGAGGCGGTCGTGCGAAACGCCGTAAGGTTTGTTACTTCACTTCTAACGGCATTACGCACATCGATTACAAAGATGTAGATCTTCTTAGAAAGTTTGTTTCTGAGCGTGGTAAAATTTTACCTCGCCGTGTAACTGGAACAAACGCGAAATACCAACGTAAATTGACTATCGCGATCAAACGCGCACGTCAAATGGCTTTACTTCCATACGTAACTGGCGAGTAAGCCGAAAAAAGAGCAAGAGCCTGCGGGCTCCTGCTCTTTTTTTATATCAGTCCCCCTCCATCCTGCCGAAATGTTTCACATGAAACATGGAAGTGCTTCTTACACCTTTGTTATCTTGCTCCTCTATTCAAAAACGCGTACTTATGCAATGAATTTGTTTATACTGAAAAACAGGGGGTGGCTGAGATGGAGACAGACAGAAATATCCTGACTGATGAAAAGTGGAGCGCAATCATACATAATGATGCTTCTTATGACGGGGCATTTTATTATGCAGTAAAAACGACGGGAATTTTCTGCCGGCCTTCTTGTAAATCGAGAGTTCCGAATAAAGAAAACGTGCTGGTGTTTGATACGGCTGATGCAGCGCTCGAGAAACATTTTCGTCCCTGTAAAAGGTGCCGGCCGAACGGTCTTCGTCTTCCTGATGAAGAATGGATTGCTCAAATCATTGAATACATTGAACGCCATTATCACGAATCCCTGACTCTGAGTGTACTGGCCGAAATGTGTCACGGCAGCCCCTATCATTTACAGCGGACATTTAAAAAAATCAGGGGAATATCCCCGATTGCGTATATACAGAAAATAAGATTGTCGAAGGCGGAACACCTTTTAAAGCATACTGATATGACAGTCATGGAGATCGCTCTGACTGTCGGAATTCCAAACACAGCGCATTTCGCCACCCTTTTTAAAAAGGGAACCGGGAGTTCGCCCACAGAATACAGAAAAACGGCCAAAATGGGACAGGGAGGTTCAATATGAGTAAAGAGCCTATGATCTATTGGACACTCTTCACACGGAATGATTGGAGCCTGTATACAGCCGCCACATCTAAGGGGCTTTGCTTTATAGGGTCAAATCATGGAAGCTTTGAAGAGCTTGAGCAGTGGGCAAAAAAATCACTGCCGCAATACCGATTGGCACGTGATGATGAAAAGCTGGCGCCTTACACGGCAGAGCTGTCCGAGTACATTGACAATGGCAGATCAGCTTTTTCAGTGCCGGTGGATCTTTACGGGACAGAATTTCAGCTTGCTGTATGGAAAGCGCTTATGGACATACCGTACGGCGAGACATACTCCTATTCGGATATAGCAGAAATGATTCAGAAACCGGCAGCCGTAAGAGCCGTGGGCGCTGCGATTGGAAAAAATCCGGTATTGATTACGGTTCCGTGCCATCGCGTCATCGGAAAAAACGGGAAACTGACCGGATTCAGAGGCGGTTTAGAAATGAAAAAGCAGCTGCTGGCATTAGAGGGCAGAAACATTGAAACACTGGAATACCGGATGAGCCGGACAGGAGGGATCACATGAAACTGATGTCTTGGAATGTAAACGGCTTGCGTGCCGTAATGAAAAAGATAGATATCAATACTTACGTTCAAGAAACGGAAGCCGATATTCTATGTCTGCAAGAAACAAAAGTACAGGACGGACAAGTATCATTACAGCCTGAAGGATATCACGCCTATTGGAACTATGCGGTGAAAAAAGGCTACTCAGGCACGGCTGTTTTTTCGAAAGAAAAGCCGCTGCACGTGTTCTATGGACTGGGGATTGACGACCATGATCAAGAAGGACGGGTGATCACGCTTGAATTTGAGCATGTGTTTGTCGTCAACTGTTATACGCCGAATGCCAAACGCGGATTAGAGCGAATTGATTACCGTCTTCAATGGGAAGCCGATTTTAAGGATTATCTGCAGAAGCTTGACCGGAAGAAGCCTGTGATCTTATGCGGCGATCTGAATGTCGCACACAGGGAGATAGACTTAAAAAATCCGAAAGCCAACCGGAAGAACGCCGGTTTCTCGGAGCAGGAGCGGGAAGCGTTCAGCGCCCTGCTGAACGCGGGATTTACCGACTCATTCCGCTATTTATATCCTGATCGGGAAGGCGCCTATTCCTGGTGGTCTTACAGGACGAACGCACGTGAGAAAAACATCGGCTGGCGGCTTGATTACGTCATTGTTTCAGACAGACTGAAGCAGCGGATCAGCCAAGCGGCCATTTGTGCCGATATCATGGGTTCTGACCATTGTCCTGTTGAAATGACAGTGGATTTATGATGAGATAGCAGTAAGAGAAATCCACTCTTGCTGCTTTTTTATCACCGAAAATGGAGGAGCACATGGCAAATATAAAAGAGATTGCGAAACTGGCGAATGTGTCGGTGGCCACCGTATCACGTGTATTAAACCGACACCCGTACGTATCTGAGGAGAAAAGGCGTCTTGTGAATCAAGTGATGAAGGAGCTGGATTATACCCCTAATCGAACCGCCATTGATCTGATTCGCGGAAAGACCAATACAATCGGCGTGATTTTGCCGTACAGTGACCATCCCTGCTTTGACAAAATTGTAAACGGTATCACGAAGGAAGCGTTTGCCCATGATTACGTGACAACCCTTCTCCCCACCAATTATGACCCCGCTATAGAGATGACCTATTTCGAACTGCTGAAAATGAAAAAGATTGACGGACTGATTGTCACGTCCCGGGCGAATGAATGGGAAACCGCCGTGCCTTACCTGGAATACGGTCCCATTGTCGCTTGTGAATATACACAGCATCAAGAGATTCCCTGCGCTTATAATGACAGGCAGGCAGCATACAGAGAAAGCTTTTTGTATTTGAAAAACCGCGGACATCAAGACGTTGCTTTTACATGTGTGCGGGAAGCGGAAAAAAGCCCGAGTACGGCCGACAAGGTAACCGCATATAAGGCGGTTTTCGGCTCTCTTGATGAAACCCGCATTCTGGTCGGATGCCATGATATGGACGACGGAAAGCGTGCGGGTGAGCACTTCTGGGGTTTCGACAAGGCGCCGACGGCCATCTATGCGCACAGTGATGACGTGGCTGCCGGCTTGTGCCAGTTTGCGAAAGAACAGAAATGGGATGCGGAGATCATCGGCGAGGGAAATCTGAGCGTCAGCCGGGCATTGAATATTCCATCCCTGGAACTTCATTTGGAACGGGTCGGAAAGGAAGCATTTTTATTGTTTTTTCACGAAGAAACAGCTAAAAAACAAATTATGCATCAATTTCAGCGGAAAAAGTCTTGAGCTGAAATGGGTTTCATGCTTTATAAATAGATTGAGAAAAAAAGGGAGGCGGACATATGCGAATTGAACATGCAGCGATATGGGTGAAAGACTTGGAACGGATGAAAAAATTTTATGAGAAATACTTCGGCGCCAAGGCCAATGACCTTTATCATAATGAGAAAAAAGATTTCAAATCGTATTTTCTGATATTTGACTCCGGATGCAGGCTGGAACTTATGAAAAAAGGCGGCATTGATGAAGCTCCGGCACAGAATATGACCGGATGGGCGCATCTCGCATTTTCTACAGGCAGCAAGGAGCGGGTGAATGAATTGACGGAAACGTTTAAAAATGATGGATTTCAGGTTGTAAGCGGCCCGCGCGTGACGGGTGACGGATATTATGAGAGCGTGATAGAGGATGGGGAAGGCAATTTGATAGAAATCACAGTGTAACAGTGCGGAGTGATTCCGCACTGTTTTTTTGATTAAATTTGCTGTGCATTTGTTTTCGGGCCGAAGAGGATTAACAAAACGGAACATAGAAGCCAGCAGCCGCCGATGAACAAAAAGACGCTGATGTAGCCGAGCTTAACGGCAATAAATCCGACGAGCAGGGAGCCGAATATGTTGGAAAAACGGCCGAGCCCGTATGCCAGCCCGCTCCCGGCCGAGCGATATTCCGTAGGATACGGCTCCGATGTGTAGGCGTATAAGTTTGAGGTGAAGATCCGTTCCGTGACGTTGACGACAAACCCAAACACAATAATCATGACGGGAATAAACGTCATGCCGTATAACAGTCCGGCAATGGCAGTCAGAAAGGCGCTTGCGGCCAGAATCCATTTCCTTTGGAACGTCTCGGATATCATGGAACCGAGCAATGCGCCAAGCGGTGCGCCGACAGAGTGAAGCACATTGTACCACAGTGTTTTTTCCATGGTGATGCCGTTGCTTTTCAGCAGGCTGGGCACCCATGAAGCAAAGCCGTAAAAGCCAAAGGTTTCAAGAATCCATACCGCTGACAGGATGATGGTGATCTTTAAATTCCTGCCCTGAAACAGCCCTAAGTAGCCTGCGCGCTTCACTGTATGTACTTCTGCCGCCTCTTTTGGCGCGGGAAGCGGGCCTTTTTCTTTCTCTGCACGTGCTTCAAGACGGTTCATAATGGCGTTTGCCTGATCATATGCGCCCCGATTTTCGTGCCAGCGCGGCGATTCCTCAAGCCGGCGGATAAAAAAGAAATAAATGAGACCGGCTGCCCCCCATACGAATACGATCCGCCACCCCCATGAGCCTAAAGGAATGACAAAAGCGGAAACAACGTTTGTAACGGGAACGCCGATTAGCCCGATCATGGCGCAAAGGGAGATGTATTTTCCCCGTACGGAGGATGGAAAAAATTCTGCCAAATAGCTGTTCGTCACAATCATGGCGGCCGCGACGCCGAGCCCGGTCAAGAAGCGGAAAATCATTAAGGACGGAATGTCCCATGCCAGCGCATTCAGAAAAGATGAGATCGAAAAGACAAGGACAAAACAATTCAGCGCTTTTTTCCTGCCGATCCGATCGGACAGCCTTCCGCCGATGGACGCGCCTAAAAACATGCCCAGGAATGATGCGGCCGTGATGTCGGCAATGGTGGACAGCTTCACGCCCCAATGCTCAATCAGCGCCGGAGCCACGTTGCTGAGCGTAAACAGATCAGCGAGATCAAAAAAATAGATGATTCCGAGAGCGGTTAATACTTGATAATGCACACGTGAAATGGGGAGACGGTCTAATCGGTTCGCTACATTTGAGAATGTCTGATGTTTCATAAACAACCCCCTGACTTTGCAATTGTAATCAGAAAATACTGTGAATTTATCTGACGAATACATTATAAAGGTCTTTTTTTGGCAAAAACAGAGTGTAAATAACCAGAGCCAAAGGAAACGGCATAGCGCTTTCTTCTTAAAATATATAACATTTCCTATATCTGTTTTTGTTTATATTGTAAAATGTTGAAGGAAAGGAAGTTGATGCATAAATATGAATACGTTTGTACGGCCCGCAGAGGGAAAAAATAGTGTATCGAGATATCTCCTTTCTCTGTTGGTCATTGTGGGTTTGTTCTTTTTCGGAAGCATACTGACCGTGTTTTATATGTTTCTCACGTCCGCTTTCAATCCTTCACTGACGATAAATTGGGATGAGGGGGCATTAAGTGACCCGCTGGCGGATATTTATTTACAGCATATCGTCTATTTCATAGCGATTCCGGGCATTTGGATAGCGGTTCGTTTCATTATGAAACGGCGGTTTTTATCCATCATCACACCGAATCAGTCGCTGAACTGGAAGAGGATTTTCTTTGGATTCGGCACATATGTTGTGCTGATGTTTGTCGCGGGGCTGATTGATTTTACAATTCATCCGGATCGTTTCATGCTTCAGGAATTCCATGCTTCACGTTTTCTGCTGCTGTTAGCGGCGGCCGTCTTGTTGGTGCCGATTCAAACCTCTGCGGAGGAATTTCTCTTTCGCGGTTTTCTGCTTCAGTTCGCCGGAAAATTGACGGCAAACGCGGTGGTTCTGACAGTCATTATCGGCGGATTATTCGGCGCACTTCATTTCGGGAATCCGGAGATGGAAAATGGAGCTCTCTGGGCGGGAATCGGATATGTCACCATCGGCATGATCTGGACCTTTATCACGATTAAAACGGGCAGTCTGGAGATGTCCCTTGGCGGTCACGCTGCCAATAATATGTTTTTATTTATCTTTCTCACAGAGGATCATTCGGTGTACGGCGGCATTCCGTCGATATTTACAACAGCAGCCGGCGGCTATGAAATATATGATTGCATATCGACTCTGGTGATCAATATCATCTTCGCATGGCTCGCATTCCGTTTTGTGAAAAAAGAAAAGCAGCAGGCCGCCTAGGCTCTGCTGCTGATTTGTAAGGTGTTCATCGCTTCATCAATATCCGTCGTCGGCCTCCGGCAGGCGAAATTCTCGCAAATGTAGACCGTTGTCCTCCCATCGATCATTCGATAACCCGCGGCAAAGTCAGAAATGCCGGCAAGCTCTTCCGGATGTTCTGCGGCGAGAATCGTATAGGCGGGAGTGAAATGCTCCTGAAGCGCCTCAATGAAACGTTTTCTGTCCGGGTCATCTTTCCTTCCGAAAACAACGATTTCTTTTTGGGGCATTGTATGTGCCAGTACGCTTTGCATGAAGAAAGCGTTGCTGCTCGGATAGGCCTCTATTTCCCGTTTGAACACGGAAAACATCGCTTCGGCTTTTTCAATCAGTGATATATCACCCGTCAGGCGGCCGAGACGAAGCAGCTGTACGGCAGCCGCGCTGTTTCCGGAAGGCACGGCCCCGTCATAAACCTCTTTTTCCCTGACAAGAAGGGTCTCGGCATCATTCCCCGTAAAGAAGAAACCTCCGTGCCGTTCATCCCAGAACAGCTCCAGCATGCTTGTACATAACGTTTTCGCTTTCTGCAGATAAGACGGATTAAAACCCGCTTCATACAGTTCAAGATAAGCCCAGATGAGAAAAGCATAATCATCGATAAACCCTTTGTTTTTCACTTCGCCCTCGCGATAGCGGACCATGACGCGCCCGTCCGGCATGAGGTGCCGTTCGAGAAAGCGGATCGCTGTTTCCGCCATGCTGAGAAAGTCAGGCTCGTGAAATACCTTTGCGGCTTTTGCCAGCCCGGCAATCATGAGCGCGTTCCATGAGGTCAGCACTTTGTCATCTGTATGCGGATAGCTTCTGTTTTCACGCGCTTCCAGCAATTTTGTTCTTGCCTCTTCAAGGCGTTCGGCCAGCTCATGTCCGGTGAGGCCGGTCTCTTCGAGGATGGCCTCACGCCGCGTGAAAATGAGGTGCGGGATGTTTTCGCCTTCAAAATTGCCTTGATCTGTGATGTTATACACCTTGCAGTAAAGCGGGCCGAGTTCATCACCGAGAAGGTTCATAACCTCTTTTTTGGACCATATGTAATATTTCCCCTCACGGCCTTCGGTATCAGCGTCTAAAGCTGAGAAAAAGCTGCCGTCTTCATGCATCATTTCCCGCTGAATAAACGTTACGATCTGCATCGCAATCTGTTTGTAGCGCTCATTACCCGTGACTTGGCAGGCTTCTGTATATGCGGTCAGGAGAAGGGCGTTGTCATACAGCATTTTCTCAAAATGCGGCACGAGCCATTCATTATCAGTCGAGTAGCGGGCAAAGCCGAACCCGATGTGGTCAAAAATCCCGCCGTTCGCCATGCCGTCGAGTGTCTTGGTTACGCCGGCCAAAGCCTGTTCCTTGCCCGTATAGCTGTAGTAGCGAAGCAGAAACATGAGCATATGCGGCATCGGAAATTTTGGAGCCTGGCCGAACCCGCCGTACACTGGATCAAACCCGCCGGCCAGCTGGCGATACGTGTCATGAACAGCCTGTTCGCCAAGCATGCCCTCGGCCGGGTGAACCTTGACTTCAAGATGAGCGGCGGCGTTTTCGGCGATATCCTCGACATGCTGCCGGTCATTCGCAAACGTTTCGGACAGATGTTCAAGCACATCGATAAAGCCCGGACGGTTAAATTTGCTCGTCTTCGGAAAATATGTCCCCGCATAAAACGGCTTCTGATCTGGGGTGACGAACACGTTCAGCGGCCACCCGCCCTGCCCCGTCATCAGCTGGCAGATTCTCATATACACGGAATCCACATCAGGCCGCTCCTCACGATCAACCTTGATGGCTATGAATTTATCGTTTAATATACCGGCGATCTCTTCGTCCTCAAAGGACTCGTGGGCCATTACGTGACACCAGTGACACGTCGAATAGCCGATGCTGACAAGAACCGGCTTGTTTTCGCGTTTTGCTTTTTCGAAGGCTTCTTTTCCCCAAGGATGCCAGTTTACGGGGTTGTGGGCGTGTTGGAGCAGATAGGGGGACTTCTCCGTGATTAAACTGTTGGGTTTACTATTGTTTGGCATGGGCTCACCTGCTTTCTATTAATATTTGTATGTTTAACATACCACAATCCTCTAAAAAAATTCATACACTCAACTTTGTGAACCACACCCAAGTCATTAAAAAGGAGAACTGCTTATGACTCTATTTTCGGGGTTAAACTTCATCTACCTTATTGCTTTTTAGATAAGAAGTAAGGATTTAAAATCTTTATCGTTTTATTTACTGTTAGATAGGTGAAACACACTCCGGCGACTGTAACCATCCCGCCTGTCAGTGCAATAAACGCAGGTACTTCACCTAACCACACCCAAGAAATGACCAAGGCTATAGCGGGTGTTAAATAAAGTGAAATGGTTGCTTCTGAAGCACCGACGAGTGAAGTTACATAAGCAAGTGCAAAGTAAGGCACAACCGTTGGTAATAAACCTAAGTAAACGATAGACAATGTTGAGTTCATTGAAGCGTTCAAAAACTCTTCCCCTAAGCCAGGCAGAAATACAAGCATAGGTACTGTCCCGCCCCAAATAGTGAATGTAACGAATGGAATAAATCCATATTTTTTTATATAGCGAGCTTGAAAAACGAAATAAATACTCTCCGAAAAAGCTGCCAGCAGGATTAACAAAATGCCGTTCACTGAATTTGTATAGTTTCCTGCCCCAAATGAAATGATCGACACACCCAATAAACTTATGATAGAGCCAATCCATTTATAAAGCCCAAAATGTTCACCAAAAAACAGACGGGATAACATTGCAGAAAAAATAGGTGTCATGGTCACGAGTAAGCTTGCTACCCCTGCGCTGACTGTTTTTTCTCCGATATTCAGCAAAATGTGATATAGTGCAAAACCTAAAAATCCTAACGATAAAATAGCAGGAATATCCTTCATGTCAGGTAAACGCATATGAGTCAAAATAGCAAAAACCACCAGCACCATTGACCCAATCAACAAGCGAAACAAAGCGAGGTGTTCCGGCGTGTAACTCTCCAAACCCGCGCGAATTCCCGGGAAAGCTGATGCCCACAACCCAATCATCAGACTGTAAGATATGCCGATTCGAACTGTTTTCTTTTGCAGCTTTCTCACTCCTCTTTACAAAAACCAACCAGTTATTTAATGTGTTTCTATATTAATAAAGATTTGATGATATGACTTCAACCAGTTAAATAGATTTTGACCCAACCACTTTTAAGGAGGATCCTTTTTATGAGCGCTCCAGAAGAAAAAAAGATGAAAAAGCTTCCTAAGTACATACAAATCATTCAATTTATAAAAGAGAAAATAGGAAATGGAGAATGGCCGATTGGAAGTAAGATTCCAAGCCAGCGCACGCTTGCTAAACACTTTGAGGTGAACAGGAGCACAGTCATTACAGCTTTAGAGGAATTGACGGCGGATGGATTAATCGAAGGCAGAATGGGCAAAGGGACAGTTGTTACGAACAATACATGGACACTTTTGGCTAAGAATTCCGCCCCCGATTGGGATCAGTATGTAACCTCCGGAATCCAGCAGCCAAGCCAAAAAATCGTTCAAGAGATCAATAAATCAGAATCAAATTCTGATCTTATACAGCTCAGTAAAGGAGAACTTTCACATGAGATTTTTCCTTTAGCTGTTATGAAAGAGATCATGGGAAAGGTATCTCAAAACATAGAGGCATTCGGATATGAGGAACCAAAAGGCTATTTGCCTTTGAGAGAGGCATTAAGCGGCTATTTAAGAACAATCGGCATTCAAGCGTCTCCTTCTTCCATTCTTATTGTTTCGGGCGCACTGCAAGCCTTGCAGCTTATATCAATGGGGCTTTTACAAAGGGGATCGACCGTATTTCTCGATCAGCCGTCCTATCTTTATTCATTACACGTATTTCAATCAGCCGGTATGAAGCTGACTGGAGTTCCTATGGATAACGATGGGCTTTTGCCGGAACACATCCACATGGCAAGGGGGGAACGGGGGAGGGCTATCTTATATACAAATCCTTGTTTTCATAATCCGACAGGTATTTTAATGTCAAAAAAGAGACGGGAAGAAATCCTTGCGGCAAGTGAGAATGCACAGCTTCCCATTATTGAAGATGACATTTATCGTGAGTTATGGATAGATGAGATTCCTCCAGATCCTATTAAAACAATAGATAAAAATGGGCATGTGCTTTACATAGGCAGTTTATCGAAAACGTTAAGTCCGGGTTTGAGGATTGGATGGATCGTCGGTCCGGAACCAGTGATTGAACGTTTATCCGACATAAAAATGCAAACAGATTACGGCTCCAGTTCGTTATCTCAGAGAGTAGCGGCAGAGTGGTTTACATCCGGTGAATACCAGCAACATCTAGAACAGGTGAGAAGTCAATTAAAGGTGAGAAGGCAATTGGTCATGAGTCTCTTAGAAACCAATTTGAAGAATGTCGCTGCATGGAATATGCCGAAGGGAGGATTCTTTGTCTGGGTAAAAATATTGCCTTCACTATCTATGAAATTACTTTATACAAAAGCTTTGACAAAAGGGATACTTCTCAATCTCGGCAGTATCTATGCTCAAGAAAAAGGGAATTATATTCGCTTATCATATGCTTATGCATCTCTTGAAGACCTTCAAAAGGGAATTTATGAATTGGGTTTGATGATTAAGGAATTGGCAAGCAGATAAATATATAATGATTACTAAAAGACAGGGACATGCTATCAATGACAAGAATCGGCTTGTTTTCGCGTTTCGCTTATTCAAAGGCTTCTTCTCCCTCATGAAAACCAGTAAAAAAGCCGCCAACAAAGCGGCTTTTCTTAAGTTAAGATGCCGAATGTCAAAAAAATGTTAATTTCTGCTCTCCTTGTTTTTATTCAAACTTCAATCTGTATGGCTATGTCTCTCCTAGAAGAACAGCGGCTTGGTTCTTGAAGAGTAAATCATTTAATCCAAAGCGCTATGACTCCTGCAGATGAAATTCAGATCATTGGGCCGTATAACCGCCATCCATTACGACTGCCTGCCCTGTAACGCCTTTCGCTTTGTCACTGGCGAGGAATACTGCGTAATCAGCGATTTCTTGCACGGCTAACAAACGTTTTTGAGGAACCAAGGGGTAAATGACTTCTTCAAATACCTTTTCTTTAGAAATGCCTCTAGTCTCTGCAATATCGTTTAACTGGTTTTGCACCAATGGAGTGTCGATATATCCCGGGCACAAGGCGTTGACGGTAATTCCGTATTCCGCTCCTTCCAATGCTGATACTTTAGTTAAACCGATCAGACCGTGTTTGGCGCTGCAATAAGCCGCTTTCCCTGCAAAACCAATTAAACCATTTATGGAAGCCATATTGATGATGCGGCCAAATTTTTGTTTTTTCATCAAAGGGAATACTCTTTTTGTCGCACTAAAAGGAGCAGTAAGCATTAATTTCAGCATAAATTCAAACTTATCAGTCGGGAAGTTTTCTATATCCGACACATGCTGAATCCCCGCATTGTTTACCAGAATATCCAATCGTCCAAAGGTTTCAAGTGTCTTAGAGACACTTTTTTCTACTTGTTCTTCGTTTGTTACATCACAAACCGCAGAGAGGACTTCGTATCCTTGTTCCGTAAGTTCCTCAGCTGCATGTTGCACGGCTTTTTCGTTCAAATCGGAAATCACAACTTTTGCGCCTTCTTTAGCGAATTCACGTGCAATTTCTAAACCAATTCCACTCGCCGCGCCTGTAACAAGAGCAACTTTACTTTCCAATAATTTACTCATAGTAACCCCTCCAGGATTCATTTTGGTCTCCTAAAAGTTTACACCCAGCAGTTGTATAAGTAAAATGAATAAAAAGAATATAATGTATTCGTTAAACTTATGGAATGGAGATCATACGATGGATATACGCCAAATCACTTACTTTCTTGAAGTTGCTAAATCCAACAGTTTTACTAAGGCATCAGAAAATCTGCATTTGTCACAGCCTGCCTTAAGTAAGATGGTGAAAAGTTTGGAAGAGGAATTAAAGGTTGAGCTCATTGATCGATCAGCTAGACAAATCGCTTTGACAGATGCAGGCGAAATTGTATTTGAGCAAGGCCAAATGATTATGAAGTCAATAGATGACTTGTCGACGAACTTATACGATCTCTTACATTTAAAAAAAGGAAAAGTGAAAATTGGAATACCGCCGCTTATCGGTGTCTTGTTTTTTCCTAAAATCATTAGAGGATTTAAACAATTGTATCCTGATGTGAGCATCAAGCTGATAGAACATGGGGGAAACAAGGTGAAACAGGAGGTTGAAGATGGGGTACTGGATCTTGGCGTGGTTATTGAACCAGTGGACGAAGAGCAGTTTGATATCATTCCATTGCTTAATGAAGAACTGATGCTCTTCGTTCATTCCGCTCACCCGCTTGTTCATAAAGAGATTGTGGAAATGCAAGACTTGAAAAATGAACCTTTCATCCTGTTTAGTGAAGACTTTTCTCTCCACGATCGGATTATTCAAGAGTGCATTAGAGCTGGTTTCCGGCCGAATGTTGTTTATGAAAGTTCTCAATGGGATTTTATCAGCGAAATGATTGGAGAAGAACTAGGGATTTCCATTTTCCCTCAGTCTATAGTGAAAAAGACTGATCAAAGTTTAGTTAAAGCAATTTCCATTGTCAATCCATCAATTCCTTGGAAAGTGGCGATTATTTTAAAAAAAGGCAAATATGTTTCATACGCAGTACGCGAATTTATCCGGTATATTTCAACTTTTTGTAAGAGTAATTACGCAGATAAAGAATAACTCATGAAAAAAATGAATGATTTTTATAGTTTTTATGTATTTTACGGTTAGAGAGGGCTGCGATATATTATCTTATATCAGAAAATCAGTACCTTTCAGGAGGAAATTCAAATGGATCAAAACCGTTACCAACAAGGATTAGACAAATTAATGGAGTACACTTTAACAAGCGATGATAAAATCTCTACGCATTTAAAGATTTCAGAAGACTTGAAAGATATCGCTCCGGATGTAAGTAAGTACATTATAGAATTTGCTTATGGAGATATATATTCACGACCGGGATTAACCAACCAACAGCGTGCCCTTGTCACCATCTCATCCCTTGTCACGCAGGGAACCGAACCGCAGCTTGAACTTCATATCAATACAGGGCTTACATCCGGATTAACACCGACTGAGATTGTAGAGAGTATCACCCAATTGGTTCCTTATACAGGATTCCCGCGTGTACTTAATGCTCTTTCAGTGGCTAAGAAAGTGTTTGCACAACGACATGTAGAAAACCATTGAGAAATAAAGAGCTTGGGGAATGCGGGATGAATTAGTATAAACTCATCAATAGAATATACACAAAACGACAGCCTATAAGGCTGTTTTTTAATAGTCTCGCTTATCATAAAAAAAGTCTGTGCCAGGCCTATATATGGTCTCTTTTTTGTTTTCGGTTGATCATATGTAAAAGCGATTATTTTAATCGCTTTTTGATACTTCAAAACATGCTAAGCTTTGACCTCTTTATCAGTAAGCACTTTTAAAGCATCTCTCACTTTTAAGGCGAAGTTGACAGGTTTATCAATCGATTCGAAATGAATATACATCAGTCTCGGTTTATCAAACAGCCAGTGATTGTGAAGTGACGTTACAATCAGATCATGTTTCCGAAGAACGCTGATAAATGGATTGATTTCTTTTTGCAGAATGACAGTTTCTCCGCTGCAAAGAGCACGGCCGTCTTTTGTCATTGATTCAAATGAAAACATTTGCGGAATGAGCAAGAATGATCTTCCGGGCCGTCCAAGTACTACAGGTTTTATATTCGTTCGTGATCTCATTACTGTACAAATTCCATTTTCAAACGTATGCATGGTTCCGCCTAGAATATCGTTGAACTCGTCACAAAGACCATGCCGTTCAATCATTTCCCCGTCAGTTTTTGGTACCGCACGCACAGTTTTAGTAGTTAGAACCCTCAGGGCCTCTCTCACTTTTCTTGCAAAATTGAGAGGTTTATCAATTGATTCAAAATGCATAAACATCAGGCGCGGTTTATCAAACAGCCAATGGTTATGAACGGCAGTTACGATGATACCGAATTTGCGCAGCTCACTCATTAACGGGTTCACTTCTTCTTGCAGTAAAACAGTCTCACCTAAACATAAAGCTCTGCCTTCCCGATCCATGCTTTCAAATGAAAAGGCCTGAGGAATAAAAGGAAATGCCTCGGCTCTTCTTCCGAGTACCACCGGATGAATGTTGCTTCGAAATCTTGTCGCCGTACATACGCCGTTTACGACACTGGGCGTTGAATTGAGAATTCTAGCAAATTCTTTGCAGAGCCGTGATGGCTCCATACTCGTTTCTTCCACTTCATATCTCCTCCTGGAATCTATTTATAACGTACGTAGTATTAAAGATATGTGAAGATAGAAAAAATGTAACGCGTCAGCAGTCCATATTAGAGAGAATCAGCCTTCCTTGTATAATTTGAGATTTTCTTCCCTTTTTATAATCTCTTTAACTGTTAATTTTTAATAGATTAAAAGCTTAAATTGGTAGTTTTATTCCAGCTTTAATTTTTTTGTGGCGGCCATTTGTGACAAGCACCGGCTGAGCACACATCCCTTTTAATTTGAGTTTCAGGCTAAGAAAAAAAGCCTTTATACAAGGCTTTCGGTAAATAATTCATATACAGCCGTTTGGCTGCTCATTCAGTGACAGCTCACAGCTCTTTTGTCATCAAGACATGCGGGATGCCGTCTTCCATAAATTCCGGTGAATCTGTCTGATAGCCCAGTTTGTGATAAAAGCCTTCCGCATGTGTTTGTCCATGCAGTTTACATTGGGTGATGCCTTTTTCTTTTACCATGTTTTCTAATTCGCTTATGATGACTTTGCCCAACCCGTATTTACGGTAAGGCTTCAGGATGCAGATTCGTTCGAGCTTGCCTGTATGGTTTACAATGCGGACGCGTCCTGTGCCGGCAGGCTGATTTTCATGATAAACCAAGACATGCCCGCACTGTTCCTGAAGCGTATCGAACTGATCAAATTCATCGGATTCAGGTACTTGCTGTTCCTCAATGAATACTGCTTTTCTAATCTCAAGCGCTGCTTGCAAACCAATTTCCGTTGTTATTCTTTTTATCCTCATGATCAATCAATCCTTTTCACATATTAGTCTGGACTGCACGGCTTGCTTGTGGTCTTATAGAAGTAACGATAAAACAATTATATTGCATATGCAACAAAAACATGAAGGGTTTGAAAAGATATGACTGATATTTTGCGGGAAATCGGCATGATCGCACGGGCACTGGATTCCATCAGCAATATTGAATTTAAAGAATTAGACTTAACAAAAGGGCAGTATCTCTATCTTGTGCGGATATGTGAAAACCCGGGAGTGATACAGGAAAAAGTGGCGGAAATGATTAAAGTCGACCGAACAACAGCGGCGAGAGCAATCAAAAAATTGGAAATACAAGGGTTTATTGAAAAGCGTCCTGATGATCAAAATAAAAAAATAAAAAAACTGTTTCCGACTGAAAAAGGGAGAAAGGTTTATCCGTTATTGCAAAGAGAAGGAGAGCATTCTGCGGAGGTAGCCCTGTCCGGCTTTACATCTGAGGAAAAAGAAACCATTTTCAGCCTTCTTCAGCGGGTGAGAAAAAATATAGAACATGATTGGGAATTTGTGAAGAAGGGGAATAAAAGAGATTATTAATGGTCATTAATTCCTTTTAGTGAATGATTGCGTTGTGAATGATTAAAGTCATAAATGGATACGTTATCTGTGAAATCTCCTTCCTCGGTTCCTGCTTCAACATAGCCGATAGGCTTATTTTTAACGAAAAGTATCAATTATGGTATATTTAAATAAGAAAAAATAATTGAAGCGGGGAATGATATGAGTACAATCGAAAAACAAAGACGTAAGAAATTCAGAGCGAAATCAATCGTACGGGCCATCATGGTCATCATCGGCGGAATTATTGCCGCGTATGGACTGGAAACCGTATTGATTCCGAATAGTGTATCTGACGGCGGTGTGACCGGACTCAGCATTGTCGGTTCACAGCTGTTTCATTTGCCTCTTGGGATCTTAATTGCGGTGATCAATATACCGTTTGTCTGGTTAGGATATAAGCAAATCGGGAAAGGTTTTGCGTTTCTATCAATTATCGGTATTGTCTCACTTGCCGCGGGCACGAGTTTTTTCCACCACACACCGGCTATCATTGAGGGAGATACCCTGTTAATCACCGTTGTCGGCGGGATTATTCTCGGCTTGGGAATGGGATTGGCATTGCGCAACGGCGGCGCCTTAGATGGAATTGATATGCTGGCTGTGCTTCTGTCACGGAAATTGCCGTTTGGCACGAGCGACCTCATTTTATTTTTAAACATGTTTGTGTTTATTTTTGTTTCTTTTGTATTCGGGCTGCAAGGCGCATTGCTTTCCGTCATTGCTTACTACATTGCATCTAAGGTGATCCATGTGGTTGAGGAAGGCTTAAGCGGTTCTAAAACTTTTCAGATTATCACCAATGAGCCTGCATTAATGGTAGAGACCATTCGTGAAGAATTGGGCCGGAGCGCTACTTATAAAGAAGCATACGGCGGTTTTTCTCATGAAAAATTCCAAGAAATCACATGTGTCATCAACCGTTTGGAAGAAACCAAACTGAAAGAAATTATTAATGACATTGATAAACAAGCCTTTGTGACGGTATATGATGTCGCAGAAGTAAAAGGCAGTAATTTCAGAAAAGTCCATAATCATTAAGTAGAGAGCTGCCGTTAATCGGCAGCTTTTTTTAAAAAAGGAGAAAAAACTTGCAAAAATAGAATGACGGCTGTATATTATTGATATATCAAACATTGACTAGTCAATTAATTGCGCAAAAGAAAGTGGGGATGGGTTTTGACAGCATGTTGTTCAGAGGAAGGCGAGATTTTATATCAGCTCCAATCACTGCATAAAGTGATCGGCACGAAGTTTGAAGCGTGCACCGGAATCAGCCAATCCCGCCTTGAGCTTCTCGCCGTGCTTTTTTACGTCGACGAGATCAGCCAAAGCGATCTTCAGAAAAAGGTGAATATTGATGGTGCAGCTGTTACGCGACACTTGAAACAGCTTGAAGCCAAAGAAATGGTTACGAGAAGGCGGAAGCCCGAGGACAACCGAATTATACTTGTCCGGCTTACTGAACAGGGGCGGGAGAGAATTGAGGCTTCCAAAAAGGAGAAGGAGCGTTTCATAAAGGAAATGCTTGCCGGTGTCAGCGCGGAAGAACGCAGTATGTTAAAAAACGTATTGTCACAGATGCAGAATAATATAGAAAATATGAAAGCATAGGAGTGTTTTACACATGAAAACAGAACTGAAAACAAACGACTTTATGGACATTATGAAAGGCCGCCGTTCCATTCGGAATTACGATCCGGCTGTTAAAATCAGCAAAGAAGAAATGACTCAAATCCTGGAAGAAGCAACGACAGCACCGTCTTCAGTCAACGCGCAGCCGTGGCGTTTTCTCGTCATTGACAGCCCTGAAGGAAAAGAAAAACTCGCGCCGCTTGCCAGCTTTAACCAAACACAAGTCAGCACATCATCTGCGGTGATCGCGGTTTTCGCAGATATGAACAGTGATGACTATTTAGAAGAAATTTATTCAAAAGCGGTCGAACTGGGCTACATGCCGCAGGAAGTAAAAGACAGACAAATCGCTGCGTTGACGGCGCATTTTGAAAAACTGCCGGAGCAAGTGAACCGTGAAACGATTCTGATTGACGGAGGACTCGTTTCCATGCAGCTGATGCTTACGGCGCGCGCGCACGGCTATGACACAAACCCGATCGGCGGCTACGATAAAGAAAAGATTGCCGAGGTTTTCGGAATGGATAAAGAGCGTTATGTACCGGTCATGCTGTTATCAATCGGAAAAGCGGCAGACGAAGGATATGCTTCCTACCGTCTTCCTATCGAAACAATCGCACAATGGAAATAAGGTTGAAGTGAAGCTGAGGGGAGAGGGACAGTGGAGATTATTGCAGCTGTTTTCGTCGGAATTGTAGCTTTAGAACATGTATTTATCATGATACTTGAAATGTTTTTTATCAATTCGAAGGCAGCTAAGCGGTCCTTCAAATTGCCGAAGCATTTAGAAGGTGATCGGAATGTAGCGGTCATGTTTGCAAATCAGGGTCTGTATAATGGATTTCTGGCTGCCGGCCTCATTTGGGGGCTGATCCTCGGAGCTGATCCGATTGGCCATATGATTCAAATGTTTTTCGTCATCTGCGTGGTCATCGCGGCCATTTTCGGAGGCTTTACTTCAAACAAATCAATTATCGTAAAACAAGGACTTCCGGCTGTTTTAGCGCTTATTTTTCTTTTATTGGCGTAGCAGACGGAAAGAGGGCTTCCGGAAAGGAAGCCCTCTTTTTTTATTCTGTTTTGAAAATCATTCCTTAGGCGGATCTTTTTTGAATTACAGATAAATGCTTACCGCAGAATAGATGAGCAGCAGACACATCACGATGCGAAACGCTTTATCGTGTTTCTCAAAGAGATGTTTAAAAACAGAGCCGAACGCCGACCACAGCAGTAAAGCCGCCCAGCCCAGGAGAATAGCCGACGCGAGCCAGAACGCAATCAATGGATACGTGTGCTGAAATGGCAATATAAAAGCGCTCATTAAGGTTAAAAAGAATAAAATACTCTTTATATTGATCATTTGAAACAGAAATCCCGATAGAAAAGACGATCGGGTTTTTTCAGAATCGCCTTTTGATGTTTTGGGCAGCGAGATCTGCCAAGCCAAATAGAGCAAATAGACGGCTCCGGCAATTTTAAAGTAAGGTTCCACGACGGGAATCCAATGATAAACACTCATGGTAAACAGACCGCTGAGAATGCCGAGCACTGCAAATCCCGTCAGGATGCCGCCGTTAAAACGCCATGAACCGATAAAGCCGGCTCTGCGCGCTTCATTCATCATTAAAATATTGCTCGGTCCGGGTGTAATAGATGTCATTAGGACATAAGAAAGAAAAGCTATGATACTCATTAAATCACCTTCATTTGCTAATGTGATGGAACCGTTTTTTATTGTATGATAAGAATAGTTATAAATAAAATTGAAAAATAAAATCGCATTATTGATTTTTTCGATACATCTTAGAGGTGAATTCATATGGAGATCAGACATCTTATTACATTTCAGGCCATTGTAGATAAGGGAAGCTATACAGGGGCCGCGGCGAAGCTGGGATATACGCAGTCGACGATTACGACTCATATTCAGGCGCTTGAACAGGAGATCGGCGGCGCATTATTTACGTACGAAAAAAGGCGTCTGAAACTGACGCCTTTAGGGAGAGAGCTGATACCGTTAGCCGAGGATTTACTTTCCGCCCATGACAAGATCAAAAATATGCAAAGCATTCACGAGGTGAAGGGCGTTTTAAAAATTGCGGCGCCGGAGTCTTTGACCATTTCCAGACTGGGGCCGATTATCAGAGAATATTCCATGAAGTATCCGAACGTCAATATCATATTGAGCAACGGAACATGCGGGCAGAATCAGGTGGAATTAGTAAGCGGCCGCGTGGATATCGCATTTATGGTGTATCCGGAGATACAAATGGAAAAATGCATACATCATTCTTTATTGGAGGAACGCATCGTCCTCGTGGCGGGCAGTGACGCACCGGAACATTTTGACGACTATCAACAAAGCGGCAAGCACTTTTTTATTACAAATGAAGAAGGATGCAGCTATCGGACTATGTTTGAACGATTTCTCGTCAAGCATGATATCAGTCATTTACAAACAATGGAATTGTGGAGTATAGAAGCAATTAAGCAGACGGTGATGAGCGGACTCGGTTTCTCCGTTTTACCTTATATTACGGTAAAAGAAGAGGTAAAAGCGGGGAAGCTGAAAATTCTTCAGCAGTCTGAGCCGTTCGAGCGGCTTTATTCTCATATGCTGGTCAAAAAGAAAAAATGGCAGCTTCCGGCCGCTGAAGCTTTTGTGTCGCTTGTTCTTGAGATGATAGGTTAATTTGAAAGCCGATGCCTGCGCGCATCGGCTTTTGTTTTTGTCCGGAATCTTAATGACATTTTCGATGTCAGCCAGCTTTGACTCCATACCTACCTTTTTTAAAAAAAGAGAGCTGATCAGCAAATATGGTATGATTTACATAATCAGGGAGTGAGAAGATGAATATGAAGAGACCGTATTATGCTATTTTATACAGCCAGACCGCTATCAACTTGGGGTTCTCACTTTATACGATGGCTGTCATCTTGTTTTTGTTTACAAAAACCGGTTCGACGGCGATGGCCTCTCTTATGACGTTCGTCAGCATTGTATGTCGCGTATTGGGCAGCGCCATTTTGCCGCTGGTCACCGGCCGGTTCACGCTTCGGTCTTTGTTAATCGGTTCTCAATTGATACAGATCACACTGTTAGTCTGTTTGTTTTTTGTCATCCAAACCGGTTCATCCGCATTCTTTTTTCTGATGTTTTGTCTGATCGGAGGCATTTCTTTTTGCAACGGATGGTTTGCTCCGATAAAAAGCGCACTGATTGGGGAAATCATTCCTCCTGATCGAAGGGCGAAAGCGAACGGTTTATTATCTGCGGCGGATCAGACCGTTCAGTTTGCGGGGTGGTCTCTGGGCGGCGTCATCATAGCGTTCTTGGGAGAGAGCGATACAATGATCGTCACTGTCATGTTATTGGTTTCTTCGGTTTTGGGCATCATTCTGTTTCTTCAAGTACGCTTGTGTGCGCCGGCAGCAGTCAGGGAACGTTCCCTTTTTGCAGATGCGGCAAGCGGCTGGGTGTATTTATTTCAGCAAAAACAGCTCAGGGTTCTCATTGTGATGGATGTGATCGAATCGTGGGCAGGCATGATATGGATTGGGTCTGTGTCCTTGACTTATGTGCATGACGTCCTTCATAAAGGAGAGGCTTGGTGGGGGTATGTCAACGGAGTCTATTATGCAGGGACGATGATCGGCGGACTGATCATCTATAAGTTATCCGGTAAGTTTCAGCATCATCTCATTCCGCTTATGCTGACGGGAGCCTTGGCATATGGAATGTTCACGTTTATTTATGGGTTGATCACAAGCGCCGTTACGGCCCTTTTTCTGGTGCTGTGTATGGGGCCGGCTTGTGTATTACGAGATCTCACGCAGGAAACATTCCTTCAAAACATCACGACCGAAAAGACACGGGTCAATATATTAGCGGCGAGATCAGCTTTAGTTCAGTTCATTTTTATGTTTTCCATTATCGGAACGGGGGTTATCTCGGATGTATTCGGCGTGCGGTTTATTTATATTGGCGCAGGCCTCCTCTTATTAATTTCGGCTTTTATCGGATTTTCTCAGCTGCGAATGAAGAAGATGGTACAAAGCCGCATGTAGTGTAGTATAATTAGGAACGTACGTTCTATATCGAGAGAGGAGAGGGTAATGTGGGACATCTGGCACTGCAATTGTATGATTATCATCTTTGGGCAAATCAGCAAATATTCACCCGGCTTAAAGAGCTTCCGGAGGATGTGTACCGTAAGGAGATTCAAAGTGTCTTTCCGTCGATAGCCGGTGTATTGACTCATGTGTATCTGTCGGATAAGGGGTGGTTTGATGTGTTCTCCGGAGAGCGTCTGGAGGATACGCTGAAATCAGCTGAACAGCAAAAAGAGCACATCTTGTCTAAAGAGATAGAAGAGCTGGAAGATATGTTCTCGGAATTATCAGACCGGTATCAATTATTTTTGCAAAAGGAAGAAAATATCAGTCTCCCTCTTGAAATAGAGCATCCGTCAGGTGACATCATGAAAACCGCAGCGGCCGATATGATCCTCCATGTTGTGAACCACGGAACGTATCATCGCGGGAATATAACAGCCATGCTCAGACAGATGGGGTATGCTTCTGTGCCGACGGATTACGGTATGTATTTATATATAAACAATAAGTAAACAAGACAGCCAACGCGGCTGTCTTGTGATATCCGTAAAAAAGCCAAATCATATGAGTGATTTGGCTTTTTCATTTGCTATGCCATGTTCTGCAGCCGTTCTAAACTGTTTTTCCAATTCGCTTCAAGCGCTGTAAAAGCAGCGGCGGCATCTTGCTGTTCTAATGCGTGAATGATATCAGAGTGTTCATTATATGATCTGTTTAAAGCGCCGTTTTCACTGAAATAGCGGATTTCCATTCTCTGAATTTTGACTTTCAGGCTTACTAGCAATTTGTGAAGTTCGGCGTTGTCCGCAAGCAGAATGATGCGATGGTGAAATGCATTGTCCGCTTCCAGGATGGCCAGTTTATCGCCGTCTTTCATTGTTTGAAGAAGATTTTCATTCAGCTGTTTCAATTCCTGAATCACGGCATCGTCCACATGCGGGAGAGCTTGCTGCAATGCGAGTTTTTCAAGCGTCCAGACGATGGAATACAAGTTTTCCGCTTCTTTTAACTCAATCGGAGCGACAAGCGTCCATCTGTTCGCTTTTGTTATCACCAAGCCGTCATCTTCCAGCCGCAATAAGGCTTCCCGTATCGGGGTGCGGCTGATTCCCAATGTTTCCGACAAATCCTTGTCCTTTAACTTTGTTTCCGGTTTGAGCTTGCCCGTTATGATCCAGTTTCTGAGTGTGCGATACACTTCGTCCCGCATGATGGTTCTTTTCAGCACAGGTTCTTTGTTTTGATTATCCAATGGAACACCTCATGAATCGTAGTATACATATTTGCATTTTACCACAGTCCGGGCGCTGGTTAGAAATGAAGAGGGACGTCTAAGAATGAATCGAACCGAGATGCTTCATCTCAATATGCTGAAAGTCAGCGGAGCCGCCTTCAGAAAAGAGCGTGATTCCCTGATCTTCGTGTTTTGGGAACACTTCATTTGTCAAAACGGTTTTTCCGTCGTCTGCAAATACTTCAATACTTGTTTTATCCACGAGAATTTTCAGATGGACGCGCCCTTTGTTTCCGTCAAATGGGGCTTTGCTTTCGGCGTATGCACCGGTTTTATCAGGCTGGTCTGTAAACGATCTGTTCACATAGGCATAGCCGTCTTCTGCCGAAATACCGACATCAATATGCCGACTTTGGTCTGCTGATTCTCTGAGTCTGACGCCTGCATTTTTGATATCTGACCAAGCGATATCCATATCAAGCTGATATGTATCACCTTTGATCGGCAGTGTCTCTGAACCGTTCACCTGTTTGTGTTCTATGCTGTCAGTTGAAGAGGTTAATTGGTTCAATGCTTCAACCGGCTCTGACACAAGGCTGTATGTGCCGCCGTCCTGCTGCTGAAGGCGGATTTCACGGACGATAGAATCCGTACCGTTAAAGCCGTTTTTTAGTGTCGGTGTTTCATTCGGATAATCCCAATTGTTCATCCATGCCAGCGCATAGCGTTTTGTCAGCGGATCTTCGCTATTACCGTCCTTAAATGTGACGCCGCCGTACCAGTCAAAGCCGTAATCGAGCCATTGCGGTTCTTCTTGATCGGCGGAAAATTCCTTCCCGTCAAAGTTTCCGGTCCAATACGCGTACGTATTCGGTTTGCCTGCGGGTTTGCCGTTTGCGCTTGCGCCCAGAACCCACTTGGCTGTTCCGTCATCTGCACGCATCATATAAAGGTCGGGGCATTCGACGAGGCCGATCTGCTGAGTGATAAAACCGCCCGTGTATTTCCAATTTTTTAAATCGGGTGATTCATAAAAACCGATTTTTTCGCCTTCGGCCATGGCCATCACCCATTTGTCATCCTGTTCATCCCAGATCACTTTCGGGTCCCGGAAATCCTTAGTTCCCGGATTTTTCATCACGGGCTGATCACTATAGGAAGTAAACGTTTTTCCTTTGTCCGTGCTGTACCATAAATATTGTTCCTGGGCTTTTGTTTTGGCTGTCGGCTGCGTTGTGACGGCGACCAGCGCGTTTTTGCCGAAGCCCGCGGTGTTGTGTTTATCAATGACGACAGAACCGGACCATATATCGCCGTTTTCGTTGGTGTATTTCGGAATAGCCGTGCCTTCGTCCGTCCAGTGCACCAAGTCCTCTGATACGGCGTGCCGCCATTCTGTGCCGTTGCCGTTCGGGTAATCCCGATTATAAAGATAGTAGTAATGATATTTCCCCTCGAAAAAAATGGGCTTTTGAGGGTCGTTTTTCCATTTGTCCGGGGTCGTAAAATGATACGCCGCACGGTAATCTTTCTTATGCTCCGTGTTTGTGTCAGAGGAATTGTGGCTTTTGTTCGGCAGTAAGCCGACAAACAGGAACGCACCCAAAAAGATCAATATTACAACGGGCCATTTTCGTGCCATGATTGAGTTCACCATCTTGTTGAGAAATAAAAGAAAATGCCAATGAAGTATCGGCATTTTCTTTTTGTTGTTATTAGTTGTTAACCGTAAGCTGTCCTTGTTCAAGGATGCTGTTTTTAACAACGGATGTTTTCTTGCCTTTGATGTTCATTAAGAAGCTTGGCGCAAATGTTGCCTTTTTATCCTCAAAGAAGCCTCTGTTTGTCATGTAGCTTGTGATCACGACATTGTTGCCTTTGGCTTGCGGCACTGCGAAGTGAGAGTAAGTGAACGTTACATCGTTAGGATCAAGACCCATTTGCAGTACAAGACCAGTTTTGTTCAGCGGCTTGTAAGGACCTGTTAAAGAGTTTGATACATAACCAAGCATGTAGATATCGTTGGAGTTAATACCGTCGATCGTCATTTTTGAACCGCGTGAATCAGTGAACAGGTACCATTTGCCGTTCATTTTGAAAACATTCGCGCGCTCGATTTCATCAGTTACCGTGTTTGAAGTGATCAACGGCTTCATGACTTTTTTCAATGTGTAGTCATTGTTTAATTCTACGATGCCGAGGGCGCCGTTCGCTAATTCAGCATCGCGTTTTTTAGCACTTTGCTGAAGCTTCTGACTTTCTTTACGGAAGAAGTTTGTGCTGCCGCCGTAGTACGCTTTGTTAAATAAAGATTCTTCGCCTTGGTATCCGTTATCTGTTCCCGTGTTGGCTTCGAATACAAGGTATTTATGGCCTTTGTCTTCAACGTAGTGAGGGTCTCTCAGCGTATGGTTGTCGCCGGATGTATAGTTCCCTTCATCGATAAACTGCTGAACGTTTTGATATGTTTTTCCGTCACCGTCAAAAATCGTTTTATGATCTTCCACTCCGTTGATCTTGAGCGTGTCATCAGATTTTGACACATTTACCTGCGCCGTTGTCAGGCTTTGTTTGCCGTAATGTTTACCGGAAAAGTCAGTGTAGAATAAACGAATTTTCCCGTCAGATGTAAAGGTTGCAGAACCGGACCATTCTTGTGTCTGTTCTTTCAGGATTTCATCGTTGGCGTCGAACTTATCGCTGTCTTTAAAGACACGGCCCGCGTTTTTCCAGCTGTCGATCGAGTTGTCGCCGACTTTTTGATAAAACATGTAGATGGATGTGTCATCAGCGTCTTTCGGGCTTCCGGCAAGAGCAAACACGACGTGATAGCCGTTGTATTCAGCTACTGTTCCGTCAGCGTTTTGGAGCGGCCAGCTGTCCCACACATCCAGTCCTTTTGCGGACTCGATATTTTTAATTGTTGATTGGTCGAATTGAGGCACTTGGTATTTTTCACTTTGCTGCTGTTTAGGGATCTGCAGCATATCATGGCGTGTGATGTGAGAGACGCCGTACGTTTCTTTGTAAGGTTTTTGGGTATTTTCTTTCGCGAAGGCTTGAGTCGCTCCCCCTGCCAGAAGTGCAGTCGTAAAAGTTAGAACTGTGGCTCGTTTTGCAAATTTTTTGATGTTCATGTTCATGTCTCCTTTTGTATGTACCTTTTTTTGCGATCTGCCGATTCGATCCTCCTGCATTCATGGATGGCAGGTTTGTTACAGAAAAAAAGACCTAAAATATGTATGGGGTGACGCCAAAGAATACACTTTGCCCTTAACACATTTTAGGTCTTGCCTGCTTTATCAGTAACAATCCTGCATGATTTACTTGTCGACATCATTCTATTAGACTCTGATTCTATTGACAACTGGTCTATTTTCCTCTTTTGGATGATAGTAAAATGAAAAAAGGCCTTTTAATATATGGGTAATTGAGACTAAGGGATGCTCTGGGCCTAGGAAAAAACCTCTCTAAAAAAGAGAGGTTATTTTTTCTTGATAGATAATAAAGCGATGGTAGCTAAAATCAGCAAAGTACCCAGCCATTCTGATATTCCGAAGGGAACATGCAGCCAGATCACAGCTAAAAAAGCTGCCGACAGCGGCTCTGCACAAGCGAGCAGGCTGGTTTCAGAGGCACTCAGATATTTCAGGCTTTCCAAGTAGCAATAAAAAGCGATGAGCGTTCCGAAAATGATGATAAACACAATCGCGGCATATGCAGGAAAGGACCACTCGCCTTCAAATTTCCAGGGCGGGCGGATCAAGCTGAGGGCGGCTCCGCCGATCAGCATGCCCCATCCGACAATAATGGCAGATCCCCATTTCTTCAGCAGACGATGCGGCTGAAGGGTGTAAAACGCCAGTGCAAACGCCGAACTGATGCCCCAAAAGACGGCCAGACCGGATACGGACAGGCTTCCGACATTCCCGTGCGTGACCAAAATGAATGTGCCGGCAACCGCCAATAAGACGGCGAGCAGCTCTTTTCCTGAAGGAATTCTCTTTGCGCGAATCGCTAAAAAGCATGTAATGATCGCTGGCCCTAAATACTGAAGAACGGTAGCAGTTGCCGCGTTGCCGTACTCAATTGCCGCGAAGTAGGTGTATTGAACGCCTAACATTCCGAAAATCCCGAATAAAAGAAGGGGAATTCTGTCCCGTCTGTCTTTCCAAACAGCCCATATCCGTCCTTTTTCTTTGCGGTACGCGATGCCGAGCAGAAGCGCCCCTGACACCAGAAGGCGCACCGAAGTCAGCCATTCTGTATTAAAATGGCGGTGCTGGAACAGATACTGGGCAACCGTTCCCGAGACCCCCCATAAGATAGCTCCTGTAAGCACAAGCCAAATGCCTGTTGTTCGTGAATAAGAAAGAGCAGCGTGTTTTTCCAGGATAGACACCCCCGATTCTGATGTTCTGATATTAACTTACAATAATTAGGAAAACGAACTCCTTACATGTGATATATTATATATTGTATATTAAATTCCGTCAAAAAGATTTTCGGAGAAAGCTCTTACAAAACGGCCGTCTGAGGAATGAGCTGTAAAAAAAACACCCCGGCGGGTGGGACTGACCCCATAAGATGAGACAAATAAAAACACCTTCAAGTTTGAATACGGATGATTGTTATCCGAAATTA
>NZ_JBYTDS010000021.1:0-46819 GCF_058791615.1 Bacillus sp. EB106-06-01-XG163
CTAATTTCGGATAACAACGATCCGTTTTCAAACTTGAAGGTGTTTTTTGTTTGTCTCATATTATGGGGTCAGTCCCAAACAGCGGGATTTTTTTATGTCGTCATCGCACTTGGACGTTTTGTTTATTAACGGTTTTCAGGCGTTTGTCGTACAGCACCGTCGCTGCGATGCTGACAACAAGAAGCACCATCAGGATCAACAGCAGCACGCTCATTCCGTACTGATCAACCAGCACGCCGCCAAGGAGCGGCCCGATCATTCTGCCGCCCGTCGCCGCACTGTTGACGAATCCTTGGTAAAATCCTTCTTTCCCCTTAGGCGCAAGCTGATTGGCAATGGTAGGCACGGCAGGCCAGACAAGCATTTCTCCGACGGTTAAAATCACCATTGCGGTGAGGTACATCGGAAATTGCTTGGCGCTGAGAAGCACGCCGAACGAGACGATAAAAATACAAAAGCCGATGACCATCTGCGTTTTTAACGCACCGGACCATTTTTTCAGAACAGCTCCCATGAGAGGCTGTCCGGCGACAATTAATATTCCGTTTACGGTCCAGAGCACACTGTATAATGAAAGCGGCATACCGATGCTTTGAGTATGTGACGCAACGGTTGTGGACCACTGCGAATAAGCGATCCACCCGAGAACATACCCGCCGCTCAATATGAGAAGCGCCGTAAATTTCGTTCTGCTGCTGACAGGCTCGTAGTCCAGAACAGAAACCTGGCTCGCATGCTGGGTTTTGATATTTCGAAACCCGAAAAATACGATAAGGAAAAACAGCACATACAGCAAAGCATTGGCTAAAAACACGTACGTAAACGAGTACGCCGCAACCATCCCGCCGAGTGCCGAGCCCACGGCGACACCTGCGTTCTGAGCTACATAAATCGCATTAAAAGCTCTCCGCCCGCCTTCTTTCCATACCGCTCCCGCCATGGCGTAACTGGCCGGAAACACGATACCGGAACCGAAGCCGACAATGATGAGCAGCCAAATATAAACGGGCCATTGATGAAACAGAACGAGTCCGAGAAGACTTGCCAATGTGATCATAATGCCCAGCATAATGGATTTGAATCCGCCGATTTTATCAAACAAAAATCCGCCGCATAAATTCCCCGCCACACTGGCCCCGGAATTCAGCATCAGAACAACCCCCGCAACAGTCAGCGATTTCCCTAAATGATTATGAATATAGATCGTATTAAGCGGCCACAAAAAAGATGCGCCCGTCACATTGATAAACATTCCGATGATTAATATCTTCAAAGCGCGCGGCATACCGATCCCCCTCTCTCTATAAAAAACCCCATGAAAAAACGGAAACCGCAAGCCGCGGCTCCGTATCGAACACGTTATCATAGCACATTCATTCTATCGCCGCGGACGTCTTTTTTCAACAACAGAATCTGAAAAAAATAATGCCGGAATGTTGAAAAAATTACAAATGATTGGATTCATAAAAACAGGCCGGCCTCATGCTCTTTTCCTCAGCAGCCAAAACGGAATATACAGAATGAAAAAGCTCAATATCACCGCCGCTTCCATTGATAGAAGATACCACGGCCAAGGTCCGAAAACATTCAGAAGCGAAGCGGTCTTCGGTTTTTTCATTAAATATAAGTAATTTGCATTCAGCACACGATCAATAAAAAAGACACACGCCCCGTACAGATTTACGATCAGCACAGACACCCACAGTCCGCGCGCCGACGGTCTGTACCTTTCTGAAGCGGCCATGAATAGGCAGGTAAGAAAAACACAGCCGTGGGAGACGAAAAACACGATGTACCGAAAATGAGGGAAAGAATACGCCCCTAAATCAGGTGTTGCCATCGCCTGTACGGCGCTGCCCAAACCGGCAAAATAGAGGAAGGCGAACAGTTTTTTGCTTTTTGTCATGACCATCAGCATTGCCAAATAGACGGAAAGGTCGCTCAGCTGCAGCGGCAGAGCTGTTTTCAGCGACCAGGCATGATGACAAAGCAGCCATATATGATAGCTGATCTGCGACACGGCAAGGAGAATGAACAGTACATAGCGGAAAACGCGATTCGGCCGGCCGTGATTGAGCTGTTTCCGGAATATGATCACGCACACCCCAAGCAATCCGATGACCAAAAGCGTGAAAATGTGTTCCTTGGAAAAAAGATGAAAGGCTCCTGTTTCAGATTTCAATTGAAAATACTTCTGCATAAGGCTCCCCCGCGCGAGAAAATGACGTATGTCTATTCTTTTAAAAATCGCTTTCTTCTATTCATACAAAAAAAGCCTCCGCTTATGCGGAGGCTCCTCAACTTGTTTTACAATGCGGATTGAATGACCTTTTTATAGTATAGCACCGACAGCATGCCGAAGATGGAGTACAGCAGCGTATACAGCGCCATGACGATGATCATCGGCGTCCACACTTCCGTTCCGAATAAAAACCATCCTGACTGAACGGCAAAATAGCTGTGGAACAGCCCGAGAACGAGCGGAATCCCGAAATGATACGCCTGCTTCCGGCGGATGCCTTTCAGCAGATCCCCCGTTGTGAAGCCGAGCTTCCGCAATATCGTGTAATCAGCCTTCTCATCCTCACACTCGCCCATTTGTTTAAAATAAAGGATACAGCCTGAGGTGATCAGAAAGGTTAACCCCAAAAAGCCGACAATAAACATGATCAGCCCCATGTTTTTCTTTTGGGTGTCAGCCGTTTCAAATTGTGAAAGCGCGCCGTCAGAATAGTGCTGCGCCTGAAACAGACCATCAGCTTTTTGGATGTCCTCTTCACGTTTGAGTGTAATGCCGAAAAACCGATTTGATTTTCCCTGAATGGACGGGTCGATATCTTTCTCGATCCGGTCAAATACCTGCTGCGTGACGATAACGGTCGGCAGCCCTCCGCTTGTAAATGTATATGACAGAAGGAAGTCGTTCTTCAAGCCCTTATACGCCAGCGGTATTTTATCCGTTTTGCCGTTTATATCAATGGAACCTGACGTTTTCAGGTCGAGAAATCTTTTCATCATATCATTATATCCGGTAAACACGGCTTCTCCGTCAGAAAGCTCCGTCCCTTCTGCGTCTTTCTCGCTTATAATCGGCAGCGCCAAGCTGGACGGGTCTTGTTGAAAGCTTTTCATGTCGCCGTTTATGATGTTCTTCATATTGACACCGGCTTGAATGGTCTTGATTGTTTTCACTTTGTGTTCAATTCCGTTTTTCTTCAATAAAGCGGTAAATGAGTCAGTCTCCTTTTGGTTATCAAACGCAAAGTCCGCGGCTGTATTTTGCTCAGCCGATTTTTCCGCGGAATAGTACGAGATATAGCTTAAAGACAGCAAACCGATTGCCAGCGCCGAAAGAGTCGTAATAATCGTCAGCAGGACGGCGTTTGACTTCATCCGGAACATGATGGATGACAAAGACAGCACTTCACTGACATTCAGATACCCGCCTTTTGATTTCCGGATGAGATTTGCCAGAAAGCTGACCGAACCTTTATAAAACAGATAGGTTCCGATAATGACCGAGCCGAGAATAAACACCATGGCCGAAAACAGTTCATTCATGCTCGTAAAACTGCCTCCGAATAAATCCGCGGACACGGCATAGCCGGCGATAATGGCCGCAATACCGACAACACCGATCGACATCTGCACCCAAGAAAGCCGTCTTATGCCGCTTTCTGACGATGACGCGGTTTTAAATAAAGACAAAATGCTTTGCCGTTTAATAAATAAGTAATTCATCATCATAATCAGCACGTAAATCGCCCCGAACACAATTAACGTCTGAACGAGCGCCTTGCTTGAAAAAAACAGTGAGACAGAGGCTTTCACACCGACTGTATGAAACAGCATCATCATACATAATTTCGAGAGAGAAAAGCCGGCAAAAATACCGATCCAAATCGATCCGAAATACAAAATGAAATTTTCTGTGCTGAGTATGCGGAAAATGTGCATTTTCGTCATGCCGATTAATCGGAATAAGCCGATTTCCCGGCCGCGCCGTTTAATAAAAATGGTGTTGGCGTATAAAAGAAATACCGACACGATCGCCACAAGCAGTACAGAGGCTGCCCGGATTGCCGCCGCTCCTTTTATGGAGCTTTTCATTTCATCAAGCGCAGGATCGTATTGCATCGTGACAAACGCGAAATAAAGGGCGGCGCTGAACACCAGCGCAAAAACGTAAAGGTAATAGTTTTTCAAATTCTTTTTCAGGTTCTGGAAGATCAAATGATGAATACTCATGCCTGAACCCCGCCCAATACACTTTGCGTTTTCATAATATCCTGAAAAAAGTCCGGTCTGTCCTGGCCGCCTTTATTCAGCTGTGTATACACACGGCCGTCTTTAATGAAAACCACACGTCCGGAATAGCTGGCGGCAACCGGATCATGCGTCACCATCACAATGGTGGCGCGGCGTTTTTGATTCAGACGGCTGAGTTTATTCAGTAAATCCATGGCAGCCTTTGAATCGAGCGCTCCGGTCGGCTCATCAGCAAAAATAATGCCCGGCTCGTGAATAACAGCTCTTGCGGCAGACGTCCGCTGTTTTTGCCCGCCGGAAATTTCACTTGGATACTTATGTCGCAAATCATAGATCCCAAGCTCCTCTGCCGTCTCGGCAAATCGCAGGTCCGCCTCTTTCTTAGACATTTTCGTAATGGATAACGGCAGGAGTATGTTTTCTTTCACGGTCAGGGTGTCCAATAAATTATAATCCTGAAAAATAAAGCCGAGATGCCGTTTTCTGAATTCGGCAAGCTGCTTTTCTTTCATGGATGTAATCTCCGTCTCATTCAGTTTAATGGTGCCCGCGCTCACTTTATCAATGGAGGAAAGCACATTCAAAAGGGTCGTTTTCCCTGATCCCGAAGGGCCCATAATGCTGACGAATTCCCCTTTGTGAATCTGAAGATCAATTCCTTTCAGCACCTCTTGTTTATTCAGCTTGTTTCCGTAGCTTTTTTGGATATTGCCTGCTTCTAAAATCATCACGTTCTGATTCTCCTTTTACATTGGTTATCTTTATTTTAAAAACAGAAGCCGTTTTTTTCGTTTGATTAAGCGAACAAAAGAGAAAAGCATGTGACACTTTTGTCACACGCTGAACATGCTGACGGCATCGTTCTGTTTCGGAAACACCAAGGTAAAAACCGTGCCGCTTTCCGGCTCAGAGCGCACGCTGATCTGGATAAGAAGCGGAGCCGCGGCTTTTTGAGCCAAATACAGGCCCATCCCCGTTGACGCGTGATCACGCCTCATTCGCGTCGAGGTAAATCCCTTTTCAAAAATGCGCGGAAGATCTTTGGGCTCGATGCCGATGCCGCGGTCTTCGATATCCACATGCACCCGGCCGTTTTGTTCATAGCTTTTTACGGTAATGTCATCCGCCTCACTGTATTTGACGGCATTGCTTAACAGCTGCCTGATGATGAAGGAAAGCCATTTTCCGTCACTGTGAACGTCTGGTGAATCAAGCTGAATGTCAAACCCGATCCCTTTTTGTATACACCATGATTGCAGATTTTTAATTTCTTTGAAAACGAGCGGTCTGAGCTGAATTCGCTGGAATGATAAATCATTTTCAATAAAGGACAATCGTTTCTGATGAAGCTGCTGGTCCAGGAGATGGTGAATCCGCAGCCATTCATACAGCAAAGGGGCTTTCAGCGGCTGTTCATCAAGGCGCTCGATCATGAGATGCATCGCTGTCAGCGGTGTTTTGACCTCGTGAATCCACGACATCAGATCGTCCTTTTCATGCTCTGACGCCGCCTGAAGATCAAGTGAGCTTTTTCTTAACTGCTCTGTCTGCCCTTCAATGCTTTCTTCAACGATAGACTCAAACGGACTGTCAGGCGCTTTAAGGTAAGACATGTCTAAATTGGCGTCCCACTCTCTTAAGCTTTTATAATAGGCGGTCTCTTTACGATAGCGGAACAAGAGAAATACAAGAAACACAAGAAGCGACAGGTAAACGAAATACAGCACCGAAAAAAACGGAATAGACGGATCAATATATGCCGCAAAAAGGAGCACAGCCTGCTGCAAAAGAAACATCGCGATCCAGCTCTTTCTTTCGAGCAGAAATGATTTAATCATAAAGACCGTCTTCTTCCTTTGCGATGTATCCCTGCCCCACTTTGGTTTCAATCATTTTCCCGATGCCTAATTGATCGAGTTTTTTCCGCAGACGATTGACATTCACCGTCAGCGTATTTTCACTGACGAAACGCTCATCATTCCATAGGCTTCTGATGAGTTCTTCCCGGCTGACGATTTTATTTTTCTGCTCAGCCAGCAGTTTTAAGATCAGCATTTCGTTTTTGGTCAGCTCGACCGAACCGTTTTTACGGCTTACCGTGTTGGTTTCTGTGTCAATGACCGCCCCGCACCATCTTTTCATCAGCGCAGGTTCTGTACCGTATTGATGCACACGGCGGAACACCGCCTGTATTTTCGCGATTAACACATCAAAGTGAAAAGGCTTCTGAATAAAATCATCTGCCCCGAGCTGCATCGACATGACCATATCCGCGGGATGATCGCGCGAGGACAAAAAGAGAATCGGCACGTTTGATAGGGAGCGTATCATTCTGCACCAATGAAAGCCGTCAAATTTCGGCAGCTGTACATCAATGATCACCAAATCAGGCTTAATTTCGGAAAACTCCCGGATGACCCGGCTGAAATCTTTTATTCCGTGCACCGCAAATGACCAGCCCGTTAATCTCTCTTTCATCTCATGAAACAAAGTGTTATCATCTTCTATTAACAAAATGTGAAACATGGTATCCGCCCTTTTCTGATAGATAGAGGAAAAACCGGCTGATGTCCAGCCGGCTTTTTTCCTTTACAGTTCTCTTCTTAATGCAGTCAGAACGTTGGTCTTTGTCGCTTTGCGGGCCGGATTCATACCGGAAATCACCGCGACCCCCGCACAAATGACAACTGCGATCACAACGAGGCTGAGCGGGATATAGGAGAAGGTATAATGAAGATCTTCGGCTCCGGTGTTTCCCCCTACCGCTTTCAAAATAACCGGCACAGCCAGATTGACGGCAAAACTCACTCCGTAAGAAATGATAATCCCGATGACAGAACCTAATATCCCGATATAGGCGCTTTCCATCAGGAACATTCTGCGGATGATGGACGGGCTTGCGCCAATTGCTTTCATAATCCCGATTTCCTGCGTTCGTTCCGTCACCGCCATCGTCATCGTATTGAAAATACCGATGGCAGAAATCACGACGGCGATAAAGCCGACAAAGATCAGGCCGATTTTAAAGACAAGGAAAAAGGTGTTGACGCCCTTCAGCTCGGTAGTGACAGATCTGACATAAAAGCCGTCATCCGTGAGGTCATGGGTAAGCTGATCGACATGATCGAATTTGTCCGCATACACATTGATGCTTTTTTCCGCATTTCCATTCTTCAGATCCAAGAATGTTGAGAAGTCTTTCTTGAATTGATCACTCACAAAAATATTTGTATCCTCCATCCAATCTTGGGACGGTTTTTTTGTAATTCCGACTACTTTGAAGTCGTATGTTTTCGTTTTCTCAACGTCTCCGTCTTTGTTTGTTTTGGAGATGCTCAGCTGTATCGTTTTATTAAGCAGGTCTTTCGTATAGCCTTTTGGTTTTTTCACCTCCGACATGTCGCCTTGGTGATCATTTAACTCTTTGTCGTAAGCGTCAGCCTCTTTTTTCGTCAATAGGTTCTTCGCAAAATCATAGCCGACCACGATTTCATTCTCTGTGCGGGCGACTCTTCCCTGATCAAGCTCCATATTGGCTTTGACTTCATCGTTCATGTTTGTCAGCACAATGGCTGAATCTTCATTTGTTCGGTTTCCCAATGACGCTTTGTTCGGTTCATACACTTGTGTTCTTTCAACGACAGACTTGACATTTTTATACTTTTCCAAGTCTGATTTCTTCACGGCTTTTCCGTTCTCTTGGCCGAGCACATTGATTTCCGTAACAATCTGCTGGCTCATCGTAATGTCTGTAATCGTTTTTTGGATGCCGAATCCGACGGAAGCCAGCACCACTAAAAACGCGCACGCCATTGTCGTCGCCAGCACCGTCATGAAAACACGCAGCCGGTTTTTCTTCATATTTCTTCTGATAAAGTGAATCTGATCCTTAAATCTCAACAGTAACGCCCCCTTTTAATACACCGTCATGCAGCTGGAATTTTGAATGCGCGATCGAAGCGACTTCATCGTCATGCGTAATGATGACAAATGTAATCCCGCGCTCCCGGTTCAGCTGCTGAATTAATGCAAGCACCTCAAGTTCCGTTTCTGAATCAAGGCTTCCCGTCGGCTCATCAGCTAAAATAATTGACGGATTTAAAATCAGGGCTCTTGCGATACTGACACGCTGCTGCTGGCCGCCTGACAGCTCATTCGGATAATGATTCGCATGATTCTCAAGTCCGACCCGTTTCAGCATGTCCGCGACTTTCTGCTTGCGTTCAGACGGTTTGACGCCTTTTAAGGCAAGCGGCATTTCAACATTTTCATAGGTTGTCAGACTCGGAATGAGCTGAAAACTTTGAAAAATAAAGCCGAAATGCCCGAGGCGGAACTGCGCCCACTCTTTTTCACTGAAGCCCGTCACATCAGTGCCGTTAATGACGATACGGCCCTTCGTCGGCGCTATGTATCCGGATATTAAATTCAGAAGCGTTGATTTTCCGGAACCGCTCCGACCGACGATACAGGCAATTTCCCCTTTTTCAACGGTCAAAGAGACATCCTTCAATACCGGAACCTCACTCTCTCTGCCTTTCCTGCCGATTTTAAATGAATGATCAATATGCTGTACTTCTATCACGTACACCACTCCCCCTTATATCTGTTTCGTTTTTTTATAGATGAAGTAATAACTGATGAAAAACCCGATAACCGCGCCGATAAGCATGCCGAATATGTAACCGGTATACGAACCGTTATAAGCATATCCGCATACCCCCGCACTTCCCAGCATACTGAGCGACATGACGAGCACTTGAATGGTGCGTTCAATGTGTTTGCTTAGGATAAAATGTCCGCTTCGTTCACTCGGCATTTTCAGGAAATTCACATAGCCGAATAGATAGAAACAAAACCCCATTAATGCGGAGATTAACAATGCGTGTTTCATGTAATACATCCATGATGTATGGATGTAAGCGGCAGGCATGAAATAGATCAGAAATCCGCTCCAAGGGAAATCAATATCCGGCACAGCCTGCCTGCCAAAAAGGAACTCAGCGTTTAACAGGTAAATCGTCATAACCACGATCGGAAAGACGGAAACCGTGAACGCTGTGATCAGCTGCGCCGCTAAATTGCCCGTTATCGTGCCGGCAGCTGTCACTAATGCATAAATCATCAAGCTGATGACTAGCATCCCTGCACTGAATGATTGAAAATGATGGACAGCGTCAGGTTTAAGCGCTAGAAACAATATGTCAGATACTCCGTAAGAAACAAACTGCGAGCCGGCTAACACGGCTGCTCCCAAGAAAAACTTCGTATGAAATATCCGGCTTCTTGAATACGGAAGACTCAGTGTAAACATCCTTTCAGCCCGGCCTCCTCTTATCAGAAAAAGCCCCATCATAACCGGAGGAATGAAATGAAGCCCAATCAAATTCCGATTGCTGTAATCAATGCTGAACGTACAAACTGAACCTGAATATTGATGAAGCGCACTCAAACAATCCTTATAGTGAAAATACTCATTTATAATTGCCAATGGGCCTAAGATAGATAAGAACCCCGCTGTGAGAAGCAGCAGTGTCTGCCGCTGCTTCCATTCTTTATAAAGCAAACCGCTAATCGGCACCTTGCCTTCCTCCAAACTGCTCATTTTCAAACGGTTCTACACATGCTTTGACTGCCTGTAAACCGTAAAATAACTGATGAAAAACCCGATAACCGCACCGAAGATAATGCCGGCAAAATAGCCGAACATCGTGTCTGTGACCCCATATCCGAAAACGCCGAAACCCATAACGGCAAACGCAATCACCAAAATCTGCACCGGCCGGTCCAATTTTCTCCAAAGAAAGAATCTGCCGTTCCGTTCATTCGGATATTTCAGAAAGCTGACGTAACCGATCAGATAAAAGACAAGGCTCATCACCATCGGAATGATTAAAATCAAATCCCTTTCTCTGATCCAGTCGTTCAACACATATCCAATAGGTGTTACAAATATAAAAAGACGGGATTCGATATATCTGCTGATAATAGAAAATTGATCTCCGACACTAAAATCGAAAACGACCTCCAAATTCGCGGCCGGCAGACCGATGAGTAAAAAAGGCAGACTCGTTACGGTAAACGCCGTTAACAGCTGGGCGAATACATATCCCGTTATTGCTCCGGATGCCATTAACAAGGCGTAAGCCATAAAACTGATGACAATCATTCCGATTGAGAAATGATCAAAATCGTACGTATGGCTCGGTTTCAGCAAAGATATCAGCAAAGACGCCGCTCCATAGCCTATCGCCTGGGGAACAACAATGACTGCTGCGCCAAGCCAGAATTTCGTCTGAAAGATTTGGCCTCTGCTGTAAGGCATGCTTAACAAGGCATCCATCGTTCCCTTTGTCCGTTCCAAGCCTAATAAGAAGACGGCAATGATGACACTCACAATCCAGCTGAAGGAAAGAAGCGATCCATTCGTATAATTGACAACGAATTCACAATCTTGAAGAGCTGGGTTATTCAAACATTCTTGATATGTTGAGTAGTTGTTATAAACCAAAAAAGGGTTTGCCGCCATTAAAAGAATGCCGCTGCATAAAAACAACCACTGATTTTTCTTCCATTCTGTGTACAACAATCCCCGCGGTATCATTCCGGTCCTCCTCTCTTACACATGCTTCGTTTTTTTATATATGGCAAAATAACTGACCAAAAATCCGATCGCTCCTCCGACCAGCATCCCGGCCACATACCCTGTCATCGTCTGTCCCGTCGAGTACCCCGCCAGGCCAAAACCGAGAACGGCGATTATAATCACCACAATCTGAATGGGCCGGTCAAGCTGTCTCCAGAGAAAAAAACGGCCGTTCCGTTCCGCCGGCTGTCTGACATAGCAAAAGTACCCGATGGCATAAAATACAATGCTCATCACTGCCGGGATGATTAATATATACTTGCTGGCAGATACCCAGTCCGTATTAACATACATGATCGGAATCAGATATTGAAACGAATCGTTTAGGTAAGCATTGACTGACGGCATCAGCTCATACATGCCGACCCCGAAAATGACTTCCGCATTTGTCAGCGGCAACGTAATAATCAGGTAAGGCGCTATCGACACGGCAAACGCCGTTAACAGCTGGGCGAACGTATTGCCCGTTAAGCAGCCTGCACTCGCGACCAATGCAAAAGCCAAAATACTCACAATAATCTCTCCGACGCTGTAATGGTGGAAGAAATATACGCGCTCAGGCTTTAACAGAAGAATGAGCAGCTCAGCCAGCCCGTAGCCGATCACCTGAGCGCCGGTAATGACCGCCGCCCCGAGCCAAAATTTAGTGTGAAACACCTGGGCGCGGGAATAAGGCAGACTGAAAAGCGCATCAATCGTTCCTTTCGTACGTTCCAGTCCGAATAAGCAAACCGCTAAGATGACAGCGGGCGCCCAGTTCAAGTTCAGCATTCCACTATCCAAAGAATTCACATAAAACTTACAATATGCTCCGTGGGTGTCCAGACAGCCTTGATAAACCAGATAGGTATTTAACATTTCAAATGGATTGACCGCCGCTAAAAAAATGCCGACCATCACAAGAACAGTTCGATTCTGCACCCATTCCCTGTACAGCAATCCCCTGTCTACCATCTCCGGTTCCCTCCAAACTTCGCGATGAAGACCTCTTCTAAGTTCACAGGAAGTTCATTCCATACTTTCGGCCGCAGCTCTTGCAGAAAGTTCTTTTTCTTCTCATCGTTCTTTTGAATCAGCACCGTATAAAACACACCGGCATGGTCGAGAATCGGTATGTTTTGTTCTCTGATCTTCAAGGCGACGTCCTCTTCAAATGCCATTTGGATTTTCATGTACTCTTCCTTCATATCATCCAAGTCCATCACATTCGTCAGCTGATTTCCTTCCAAAAATCCGATCCGGTTGCACATTCGCTCAATATCTTCTAAACGGTGTGAAGTAATCAGAATACTCGTTTCCCGTTCAGCCACTTCATCCACCATAAGCTGCAGCACGTCATGACGCGTTACGGCGTCAATTCCGTCCGTCGGTTCATCCAAAAGGATAAGAGCCGGGCGTGAAGCAAAGGCAAGGACGAGCGCAAGCTGTTTTTTCAGGCCTGTCGATAATTCACGGTATTTCTTCGTTTCCGGAATACCGTACCTGTTCATCAGCTCATTGGCGTAAGTCACATCAAAATTCGGATAGATTCTGCTTACAATTGCAACAAGCTGTTTATATGTATACTTGTCATAAAAAGGATTTTCAACAGGCATATAAATGATGTTCTGTTTTACTTTCGGATGCCGCTTTATTTCCACCTGATTAAATAAAACCGTCCCTTGATCCGGCAGCAGAATCTGCTGAATGAGCCGGAGCAGTGTTGTTTTCCCTGATCCGTTTCGTCCGAGCAGCCCGAAAATTTCCCCTTTTCCGATGGTGAGCGAAATATCCTTGAGCACTTCTTTACCGTCTATCGTTTTTGAGAGATTCCGCAATTCAATCATGATCCTTGCCTCCTTTCACATCAGCGCTGATTTCCTTTATCCATTCCTGCAGCTTCTCCAGCTCAACTCCCGCGTAATGGGCATCGATGATGAGCTGTTTCAATTGCTCTTTTATCATCGTCATCTTCCCTTCAACCAATGTCGTTTTTGCATTCTCCGATATATACGTTCCTCTTCCCCTCAGCGTTTCAATGACACCATCGCGTTCGAGCTCCTTGTACGCTTTGCTGACTGTGTTCGGATTGGCGATAATGATCGTTGCCAATTCCCTGACAGAAGGAAGTTTATCCCCCGGCTTCATGATCCCTTTTAAACAAAGCTCTTTCAATTGCTGTATGATCTGCTCATAAATCGGAGTTGAGCTTCTCGGATCGATTTGAATCATTTACTTCCCTTCTTTCTTTTACGAGCTGCTCTCTTTCTTTAAATGTTCTGCCATTGAAAACCGATGACGACAAGAACGACAAACAGACTGCTTGCCAAAACCGAGGCGGCGATAATAAGAGGCACATCTTGTTTTACGGATCTTTTGTTTTTCATGAAAGTTCCCCTTCCCTATGCTTAACATTTATATGTCGATTTCATTTTTTGAGTGTTTTATGTGTATTACATCAAGTAGTACACGTAATACAATAAACACACTCCGCCCTATTGTCAATTCTTTTTTAAAAGAAATACAAAAAAACCCGCCGGGATTCCGGCAGGTTTGCTGAACCATTTGAAACGGCGCGGTCAGTAATCAAAATTACGCTGCAAAATCATATTGTTTTGCAAGGTCTGCAGCTGCAATCTCATTCGGTAAAGCTGCTCTCTTTGCTGATCATTCGCAGATAATGACAGCTTGTTTAATTCATTCACCGCGTTTTCAAGCATCATTTGCGCTTCACTGTACTCATTATCATTATAATGCTCTTGTTTCGAAGCGGTTATAAATTGCTCATTCGCAAATTCATACGCCTGTTCGCTTCTTTGGAGATGTTCATCTACTGATTGTCTTGTTGCCAACGAAACCCCTCCTCAGTGAATGGGAAATCAAACTTAGTTTGAGCGGACCAAAAATAATAACACCCGAAGGTTGCAGGAAAGAGAACCAAATTTTCCGAGTTTAAACTAAAGGAATGAGAATCCTGCCTGCAGTCATAATAAACAAAAGAAAGCCGCATCCTGTTTTCAGATTGTGAACCCCCATCATTCATGCTACAATTTTAGGATGCATCTGATGTGAGGGAGGCTTTTTGAACATTGAACGAGAATAACCCTTTTCCTTATTCAAATACGGAAAAACGGTACCATACATTAAATTATCATCTGCGGGAGCATTTCGGGCATAAAGTGTTTAAAGTCGCGCTTGACGGCGGTTTTGACTGCCCGAATCGGGACGGCACGGTTGCACACGGAGGCTGCACATTCTGCAGCGCGGCGGGCTCCGGCGATTTTGCCGGCAATCGGGCCGATGACTTACTCACGCAATTTCACGATATCAAAAACCGCATGCACGAAAAGTGGAAAGACGGCAAATATATCGCATATTTCCAAGCGTTCACGAATACGCATGCTCCGGTAGAGGAGCTGCGAGAAAAATTCGAATCCGTCCTCAAGCTTGACGGCGTTGTCGGCATGTCGATCGCGACCCGTCCGGACTGCCTGCCGGACGATGTCGTGGAATATTTGGCCGAACTGAATGAGCGGACCTATTTGTGGGTTGAACTCGGGCTGCAGACCGTGCATGAGCGGACCGCCCTTCTGATCAACCGCGCCCATGATTTTGACTGCTATGTTGAGGGTGTCAATAAACTGAGAAAACACGGCATCCGCGTTTGTTCCCATATCATTAACGGGCTTCCGCTTGAAAACAGGGACATGATGATGGAGACGGCCAAAGCCGTCGCTGATTTGGATGTCCAAGGCATTAAAATTCACCTGCTTCACTTATTAAAAGGCACACCGATGGTGAAGCAATATGAAAAAGGAAAGCTGGAGTTCCTTTCTCAAGAAGAATATGTAAGTCTTGTATGTGATCAGCTCGAAATCATTCCCCCGGAAATGATCGTTCACCGCATTACGGGAGACGGGCCGATCGAATTAATGGTCGGACCGATGTGGAGCGTCAATAAGTGGGAAGTACTGGGCGCCATTCAAAAAGAGCTGGAAACACGGGGAAGCTATCAAGGAAAGCTCTTCAGAAAGATCGGGGAGGAGACCGCCCTATGACCTTGATGCACATCCTCCCTTTCAGTAAAGAATTGCTGAAGTCCGCCGCACAGGAAGGTGATATCACGGTTGACGCGACGATGGGCAACGGACATGATACATATTTCCTGGCCAGCCTTGTCGGTGAAACAGGACATGTCCATGCCTTTGATATTCAAGCGGACGCACTCGCTAAAACGAAGGAGCGGCTCGGTGCCGACTTCAGTCCGCGCGTCACGCTTCACCATAAGAGCCATGATCAAATAAAGGCATCGCTGCCTGAGGATGCGCACGGTCGTGTGGCTTGCGCCGTGTTTAATCTCGGCTATCTGCCCGGCGGCGATAAAAGCATTACGACAAACGGCCACTCAACCATTTCCGCGATCGAACAGCTCCTTGAACTGCTGAAGGAGAACGGGCTGATCGTTCTCGTTGTGTACCACGGGCATCCTGAAGGCAAGACGGAAAAAAGTGCATTACTGGAGTACTGCAGCAATCTTGATCAGGAAAAAGCGCGCGTGCTGAGCTACGGCTTTCTCAACCAGCGAAACGACCCGCCGTTTATTATAGCGATTGAAAAGAAATCTGCCGGCAAATAAAGAATCGGCCTGACATAAGCGGGCCGATTCTTTTTGTGTTTACTTTTTCTGAAAAATCAATTACTATGAAATAATGGAAAAAAGTTCATCTTTTAAGTGTAACATCTGGGAGGAGCGGCAGTTTGAATATTCTTCGCATCATATTTTCAAGTGTTCCCTATGTGATGTTCGTCATCATTTTATCAAGACATTTAGGATTTGAGTTCGCAAAAACCTATTACTGGTGGTTTGCTGCATTTTTTGTCATCGGGCTGATCGGCAAATTCGCAATGCACCTTGCGGCAAAAAAGAAACCGTTAAAAAAAGAGACAGCGTAAAATGCGCATGTCTCTTTTTATTTACTGTTTTGCAGCACGCCGCGTGTATAAGCGGGATTGTTTGTAAAGACACCATCTGCTTTTTGTTTCAGCATAATAGGCGTCAGCGTATGCTCGTCTTCCTTATCAAAAAACACGTGCACTTTCATCTTATTGTGATGAATGCGCTTCACGACTGCTTCATTTGCCAATTTGGCGTTGAGCCCGACTGTATCAGCATACGTTCTGATGGTTTGCAGCTGCTTATCATTTATCTCCTCAGCCTCGTTATCTTTTAATAATCGAACAAGAGGAACTTTTTTATCCATAGATCGAACTTTTTTTAAGCTCTTCCCGCTAAAAGACTCAATGACTGCTTTATGGCTGGAAATCAGCTTATGTTTTTGTAATATGTCAATCAGTTTCTTTTCCATCACCAGGCTGCCGTTGCTTTCTCTTGTCTCAATATAGTAATTGGCAGTTTGTCCGAATTTCTGTATGATTTCTTCTAATGTTAAAATCTTTTCTCCTTTTCCCGCATTCAGTTTCTTAATCTGAGCCAAAGACAGATCATCTGTCATCCCTTTACCATCTGTTGTCCGATCTACCGTTTTATCGTGAATTGCAATCAGATGGCCGTCCTTCGTCTTCCGTAAGTCTATCTCAATATAATCTGCTTTGTCTTTAATGGCACGCGCATAAGACAAAGCTGTATGTTCCGGCTCAATCGCAGAAGAGCCCCTGTGCGCTATCAAGACAGGATGATAGCCGGCGGAAGCATGGATGACGGAGCAGCCTCCGGAAATGGAAAGTAATGCTATGACCGCTAAATACTTTAATTTTTTCATAAAATTAAAGTATCATATTCTGCAGGCGCAAACAATGTTTCATTTCATACTTCACGTCATAAATAAAAAACTGCGCCGTCATGATTTACACGAGAGGCGCAGTTCACCCATTACGAACTTTTCGTCCAAGCCATCTTCTGAAATTTGCGGTAGGCTCTTCCGTTGATATAAAAGAAAAATGACGTTTTTCCGCTAGCCCTGATCAGCTTTCGCGCGAGGCGGCCCATTTCTTTTTGGCCGGCGACTTTGTCATCGGATAAATAGACGCCGAGCAACCCTCTGTTGATCAGCCGGTGAAAATTTTCATGCGGAATGCCTTGCAAATGTTCATCCGCTTTTTCAATAAAATGCTGCAGTCTCTGCATCATTTCTTCATGAGACTGATAATACGTACAGAAATTCAGATCGCCTTCAAGCAGATCCTCTTCCTGGTCAATTAAATAATCAAGCAGTATATGCAGCCCTTGTATGTACGGAAAATAACTGCTGCGGATTTTCTCAGCGGTATGTTCGTTAAAATCAGGCTGGAATGAGTAAGCAACGAGACAGAAAATGCCTAACGTCGATCCGGCGCAGGCCGAGAACTCAAACCACTCCATTTCCGGAAGCTGTGACCGGTACTGCTCAAACCAGCCTTTAAGCCTCGGAACGCGTTCATGCTCAACGACATGCTTATGAACCTGAAGGTCGCAATAATAATCACACAGCTCAAGCAAATAAGGTTTAATGATACCGTAATGTTCTATTGACCCGAGCACCCGCTGGCATGTTCTGACCAGCTCATGAAGATAACCGCCGTCATCCTGCTCGTCTCTGTACTGATAGTACGGCCGCACCTCGGCACCGACCGTCAGCGCGTCACGCATGGAGAGATGAAGCATGCGGAAGTCCTCGGGATCAAGCGAGGTGCTGCGGTCGCACAGATTGTCCAGATAATCACTGATTGTCTGATACGCGATGATAAATTGCACGCATTTCTGTTTCTGCTCTCCTGAAAGCAAGGCTAAAATGCCGCCGCCTTCACAATGAAACGACTTATCACGGATACTTGCGGCCGCCTGCTGCCGCAGTTCGGTATTTTTAATGGAATCTGATTTTTCCCGCCACATGTTCAATTCCTGATGAACGAGCGGAAAAATTTCCCGATACACTTTTGCCATAAGGTTAAAAGGATGTTCCGGTACTGTCAACATATGCACCCCCAGCGAATTCAAATATACTGATCTGTAAAGGCTTTTGCCGCCTTAAACACAGTTTCTCTTTCCGGTTCATTAAAAATTTCATGATAGAGCCCTTCCCATTCCCGGTACGATTTATTATGGGAAGCCACACCGGAAAACCATTTGCGGACCTTCATTTTATCGACGATTTTGTCATCACCGCCCTGCATAAGCAAAAGCGGCACCTTTAAAAACGCATCAGTCGGCACCATAGCGGCATCAATGGTTTTTAAAAGCTCTCTGTACCATCTTACGGATACCTTCGTGACATATAAAGAATCGTTTTGATCCGCTTCAATCATATCCGCATTCCTCGTTGCCATATCAGGTGATAAACCGGAATCCACTCTGAGGGACGGAGCGAGGACGTTCAGTCCTTTAGACGCAAAATCAAGGACTTTATTGACTTTTATTTGCAGACCCAGACAAGGTGATGATAAAATGAGTGCCGTAATGCGGGGATTTCTCTGCTGCTTAAACCATTCTATCGCAATCAGTCCGCCCATGCTGTGGCCCAAAAGGAAAACGGGCGCTTCAAGCGTTCTCGCTTTATCAATCCATATATCTACTTCATCAATGTATTCTTGGAAAGAGCGAATATGCCCTCTGGCGCGGGTCGACGTTCCCTGACCGGGCAAATCGCCCATCACCACGTTATATCCGGAAGATCTCCACATTTCAACGAGCCATTTATAACGTCCGTGGTATTCGCTTGCCCCGTGGATAATGACAATGGTACCGACGGGCCTGTCTGCTTTCCAAGTCCACATGCAGTTCACCTCTTACATAAATTTAGAGAAAGAAGGATGAGACATGATAATCTACCCTTATAAACAATTTACGCCTGACATACATCCTGAAGCGTTCATTGCGGATAACGCCGTCATTACGGGCGACGTCGTGATCGGAGAACAATCAAGCATTTGGTTCTCAGCCGTCATCCGGGGGGATGTCGCGCCGACAAGGATCGGAAAAAGAGTCAGCATACAAGACTTGAGCTGTCTGCATCAAAGTCCGAACCGCCCGCTTCTTATTGAAGATGACGTCACGATCGGCCATCAGGTTACACTGCACAGCGCAATCATCAAAAAGAATGCTTTAATCGGTATGGGCTCCGTCATTCTTGACGGGGCGGAAATCGGAGAAGGCGCGTTTATCGGCGCCGGAAGTCTCGTTCCTCCGGGCAAAACCATTCCTCCCGGCTGTCTTGCGTTCGGCCGGCCCGCAAAGGTTATCCGCCGGCTGACAGAAGAAGACATACGGGACATGGAAAGAATCAGAACGGAATATGTTGAAAAAGGCCGATACTATAAAACACTGCAAGAGAAATAAAAATAGATCAGCTTTGTTTTACTACTGTACCATTTTTCAAAATATTATTTAAGTAAAAACCATTTGCATTCTCCCGATTGTCAGGAAACAGAAGCAAAATGTTCAGGAATTTGTTTTATTCTTCCCCCGCCGGCCCGATCCTATGAAAAAAAGAGCCCATGTCCCGGGCTCTTTTTTTACGCTTTTTCGGCGAATGTCTGTCCGTTTTCCAGACCTATGTCTTTTCTTTTATGGAAACCTTTCCCGTAATAAGCGGCTAATAATATGCCGAACCAGACAGGACCGATAATGACGGCCACCCGGGTCTCTGCATCAAAAGCCATCAGCACAACGACAAAAGCGAGAAATGCCAATGAGATATATGAGGAAAAGGGATATAAAGGCATTTTATATTTCAGTTTTTTCCGTTGTTCCGGCTGTAAGCTTTTACGGTATTTCATTTGGGAAAGCAAAATAATCGACCATGTCCAAATCGCCCCGAACGTCGCAATGCTCGTCACCCACGTAAACACTTTTGCCGGCACCACGTAGTTCAGCAAAACGCCGATGCATAACGCGCCCGCTGAAACCAATACCGCTTTTCCCGGCACACCGCCTTTTGTGACCGTACCGTATGCTTTAGGCGCTTCATTTTGTTCCGCCAGATTGAACAGCATGCGCCCCGTGCTGAAGATCCCGCTGTTGCAGGAAGAAAGGGCCGCCGTCAATACGACAAAATTAATGATTCCGGCTGCAGCAGGTATTCCGATTTTTTCAAATGTCAAAACAAACGGGCTTCCGCCTGAACCGATTTCCTGCCACGGATAAATTGACATAATGACAAACAAAGCTCCGACGTAAAAAATGAGAATGCGCCAAAAAACAGTATCTATGGCACGCGCCAGTGATTTTTCAGGATTTTTGACCTCACCGGCTGTGACACCGATCAGCTCAATCCCGAGATAGGCAAACATGACCATTTGAAGCGACAGCAGCACCCCTTTAATCCCATTCGGGAAAAAGCCGCCGTGGCTCCATAAATTGCTGATTCCGAGCGCAACGCCTCCGTTTCCGAGACCGAATACGATCATCACCAGACCGATCGCGATCATTGACAGAATCGCCAAGACTTTAATGAGCGCAAACCAGAATTCAAGCTCACCGTACGCTTTGACCGCCAGAAAGTTGACAGCCGTCATAATGACGAGTGCACAAAGCGCCCAGATCCATGACGGCACGTCAGGGAACCAGTAGCCCATATAAATGCCGACCGCGGTGATTTCCGCCATGCAGGTAACAACCCATAAAAACCAATAATTCCAGCCTGTTAAAAACCCGGCAAGCGGACCGAGGTAATCTCTGGCATACCGGCTGAATGAGCCGGCTACAGGCTTTTGAATCGCCATTTCCCCTAATGCCCGCATAATAAAAAACATAATCAGCCCGCTGCAGGCGTAAGCGGCTAAAATCCCCGGCCCGGCAAGCTTTATGGCAGAAGCCGACCCGAGAAACAGCCCGACTCCTATCGCGGCGCCCAACGACATAAGCGAGATATGCCGCTCTTCCAAGCCGCGGTGAAGCGTTTTTTCTTTGTTTTGCATAACTCTCCCTCCCCCTGATTTTGACAAAGAAACACAAACCGAGACGAAATAGCCAGAAAACACTTTCCGGAATCTACCCGATTAGTCCTATTATAACCTTTTTCTGAATATTGCGTAATACTTTGTCGAAAACAGAGCGGAATAGACGGTTTACAAAAAACAATAGAAAAAAGGCTTTCGATAACATCGAAAGCCTTTTGGATTAAACGAAAATGACTTCTTTCGGCTGATGATTCAGCTCTTCCGGCACCAGTCTTTTTTCAACATTGATGCTGTGCCAGATCATGAAGATCAGGACGGTCCAGATTTTGCGGCTGTTGTCCGCTCTGTCGGCACAATGATCTTCCAGAAGCTGAAGGACATAATCCTTTTCAATATAAGCATCTGTTTCACTTTCACGAATGATGTTGCGAACCCATTCGTTCATCTCATTTTTCAGCCAGTGGCGGATCGGCACAGGGAAGCCGAGTTTTTTGCGGTTAAGCACATGATCAGGCACTACCCCTTCAGCAGCTTTGCGCAGAAGGTATTTCGTCGTGCCGTTTTTCGTTTTCAGTTCATCCGGAATTTTAGAAGCCACGTCAAACACGACTTTATCAAGGAACGGCACGCGCAGTTCCAAAGAGTTGGCCATCGTCATTTTGTCAGCCTTTAACAGGATGTCGCCGCGCATCCACGTATGGATGTCAACGTACTGCATTTTATTAATGTCGCTGTATGAACGGCTTTCCGTAAAGTACGGCTTCGTGACATCACGGTATGAAAGCTCTGGATTGTAATGTTTGAGCAGCTGTTTTTTCACGGGCTCTTCAAAAATCTTCGCATTACCGATATAACGCTCCTCAAGCGGTGTGCAGCCGCGGACTAAGAGGCTTTTCCCTCTCATTCCTTCAGGTATGACGGACGCCACATGAAGAAGCATTTTTTTCAGACCGGACGGAATGCGTTCAAACGGTTTAAGCGAAAGCGGTTCGCGGTAAATATTGTACCCGCCGAACAGCTCGTCCGCGCCTTCCCCGGATAACGCGACCGTTACATGTTTTTTCGCTTCTTTCGCGACAAAGTACAAAGGAATCGCCGCCGGATCTGCAAGCGGGTCATCAAAGTGCCAGACGATTTTCGGAAGCTCGTTCATATACTCCTCAGGAGAAATGACTTTGCTGATGTTTTCAATCCCGAGCGCGGCAGCCGTTTCCTTCGCTACGTCAACCTCACTGAAGCCCTGCTGCTCAAAACCGACGGAAAATGTTTTGAGGCTCGGGTGAAATTCTTTCGCAACTGAGACGATAAAAGAAGAGTCGATACCGCCGGATAGAAACGAACCGACAGGAACGTCACTTCTCATGTGAACTTTGACAGAGTCAAAGATTGCGTCTCTGACTTCTTTCACCAATTTATCTTCATCAGACTGAACAGGCTTAAAGTTCGCTTTGAAATATGTTTTAAACGCGATGTCGCCTTCCGGGCGGATCGTAAACTGGCTGCCCGGCTCAACTTTTTTCACTTCAGCGTCAAGCGTGCTCGGTTCAGGAACGAATTGGAAAGACATATATTGCTGTAAAGAAGCTGTATCAAGATCAATGCCGTTTTGAGCGGCCATTAAACTTTTTCTTTCAGATGCAAAATATACTTTATCCCCGATGGTTGTGTAATACAGCGGTTTAATGCCGAACGGGTCTCTCGCGCCGTACATGACGCGGTCAGCTTTGTTCCAGATTAAAAACGCAAACATTCCGCGAAGCTTTGAAGCAGCTTCTTCTTTATAATGACGGTATGTCGCAAGGAGCACTTCGGTATCGGAATCTGTATTGAAAGTGTAGCCTTTCGCTTCAAGCTCTTCTCTCAATTCAATGTAGTTATAGATTTCGCCGTTAAAAATGATCCAATATTTTTCGTCTTCATATGATAAAGGCTGTCCGCCGTTTTCTACGTCAATAATACTGAGCCGTCTGAAGCCGAATCCGACGTGCTCGTCATGATAATACCCATCGCTGTCAGGACCGCGGTGAACGATCATTTGGTTCATTTGTTTGATTAGCTCTTCTTGATCTGCGGTTTGAGTTAATGGATGCTTATTAAAAACACCGACAAATCCACACATAGTATAGCCTCCATAAGTGTAATTTTCTAATTGGACCCCCTTTTTATAGACGCTTTGTTACGCCATTGGTTTCACGCTATGTAAAAAATAAGCATGGCAGCATCTACAAAAAGGGAAAGCCGCTTAAGTAAGCGGCTATAAAATTATTCTCCTAGTGCTTCTTTGCGAAGCGCATCCGCCTTGTCAGTACGCTCCCAAGGAAGATCCACATCATGACGTCCGAAGTGGCCGTAAGCAGCTGTCTGCTTATAGATCGGGCGGCGCAGATCAAGCATTTTAATAATGCCGGCAGGTCTCAGGTCGAAGTTATTCCGTACGACTTCGATCAGTTTTTCTTCAGAAGCTTTTCCTGTATCAAATGTATTGATGGAAATAGAAACAGGCTGTGCCACGCCGATTGCGTATGCAAGCTGCACTTCACAAGAATCAGCAAGACCTGCTGCCACGATGTTTTTCGCTACGTATCTCGCAGCGTATGCCGCAGAACGGTCTACCTTCGTCGCATCCTTACCGGAGAATGCGCCGCCGCCGTGGCGTGCATATCCGCCGTATGTGTCAACGATGATTTTACGGCCGGTCAGACCCGCATCACCTTGAGGTCCGCCGATTACGAAACGTCCCGTAGGGTTGATGAAGTATTTTGTTTCTTCATCGATCAGTTCCTCAGGCACGACAGGATTAATGACATGCTCTTTCAGATTGCGCTGAATCTGCTCAAGCGTAATTTCCGGGTGGTGCTGAGTTGAAATGACGATCGCGTCGATGCGGACCGGCTTGTTGTTTTCATCATATTCAACGGTAACTTGCGTTTTGCCGTCAGGGCGAAGGTACGGAAGAATGTCTTCTTTGCGGACTTCGCTCAAACGGCGGGCTAATTTATGCGCCAAAGAGATCGGAAGCGGCATAAGCTCTTTCGTTTCGTTACACGCATAACCGAACATCAGGCCTTGGTCTCCCGCTCCGATTGCTTCGATTTCAGCATCGCTCATTGTGCCTTCACGCGCTTCAAGAGCCTGATCGACACCCATTGCGATATCCGCAGACTGTTCATCAATTGATGTTAAAACAGCGCAAGTCTCCGCATCAAATCCATATTTGGCGCGTGTGTAGCCGATTTCTTTAATCGTTTCACGGACTGTTTTCGGAATGTCAACGTATGTTGATGTAGTAATCTCTCCGCTTACCAGCACAAGTCCTGTCGTTACAGATGTTTCGCAGGCCACGCGCGCGTTCGGGTCATTTTTTAAAATCTCATCTAAGATACTGTCAGAAATTTGGTCACAGATTTTGTCCGGATGACCCTCAGTAACAGATTCAGATGTAAATAGTCGACGGTTTTTACTCATTCACTTTTCCTCCTGAAAAAAGATCTTTTGCAAGACCTTTTCATATGATACGGAACTCGCTCCCTCTTAATACAATGTCATACTATATCAGAGAATGTTAATTGGCATATTTTATGAAATAAAAAAACCTTTTCCACTCGAGGAAAGGGTTTGGTCTGTGTGCCTTTCACTCTTATCGCTCAAGGAAAATATTAAACCTTGCATCAGGTTAGCACCTTGGTTTCCCACAGTGTTTTCACCTGCTTTTTTACAGAGAAACCGGTTGCTGGGCTTCATCGGGCCTGTCCCTCCGCCAGCTCGGGATAAGAGTATCCGCTCAATGAAATATCTTATCGTAAAAGGGCGGAAAGTGTCAATATGAAATAAAGCGATTACGCGCCTTTATTTCGGGAAGCAATGGAAAAACACAAACAAAAAACCGCAAATAGTATAGACTATTTTCAGATATATGTTATACTAATTCCACATTCAGCGAAATACAAATAAACCGGCAAAGGAAGGTTTTTATGAAATTAGTTGATTTAACCGCAGATCTTCAAGCATTACTTGCAAGTCCGAATGTGCATCATAATTTATCGGCTCCAAAACTTACCGAAAAAGTGATCAGCCGAAATGAAGGAACGCTGACATCAACGGGCGCCGTACGCGCCACCACCGGCGCATATACAGGCCGGTCACCTAAAGATAAATTTATCGTCCGTGAACAAAGCACAGAAAATCAAATTGATTGGGGCGCGGTGAATCAGCCCATTTCTGAAGAGGCGTTTGAAAAGCTGTACGCCAAAGTCGTCAGCTACTTAAAACAGCGGGATGAACTGTTTGTGTTTGAAGGATTCGCGGGAGCGGATGAAAAATACAGACTCCCGATTACGGTCGTAAATGAATTTGCGTGGCACAATTTATTCGCGCGCCAGCTGTTTATCAGACCGGAGACGGATGAAAGAGACACGCAAGCGCAGCCTTTCACCATTCTCTCAGCTCCGCATTTTAAAGCAGATCCGGAGACGGACGGCACGCATTCGGAAACATTTATCATTGTCTCTTTCGAAAAGCGCGTCATTTTAATCGGCGGCACCGAATACGCCGGAGAAATGAAAAAATCAATATTCTCCATTATGAACTTCCTGCTTCCGCAGCAGGATATACTGCCGATGCACTGCTCAGCCAATGTCGGTGAAAAAGGCGATGTCGCCCTGTTTTTCGGCCTTTCCGGCACAGGGAAAACGACGCTTTCAGCCGATGCGGACCGCAAACTGATCGGCGATGACGAGCACGGCTGGTCAGATTCCGGCGTTTTCAACATTGAAGGCGGATGTTACGCTAAATGTATCAATCTGAGCGAGGAAAAAGAACCGCAGATTTTTCGTGCGATCCGCTTCGGGTCTGTTCTTGAGAATGTCGTGCTTGATGAAAAAACGGGTGAAGCGGATTACGACAATTCCTTCTACACGGAAAACACAAGAGCCGCATATCCGATTGAGATGATCGGCAATATCGTGCAGCCGAGCATTGCCGGCCATCCGCAGGCGATCGTCTTTTTAACGGCGGACGCATTCGGTGTGCTCCCTCCGATCAGCAAACTGACGAAGGAACAGGCGATGTATCACTTCTTAAGCGGGTACACCAGTAAACTCGCGGGAACCGAGCGCGGCGTGACATCTCCGCAAACGACTTTCTCGACGTGCTTCGGTTCACCGTTCCTTCCGCTTCCGGCGCATGTATATGCCGAAATGCTCGGGCATAAAATCGACGAACACGGCGTTCAAGTCTTCCTGGTCAACACAGGCTGGACCGGCGGAGGGTACGGAGTCGGAGAACGGATGAAACTTTCGTATACAAGAGCGATGGTCAAGGCCGCTATTGAAGGCAGACTGAACCAGACTGAGATGACGGCAGACAGCATTTTCGGCCTGCGCAGTCCCGTTCATGTTCCGGGCGTTCCGGATGAAGTTCTTCAGCCTGAAAACACATGGAGCGATAAACAAGCATACAACGAAAAAGCGCTGTTTTTGGCCAATGAGTTTAAAGAAAACTTTAAAAAGTTTTCCCATGCGGACTCGATTGCCAAAGCCGGCGGACCTCTCGTGTAATCAAAAAAGCCAAGGGCATTTATGCCCTCGGCTTTTGTTTTTTCAGTTTGTCGAATGGAGCGACGTGAGTCTGTATGTAATGCTTGTCCGGCCGTTCGCCCATTCGAGCTTTTGGACCTCGCCGGTGCCGGATTTCTCGCCGGTTTTCGTTTTGCGCACGTCCATCGGAATATCAAGAGGATAGACGCGGTAGCCCTCTTTCTCCAATAAAAAGATATTTTCCTCTATCCGTTTTTCATTGCCTTTTGTCACAATCATGGTATTAAATTCAACAGGCATTCCCAAAATGAAAATCCCCTTTCATTCTCTTATTCTTTATTATCATATCATAAATCAGGCATCTTACCGTGTCTTCATCCATTCCGCCAGCCGCCGGACAATGCGTCTGTTTTCCTGCGGCGGAAAATAATGCGTAAAACCGCTGTAATACCAAGTTTCCACCGGTTTCCCCGCCTCTTTCAGCTTGTCCTCGATCATTCGGGCGTGTTCGATCGAAACATTCTCATCATTCTCTCCATGGATGAGCAGCACAGGGGCCTGAATGCGGTCTGCGTTTTCAAACGGCGAACGCCATCTGTATTCATCCGGCACCTTTTTCGGCGTGCCTCCGATCACCCGCTTCATCATCCGCCGCATATCCTTCCGCTCTTCATAAGTAAGCACCATATCGCTCACACCGCCCCATGAAACGAGCGAAGCCGCTTGATGCCTCATTTCAATCGCGGTCAAAAGCCCCATGATTCCGCCCCGGGAAAAACCGAAAATATGCACCCGCCCTTCTCTGACGTTCGGATGCTCCCGAAGCAGGCGGAAAGCAGAAAACGCGTCCTCTCTGTCCTCTCCCGCAAAATCTTCATTTCCCTCGCCGCCCTGGTTGCCTCTGTAATAGGGCGCAAACACGACAAAGCCTTGGGAAGCGAATTGAACGATTCTTCCGGGGCGTACCATGCCGACATTTTTTATGCCGCCGCGCAAATATAAAAAACCGTCATATGTTCCCGGCGCCGCAGGCTCGGCAAGAAGCCCCTTTACCTTCAGCCCTTCTGACTCATAGCATACCTCAAAGAGGCGGATATGCGGACTCGGAGACGGGAACCTTTTCTTTTCTACCAGCAAAACAATGGCCTCCTTATATCATCAGTTTTTTTATTCTTTCCCAACGTGAATATGGGCACTCACACATTTTTTATACCCATCATACGATATGTAAAGCAGAAAAGGTTATTTTAACGCTTAAAACAAGGAGGTTACACCGTGAACAAATGGCTCAAAACGGGCTGCGTTTTTGTCATATGCGCCTTTTTCCTGCTCATTCTTCCGGCTTGCAGACAGGAAGAAAGTCTGACAAAGGTAAAGGTGGCGGAAGTCACACACTCCATCTTCTATACGCCTCTGTATGTCGCTGAAGCAAAAGGTTTCTTTAAAAAAGAAGGGCTCCAAGTGTCACTTCAAACAACATGGGGCGGAGACAAAACAATGACATCGCTTTTGTCAAACGGGTCAGACATCGCGCTGGTCGGTTCTGAAACATCCATTTACGTGGAGGCGCAGGGAGCAAAAGATCCGGTCATCAACTTCGCGCAGCTGACGCAGACGGACGGCACATTTCTCGTGTCACGGAAGGATGAGAAATCATTCAAATGGAGCGATTTAAAAGGAAAAACATTTCTCGGCCAGCGAAAAGGCGGCATGCCCCAAATGGCCGGTGAGTACGTCCTGAAAAAGAATCACATAGAGCCGAAAAAAGACATTAACCTCGTTCAAAACATTGATTTCGCCAATATTTCCAACGCATTCGCATCCGGAACGGGTGATTATGTGCAGCTGTTTGAACCGACGGCATCCCAATTTGAAAAAGAAGGCATCGGCCATATCGTCGCATCCTTCGGAGAAGCTTCCGGCCAAATGCCATACACAACCTTTATGGCAAAAGAAAGTTATTTGAAAACCAATGAAAAGACGGCGGAAAAATTCACCCGCGCCATCTATCGCGCCCAGCAATGGGTGGAAAGCCATCCGGCCAAAGACATCGCAAAAACGATTCAGAAGGAATTTGCCGATACCGATCCGGCCATTATCGAAACATCAATAGAGCGCTATAAAAAACAAAAGTCATTCTCTGCAGACCCAGTTCTGCAAAAGGATGAATGGGAACAGCTTCAATCTATTATGGATGAAGCCGGAGAGCTTCCGAAACACATTCCGTACAGCAAACTCGTCAACACAAAAATCGCCAAAAAAGTCACCTCAGAACAATAGGAGGAACATGAATGTCTTTTTTACATGTGGATCATGTAACACATACTTATTTCTCGCTGAAAGAAAAGACAACCGCCGTGAAAGATATACATTTTCAGATTGAAAAAGGGGATTTCATCTCCTTTCTCGGACCGAGCGGATGCGGAAAAACAACACTCCTGTCCATTCTGGCCGGCCTTATTACTCCTGCGCAAGGCCGGGTGCTGATTGAAGGAAGCGTGCCGAACCATAAAGAACACCAAATCGGTTATATGCTTCAGCAGGATTATTTATTTCCTTGGAAATCAATTGAGGAAAACGTGCTGCTCGGTTTACACATTTCAAAAACATTAACAGAAGAAAAAAGAGCTGAAGTTCTCAGCCTTCTGCCTAAGCTCGGATTAATCGGCGTTGAAAAGAAATACCCGAAAGAGCTGTCAGGCGGGATGCGGCAGCGGGCGGCACTTGCCAGAACTCTTGCGCCAGATCCGGGACTGCTGCTCCTTGATGAACCGTTTTCCGCGCTGGACTTTCAAACGAAGCTTTCCTTGGAAAACCTTGTCTTCAGAACATTAAAGGATTTTCAAAAAACCGCCGTGCTCGTCACCCACGATATCGGTGAAGCCATCGCCATGAGCGATACGATCTATTTATTTTCGAATCAGCCGGGCACCATCCACCAAATATTCACCGTGCCTAAGGAGCTCGCGGCTTTAGATCCGTTTGACGCGCGTCAGGATCCAGCCTTTCAGCCGCTGTTTCAAACCATATGGAAGGAGCTGAATTCCCTTGAAAAACAGCAGCGGAACGATTGAACAGCTTCATCAGCAGTTTAAGAAAAGACACCAAAAAGAAAAGCTCCGGATCCGTGCGTATCAGGCCGCCATTTTTATCGTATTTTTTGCCGGATGGGAAATATCGAGCAGGGCGGGCTGGATCGATCCGTTAATCTTCAGCTCACCCTCCGCCGTTTGCAGGCTTTTAGTTGAAAAGATTGCGGACGGATCCCTTGCGGCGCACATCGGCGTAACCTTAGGAGAAACCGTTCTCGGCTTTTTGCTCGGCACGCTCCTCGGCACATGCCTCGCCGCTTTGTTATGGTGGTCAAACAGGCTCGCCCGGGTTTTAGACCCGTACCTCGTCATTTTAAACGCGATGCCGAAGGTCGCACTCGGACCGATTCTCATCGTGGCACTCGGACCGAATTTCACAAGCATTGTCGCCATGGGAGCAGTCATCAGTGTCATTATCACGACAATCGTCGTCTTTACGGCTTTTCAGGAAGTGGATGAAAACTATATTAAGGTGATGAAAACCTTCGGAGCGAAAAGAAGCATCATGTTTAAAGAAGTCATTCTGCCGGCATGCGCTCCCGCGATTATTTCCGCGCTTAAAGTGAACGTCGGTTTATCCTGGGTCGGTGTCATCGTCGGCGAGTTTCTCGTTTCCGAAAAAGGTCTGGGCTACATGATCATTTACGGATTCCAGGTCTTCAATTTCACTCTTGTGTTCCTAAGCCTTCTGATCATCGCGATTTTTGCGACATTGATGTATCAGGGAGTCGAACTGTTAGAAAGAAAATGGACGAAAGGAAAAATTTAAAAAAGACCCGTGCGTAAACGCCGGGTCTTCGTTTTTATGATTGAAATACGCCGTCCTCTTTCAGCTTTTTCAGACTGATCGGAAGCACCGAATCTTTCATAATGAAACTGAATTTTTTATTTCGCGGGAGATTCTCCGGCAGTTCGCTGAACAGCACCGGCCCCTTTGTTTCAAAATAGTCAGCCTGTTGTTCAAGCTTTTCAATATCGGCAAAATAAATATTCTTCACGATTACCTTTTCCCTGCCGAGAACTTTATACTGTCCGACGTACTTCAGATGTCTTACCGCGGCGCCGGTTTCTTCTTTCACCTCGCGCAGGGCCGCTTCCTCCGCACATTCCATCGGCTCCACTTTTCCGCCCGGAAATTCAAACCCCCGGTCTTCGTGCTCAGTCAAAAGCCACTTATCTCCATATCGGCATATGACCCATACGTGCTTCGGGCTGTCTGAAAAAGGCTGGTGTTCAAAGGAGAGCTGAACAGTGTTCTGATAATAGTCTTTAAACTCGTACATGTTTATCCCTCTAATCCGTTCCTTCATATCTTCCATACATCATACCACAGTTGCGTTTGTTCGGAAGCCCTTTATCAAAAATTCAGAGGAAAACCATCATACCCGCTAGTATAGCCTCCTTTGAAGCAAATGTTACGGTTTGCGCTTGAATTTATTTTTCAAAGTATCCAATAGGTCGACGAGCACCTGCGGAACCGGTATGCCCAGCGAGCTTGCCGTAATCACGATCTGAACCGATTCGTATAAGATATAAAACATGATAGCCAAATTACGGATGGCGCCTTCGGTATGAAGCAGCTGGTCAAAAAAATGGCAAACTGAGACTAATGCCAGGGTCACGATTTTTTTGACCAGCCGCGCAAAAAGCTTTCTTGCGCTCAGCTGCTGCAAAAGAGATTCTTTTAAGCTTGTACTGATAAACTCAATCGCCATGACCGATAGCAAAATCAGAAACGAATACTGAAAACCTCCGAAGAAAAACCCCGCTGCCGACACGATCACTGCAAAAAACGAAAAGATGCCAAAGTCTTTGCCCACTTGATCCAACATCCTTTCACAGAAACGGCCTTACATTATTCTATGAAAAGTGAATGGAACGGACTGGATTTTTCAGAAAAATGGACAACACCTCTCTTCGGCAGCCAAATAAAAGACCGAGTGCTTTATAGCCCCGGTCTTCCCTTGTTGATTATCCCAAATACGCTTTCAGCATCCAGTTATGTTTTTCGATATTCTGGTGAATAGCAAGCAGCATATCACCGGTCGTTTCGTCTCCTACCTCATCTGCGAGATCCATGCCGCTTTTCAGCTCTTCCGCAATGACAGTGAAATCATCATAAATGTTCTGTACCATTTGTTCTGCGCTCTCATTGCCTTCCGCTTCTTTTACAGACGCTGTCTTCAATGATTCCGTCATTGTGCCGATCGGCTTGCCGTTTAATGCCAGCAGACGTTCTGCCAGATCATCAATATATGTAGCCGTTTCGTTATACAGCTCCTCGAACTTTTCATGCAATGTGAAAAAGTCCTTCCCTTTGACGTACCAATGATAATTATGTAATTTCACATACATGACCGTCCAGTTTGCAACTTGCTTATTGACTGCGTCCAATAGTTTTTCTGACATGCCTATCTTCCTCCTTTGGTTTACTATTGATATACCCTATATATCGTGTGTTAAAACAAAATTTTTAGCCCTTGATTTTACGGATGGAAAATATGTTATGATTTGTTAAAAAGGAGGGATTTCATGCTGCTTCTTCTGAGCTTCGGCTTTCTTATCGTGCTCGCCGTGCTGCTTTTATCCATCTGGTCGACTGTAAGAGCTTATAATGTAAAACATACGATTGACCCGCCGGAGGACGCATCAAAAGGCTTGACGGATAAAAAAAATCCTTAATGATGATGCGTCTGTTCCTCATGGCCGGAGGAATCATCGGCAGCTTCAGCACCCCCGACACGCACTTTTACAGTCGGCATATTATGCTGCTGTTTTGCCGTTACGTGGGATTGAACGGTATACACACCCTCTTCATCAAATTCAGTCCGCAGGTGATACGCCCCTTTTTCCTCCTTGGCCTTGCTTGTTTTGCTGCTGCCTTTTTTTCCTTCTTTCCATACTTCAAACATGACTTCATCCGCATCCGTGACACGCTTGCCGCCGTAAAAAACTTCCGCCTTGTATTCCGCTTTTTCATGCGGTGCAGTCGTTTCCGGTCCTGTAAGCTTGACCTCAAGCGCTTTAGGCTCTTCATCCGCGGAGGTTTTGTCCGAATTGCCCCCGCAGGAAGATAATAGAAATACCATACCGCACATACCTGCCAATACAGCCCGTTTCATCCCATCACTCCTTTATGTTTGCTTCTATTTTAGCAAACGCTTACACATAAGGTGTGACATTTTTTAGAAATATGTAAAAAAGCCTTTTTGCATGTCAGCAAAAAGGCCTGTTTTTTATCCGAACACTTTCAGCAAATCTTCTTTATCTTGTGACAGCCAGAAACGCATCAGGCGTTTCGCGCCTTCTAAATCATGAAGTTTCGCCTGGCCGCACTGTTTTTCGTTGGCCGCCGGAATCTCCGTAATATCGATGGCTTCTTTCAGCGTAGCGTCAAGCAGGTCTACAATTTCTTCCGCTGTCGGCTCGCCGCTGACAACAAGATAATAGCCTGTCTGGCAGCCCATCGGTGAGATATCTATGATGTCGAAGTGATCGTATTTCTCAGAATGTGTGCGAATCGTAAACGCAAGCAAGTGCTCAAGCGTATGAATCGTATCCGGCTTCATCGCCTGTTTGTTCGGCTGGCAGAAGCGAATGTCAAACTTATTCACGACGCCGTCTGTTCCGACTTTATGCACTCCGCAATGTCTTACATACGGAGCCACAACCGCATTATGGTCAAGCTCAAAACTTTCTACTGAAGGCATAATGGCACTCCCTTTTTTTCAGAATATGCATCCATTATAACACAGTTTTCCGATAAGAATTGTGGCGGAAGCTTTTCAATCTGAAATTTTTTTTCTATACTAGCATCAGAAAGGTGGTTTTTTGATGAAAACCATAATGATTGCGTTCATCCGCGGATACCAGAAGTTCATATCTCCGCTGACGCCGCCGTCATGCCGCTTTTATCCGACGTGTTCACAGTACGGAATCGAAGCCGTCAAGACTCACGGCGCATTAAAAGGCGGATGGCTGACACTGAAGCGGATTTTAAAGTGCCACCCTTTTCATCCGGGCGGTGTTGATCCCGTACCGGACAAAAAACAAAAACATTAGTCCATATGCTGGTAGCCGTCGATCACCAGATCAAGTTTACCGGTTTCAGGATCAATCACCAGACCGTGCACCGGCACATTGTCGGGGAATAGCGGATGGTGTTTAATGACGTTTACGCTGTCTGTAACACTCGCTTCTACTGAATCAAAGCTTTTCAGCCATTGATCAAGATCAACTCCTGAGTGCTTCAGCATGTCAATCCGCTCTTTCGGAACACCGCGGTCGATAATTTTATCGAGCATATCCTCGCTGTTGATTTTGCTCATGCCGCAATCATGGTGGCCGATAACGCAGACTTCATCGGCGTTTAATTCGTATACGGCCACTAAAAGGCTGCGCATGATACTTCCGAACGGGTGGGCGACAAGCGCGCCGGCACTTTTAATAATTTTCACATCGCCGTTTCGCATGTTCATCGCATGCGGAAGCAATTCTACAAGACGTGTGTCCATACAGGACAAAATCGCCATCTTTTTATCCGGGAATTTAGATGTTTGGTATTTTTCATAATCTTTGTTTTTAGTGAACTGCTCATTAAATTGCATGATATCGTTTAGAAGACTCATCTTGGTGTTTCCTTTCTGCTTTTTTATTCACAATATAACATAAGACGGGTCATTTCGTCACTCCCCGCACGAGATGACAAAGTGCTCAATAAATAAGACAAACCCCATTGGGCTTGTCTTATTTCCCCATATTGTATTTTTTGTTGAACTGTTCGACTCTCCCGCCTTTTTCGTTGAATTTTTGGCGGCCTGTATAAAACGGATGGGTATCTGAGCTGACTTCTACTTTAATCAGCGGGTATGTTTTTCCGTCTTCCCACTCTGCCGTTTCCGCTGACGTTTTCGTAGAATGGCTTAAAAAGCGATAGCCGCTGTTCACATCTTGAAAAATCACTTGATGGTTATCCGGATGAATATCTTTTTTCATGCTGATCTCCCTTTCTCAAATCGTAATAATTACGTTTTATTTTAAATCTTAAATACCCGCTTGTCAATCATATATGCCCTGATCCCTTGATTTCTAAACCCTGCACATATATGGAATCGGAAGAATAATCTAATCGCTTCAGCAAATAATATAACCACATTACATAAAACGGTAATTTAGAAAGGCGGTTTATGATCGTGGATGATTTAGTATTAGCCAGAAGTCTGTTCGGGACAACCATGGGCTTTCATATTATTTTTGCGACGCTTGGTGTCGGCTTGCCTCTGATGATTTTAATGGCTGAATTGATTTATCAAAAAACAAAAGATCCGCATTATGCCATTATGGCGAAAAGGTGGACGAAGGCGCAGGCTGTTCTGCTCGGCGTGGCGATACCGACCGGAACGATCGCGGGTACACAGCTTGCCCTTTTGTGGCCCGGATTCATGGAGGTCATCGGCAGGGTGATGTCACTCCCGTTTCAGATTGAAATTTATGCTTTCTTTATCGAAGCGCTGTTTATGTCCATTTATGTCTACGCCGCTGACCGGCTGACTCCGGCGATGCGCATCATTGCCGTTATTTTCGTTTTGATCGGCGCCGCGGCATCCGCCGTCTTAATCACAAATGTTCACGCATTTGAAGGAACGCCGGCCGGCTTTAAAATTTTAAACGGCAAAATCACTGACGTCGAACCGTGGGCAGCGTTTTTTAATCCAAGCTTTTTCACCACCGCGGGCCATGTCGTTCTGACGGCTTTCATGACCGGGGCATTTATCGTTGCGTCAGTTGCGGCTTATAAAATGCTGAGAACGAGAAAACAGGAGCAGGTATACCGCTTTCACCGAAAAGCGCTGCTGCTCGCCTTAACGATCGGCGGGATATTCTCCATTATTGCCTCTTTAAACGGTCACGAGTCAGCCCAGCTTCTTTACGAATACCAGCCTGAGAAGCTTGCGGGCGCAGAAGGGCTCTTTGAAACTAGATCACACGCTCCGCTTGCGATCGGGGGTTTTACTGATGCAAAAGAAGAAAAAGTAAAATGGGCGATAGAGGTGCCGTGGGCTTTAAGCTTTTTGGCTGCAAACAGCTTTGATACCGTCGTCAAAGGATTGAACGCGTTTCCGAAAGACGAGTGGCCGCCTTTATTCATCCATACACTGTTTAACGGAATGGTCGGCATCGGAATGCTGCTCATTTTGTACTCAATCATCGGCATCGTGTGGAGAAAAATTTTAAAGAAAGACAGCTTTCCGACTTGGCTTTTGATTTTATTTTTAACCGCAGGACCGCTCAGTCTGATCGGAATTGAATTCGGGTGGATATTCGCTTGTACGGGGCGGCAGCCATGGGTGATTTACCATCTCCTGAAAACGTCTGATGTCGTCACGACAACCGGTTCAATCGGTTTGCTGTTCATCCTGTTTACAGTGGTTTACGCCATTTTGGCAGCCGCAGTCATTTATGTGCTGCTTTATTATTTCCGCAAACATCCCGTTGAGGAGGATGTAAAAGCTGCGGAATCCTAACTATAGAAAGGGCTGAATTAAAATGGACATTACCATGGATGCTCTCATTGCGATATCAATCGTATGGGGCTTCGTGTTTATCTACGCGGTCATGGCAACGATGGACTTCGGAGCCGGCTTTTGGTCGATGATTTATTTAAATAGAGAACAAACAAAGGCGACAAACATCGCCAACCGTTATTTGTCCCCGACATGGGAAGTGACCAACGTCTTTATCGTCGCGATCGTTGTCGCCCTATTCAGCTTCTTTCCAGGGGCAACCTTCGTGCTGGGAACCGTTTTATTGATCCCGGGAAGTATTATTTTGCTGCTCTTAGCCATCCGCAGCGGCTTTCTCGTCTTCTCCAATACGGCGAAGGAAAGAAAAATCATGAGATATATCTCCGGAATTTCAGGTTTCATTATTCCCGCTGTGCTGATTTTGGTCCTTCCGGTCACACACGGAGGGTTTATTGAGAAGACGGGCGGAGTGTATCAACTGAATTTGGCAAATGTCTTTACAAGCCTTAATGCGTATGCGTTTATCGGCTTTGCCATTTTAAGCACTTTATTTTTATCTTCACTGCTTCTGGCCGATTTTTCAAATGTTGCGGAAGAGGAGCATGCGTACCGCATCTACAGACGGAGCTCTTTACTAACAGGGCCGCTGTCGCTTCTTTTCGCCTTCTTCATTATGCTGACATTACGCTCTGAAGCCGGCTGGCTGTATACGGGGATGATGAAAGACAAGACATGGCTCATTCTGTCTGTCATCACATTTATCATTGCCGGCGTGGCTCTGTTTTTGCCGAATAAGCGCTTCGGCCGCAACCTCGGCAAACCGAGAATCGCCATGATCGCCATTGCGCTCCAATACTTTCTGGCAAGCTATGCATACGGACGGGCTCATCTTCCTTATATGATTTATCCGGATATTACGGTCATGTCAGGATTTACGGAGCCGGCAACCTTCAGGGCGCTGTTTATGACGTATATCGTCGCTTTCATCATTTTGTTTCCCGGGTTTTATTTCTTCTGGAAGCTCTTTATGAAAGACAGACGTTATATCCGCCAGGAGGAATAACAAAAATCAGGGCGGCTCATACTAATGGCGTACCTTTTATCTTGGAGGGGAGCCAGCATGGACCAAAAAATTCTGTGTGAAGTCAATAACTGTTCATATTGGGGCAGAGGAAACAAATGCACGGCCGACGCGATTTATGTGGTCAGCCATACAGGCGAAACCGCTGAAAAAAGTGAAGAAACGGATTGCAAAACCTTTAAACCGCATGATTTATAAAAGAAAAGAGCTGTTTTATACAGCTCTTTTTCATTTCCGCGCCGCAAGCCTTTTTGAAATCAGCCCCTGAGCCGGAGAAAATCGCGCTGATGAAAAGCATGGAAGAAAGGCGGTTTGTCAGTAAATAGGCGGCTGCAGGCGGTACAATCAGTATCGCATTCATGACAAGCACAGAATTTTTTATCAAGATGTACATGTTTGCCCCAGCCAGAAAGCAACACCTGCGATGTAAAGCCGACACTGTTTGAAGAATAAAAAATCATCGCATTCGCCTATTAAAAAAACCGGCTGATACAGCCGGTTCAAACGGGGGAAGGGGTGATGATGAACAATTTCAATATAACAGCAGCATACAGGCAGCTCAACTCGCTGAAATGTCTTTTTATCAGTTGTTTGTCGTAAAAACGTCCATTTGGGTGACGTATTTTCTCATTATTTCCTGATTGACTTCAACACCCAGTCCGGGACCGTCCGGAACAGAGATGAATCCCTCTTCGATCCGCATGTCGGGAGTGACAATATCCTCCTCCCAGTATCGGTCTGATGAGGAAATATCACCCGGTATCGTAAATTGCGGCAGCGAAGCAAGCGCGACTGTCTGCGCTCTCGAAATGCCGGTTTCAAACATTCCGCCGCACCAAACCGGCATGTGATGCTCTCTGCATAAGTCATGTATTTTTAAAGCCTCTGTCAGGCCTCCTACACGCGCCGGTTTTATGTTAATGATTTTACAGCTCCCAAGCTCAATCGCCCGCCTTGCGTCATCATATGAGCATATGCTTTCATCAAGGCATACCGCGGTTCTCAAGTGTTTCTGCAGGTGGCGGTGATCGACAATATCATCTGCCTGAAGCGGCTGTTCTATCATCATGAGCTGGAATTCATCCAACTCTTTCAGCCTGCTGATGTCTTTCAGTTCATATGCCGAGTTGGCATCCGCCATCAGCGGTACGTTCGGAAAACGGCTGCGGATGGCTCTGACCAGATCAACGTCATGGCCGGGCTGAATTTTTATTTTTATACGTTGATAACCTTCTTTTACGTGTTGCTCAATTTCCCGAAGCATCTCATCAGCCGAAGCCAGACCCACCGCCACGCCGGCGGGCACTTTATCTCTTTTGCCCCCTAAGGCTTCTGCGAGAGATATCCCCTTTTTCTTGGCATATAGATCCCACACGGCTGATTCAAGCCCCGCTTTTGCCATGCGGTTTCCTTTGAAACGCGCGAGACTGTCAGGCACTTCTGACGGATGGAAAAACTCGCGGCCTACGACATTTGGGATGAAAAAATCTCTCAGCATATGCGCGCATGTCTGAATCGTTTCTTCTGTATACCACGGAGAAGAAAACGCCGATACCTCCCCCCAGCCGGTTCTCCCGGTTTCATCGATCGCTTCCACGATCAAAAATTTACGATCCTGCAGCGTTTCAATACTTGTTTTAAACGGTTTTTTCAGCCTCATACTTACATGATAAAGGGTGATTTTTTCAATCTTAATCATGACAATTCTCCTTTACGAAGCTCATTCAGCCGATGTCTCATCAGTTTATTGGACGCGTTCCGCGGGAGCCCGTCAACCTCGAAAAAAGCAGCCGGTATTTTATATTTTGCAAGCCGCTCACGGCAAAAGGCGGTCAGCTCCTCAGAACTGACAGAAGAAGTCAGCACGAGAAAAGCATGCGGCACTTTCCCCCACTTCGGATCTTCGGCTCCCGAAACACCGGCCTCCGCTACAGCCGGATGGGCAAGCAGCGCCGCTTCCACTTCTGCCGGGTAGATGTTTTCTCCGCCTGAAATAATGAGGTCCGACCGCCTGTCCAGCACGTATAAAAACCCTTCATCATCCAAATAGCCAAGATCGCCCGTTTTAAACCATCCATTATGAAAAGCGGCCTGGTTTGCGTCGTCACGATGGTAATACCCTTTCATTACATTCGGGCCTTTCACCGTAATTTCACCGTGTTCAAACGGCGCACAAGGGTTTCCGTCTTTTTCAATTCTAATTTCGCATGAAAACAGCGGTTTACCGGCCGAGCCGAGCTTGTCCATGCTGAATTCCGGAGAAAGCGTGACAATCTGTGAGCAGGTTTCAGTCAAGCCGTAAGATTGGAATACCGGAAATTGTTTCCTGCGGCATTCTTCGAGGAGCGGCAGCGGTGCCGGACCCCCGCCAAGCAGAATGCAGCGCAGTGATTCAGGACATTGTTCAGTTTCCGCAAGCAGGCCCGAAAGCATGGTCTGCACCGCTGAAATGATCGTGACCTGATGGGAGCTGATGCTGTCCAGCACATCAGTGACAGAAAATTTTTGATGAAGCACGACAGGCATGCCGTAAATGACCGACTTAAACAGCGCAGACAGACCGCTGATATGAAACAGCGGCAGCGCAATAAGCCAGCGGTCCCGCTCCGTGACCCCCAGATTCAGCGCAGACGATACAGCGCTGGAATAATGATTACCGAAAGTCTGCTGCACCCCCTTCGGTCTTCCCGTTGTTCCTGACGTATACATAAGAGTCGCCGTATCATCAAGCGTTACATAAGCTTCAGGTTCAATGTCTCCCGCGGCTTTGGCCTGCAGCTCGTCCACGTCCGCAGCGGCGACCGCAGATTCATAATCTTCGCGGCAAAAACCGTCCTCCGTCAATAAAAGCTTTGCCTGTGAATCTTCGAGCTGAAACAACCGTTCCTGTTTTGAGAGCTTCGTATTCAACAGCACAGCTTCCGCCCCTAATAAGAAGCAGGCGTGAACGGCATAAACCATTTCCGGTCTGTTAGAAAGCAAAATCGCGGCCCGGTCTCCTTTTTTAAGCGAGCAGTATTTGGACAGCCGCGCGGCCATTTGTTTAGAAGCATGATATAATTCTCTGAATGTCATCTGTTTGTTTTCAAATATGAGAGCGATTCTCTCTGGTGTCAGCTGAGCCCTTTGAATGAGCCAATTCGGCTGTTCTGTCAGCATGTTATCATCTCCGAGGTAAAAGTACTGTTTTTGAAAAGAAAACAGCTTGGACCAGAGCGGCTCAAGCTGTTTCGTAGTGTCATCTGATCACGGAAAACGAGGGAATTGACCGAAATCGGGACTGCGTTTCTCTTTAAAGGAATCGCGGCCTTCTTTCGCTTCGTCAGTCGTGTAATAAAGAAGCGTTGCATCTCCTGCAAATTGCTGAATTCCGGCGAGGCCGTCTGTATCTGCGTTAAATGCCGCTTTAAGGAAACGAAGGGCTGTAGGGCTTTTCTCAAGCATTTCTTCACACCATTTAATTGTTTCCTCTTCAAGTTTCTCTAATGGGACAACCGTATTGACAAGCCCCATGTCGAGCGCTTCCTGCGCGTTGTATTGACGGCACAGGTACCAGATTTCACGGGCTTTCTTATGTCCGACGATACGCGCCAGGTAACCTGAGCCGTAACCGGCATCAAAGCTTCCCACTTTCGGTCCGGTTTGGCCGAAAATCGCGTTATCGGCCGCAATCGTTAAATCACAGACGATATGAAGCACATGGCCTCCGCCGATGGCATAGCCTGATACCATTGCTACGACCGGTTTAGGAATAACACGGATCAAACGCTGAAGATCAAGCACATTCAGACGCGGGATCTGATCGTCTCCGACATATCCGCCGTGACCGCGGACTTTTTGGTCTCCGCCTGAACAGAATGCTTTATCTCCCGCTCCCGCAAGAACGATGACACCAATATTGGAGTCATCACGCGCACGAGCAAACGCGTCAATCATTTCTGATACCGTCTTAGGAGTAAATGCGTTATGTACCTCCGGGCGGTTAATTGTTATTTTTGCAATACCGTTATACGTCTCGTACAGGATTTCATCGTACTGACGTTCACTTTTCCATTCTGCAGCCATTGATATGACCTCCTTCATTTTTGCCTGAGTCCGGCCGAAAAGCTATTTTCTTTATGCTTTACAAGCCGTATAAAAACTCACTTACTATCTTACCAAAAATTCGCGGCTGTTCCACATGTACCGTGTGCCCCGCCTGTTTGACAACCTCTATTTTACTTGATGGGAGCAGGTTATGCACCTTTTGATTAATAGCGCAAAACTTTTCATCCCATTCACCGCATATGAGCAGGACGGGCGCCTTGATGCGGTGTAATGCCTCCCACCAGGAAGGCTGTGAGCCCGTCCCCATTCCGAGCAGGCTGCCTGCTAGTCCGGACGGATTATTTTTCAGCCTGCCGGCACGGATGGACGCCTTTACGCTGTCCGGCAGAGAAAGCTGCGTGGCAAACAACGGAATGCCCTCCCAATAATCGACAAAAGATGTTATACCTTCCCGCAATATAAAGTCAGCAAGCTTCCGGTCTGACTGAATCCGCTTTTTGCGTTCCTGAAGCGTGCTGAGGCCCGGGGTTGTACTTTCCAAAACAAGCGCTGACACCCGATGCGGAAATGCCTGTGCAAAGGAATAAGCAAGTCTTCCCCCCATAGAATAACCAATAAGTTTCACTTTGTGAAGTTTTAATTGATCAAAAACGGCGGCAAGGTCCGCAACCTGCCGGCTCGCACTGTACCTTGCCGCTTGCACAGGCGCGTCTGTCTCCCCGTGACCCAGGCAGTCAATCATCACCATTCGTTCGCCGGGAAACATGCCGCGTAAAAACATCCATGATTCTTTGCTGCCCGTAAATCCATGCAGACAAACGATAGCTTCAGATGATTCGTGTCCGCTATCAGCAGCACGATAGCATACGCCGTCGGCCGTTTTAACTGTTACAGTTTCCATTCTTTTTTCACTTCCCGCACTGCGGCCTGCAGCAGATCGCGATGGAATTTAACTCTTGATGTCCGATCTGTTTTCAGCTCGATTATATGAAGTCCGGGCTTGTCCGCCTGCGGCTGATACGCATCCTTAAATGCTTCCCATGTCTCAGGGCAAGTATACGTCCCGCCGTACAGTGCGGCGGCATGCCGGAAATCAAGACCCGTCGGCGTACCGAACAGTTCTTCAAAATGAGTCTTAACAGATGCCTGCGGCAAAAACGAGAAAATCCCGCCGCCATCATTGTTTATTAAAATAACCGTAAGCGGAATTCCAAGTTTTTTAGCCGCTAACAGCCCGTTTAAATCATGGTAAAACGATAAATCTCCAATGACAAGCGTGACAGGAGCTTTTGTACCTTCACACAGTCCCATAGCCGAGGAGACAACTCCGTCAATTCCGTTAGCGCCGCGGTTGGCATAAACACGGAAGGAACGATCTTGTTTTTCAAAGAACGTATCCACGTCGCGAATCGGCATGCTGTTGCCGACAAAAATCGAACTGCCTTCAGGGACAAGGTGCTGAAGCTGACGATATACATTTCCTTCAAATGATAAATCATCCATGCTCGCGTCCTGTAAATGACTCCGGAAACGCTCATTGACAAACTGCCATTTCTCAAGCCATCCGGACGGCCGCTTTCCGGTTTCAGCTGAACGGACCGCTTCCAAAAACACAGACGGATGGCAATGAATCATATGCGCGCCGGCCTGGGTGGGATCTCTCCATCCTCCGTCTTCATCGACGATAAACTGCTCAATGGCAGGATCATCTCTGAGCCATAAAAAGAGCGGTTTGGAAACCGGCATCGGGCCGAAGCGGATCACAGCGTCCGGGCGCAGCGCCTCTTTTATTTCTTCATCTTTTAAAAACGAGTCATAAGCATCAATAATCAGCGTCTTATCATGCTCCCCGTTTCGGAGGTTTGAAAGCGGGTCAGCTAAAATCGGGAACTGAAGCATCTCGGCAAGCGCGATGATTTGCTGCTTTTCTGCTTCACCGTGAATTTCGCCGCAGACGATCATACCTCTTTCGGTCCCCGCAAGACGCTCTGTAATATGACAGAGAGAATCTTGAGCAGCTGACTGAATCCCTGTTGTGACTGAGACGTGCCGCCCCTTTCTCATTCTTTCAAAAGGTCCGGCTGATAAATCCGGCATCAAAGGCTCTCTGAGCGGCACATTGATATGGACTGGCCCCATCGGGCGCTTCCCGGCTTCACTTACGGCTCTGCCGGCCAATGTTCTGATATAGCTCAGCATTTGAGGATTTTCTTCAGGCAGAGCCGAGTCTGTGAAAAACTTAACAAAGTTACCGAACAGAAAATGCTGGTTAATCGCCTGAGGCGCCCCCACTTCCCTCAATTCATGAGGCCGGTCAGCAGTCAGGACAATAAGAGGCACTCTTGAATAATGAGCTTCAATCACGGCCGGATAGAAGTTAGCCGCCGCCGTTCCTGACGTACAAATCAGCATGACCGGACGCTGGCGGGCTTTTGCAAGACCGAGTGCGAAAAAACCTGCGGATCGTTCATCAATCTGTATATGGACTTGAATATCCGGGTGGGCCGCCGCCAAAACCGCCAAGGGAGTTGACCTCGATCCCGGGCAAACAACCGCGTCGGTGACACCCGATAGGGCGAATTCATCAATAAAGCTTCCGATATAATGTGTAATCGGGTTTGTCAAAGCCTTTCACCTCCTAAAGCAGAGATCATCGGCTTTAGTTTAATTTGTGTTTCTTCATATTCTGATTGCGGATCTGAATCTTCAACAATGCCGCAGCCTGCGAAAAGCCGCGCACTTTTGCCTTCAATCAGCCCTGATCGGATAGCCACGACAAATTCTCCGTTTTCCCTGCCGTCCATCCAGCCGATCGGGGCCGCGTACCATCCGCGTGTCATCGGTTCAATATCAGCGATAACTTCAACAGCTTTCTGCTGGGGAGCTCCGCCCAATGCCGGTGTGGGATGCAGCTTTTCAATTAAATCAAACAGGGAAGCGGACGTTTTAAGATGGCCTGTGATCGGCGTATATAGATGCTGAACACTTTTCGTTTTATATAATTGCGGACCTGCAGGCTTTTTCACATCGCTGCAGCTCGACAAGAAAGAATCGTGTATCATCTGAACCACAAAATCATGTTCCGCAAGATTCTTTTCGTCATGCAGCAGCTCTTTGCCGAGACGGTCATCTTCTTGTTGACTTTCTCCGCGCTTAATAGAACCTGCCAGGCAGGTAGACATGACGTCTTTGCCGGATTTTTTGATCAGCCGTTCCGGTGAAGCGCCGACAAAGCATTTATCTCCCTGCTCAATCGCAAAAACATAGCTTGTCGTTTGGTCCGTCAAAAGCTTGCGGACAACGCTCTCCGCCGGAATAGGCCCATCATATGACAAAACGACTTCCCTTGCCAGCACGACTTTATCATATTGATTTGCTTTCATATCATTTGTTGCTGTTTTAATGGCTTCAAGCCAGTTTTCCACATCAAGTTCTTCCGCTTTTGTTAAAACAGGATATTCTTCATACTCGATTGAAGAAACTGAAAAAGCTTCCGAAAAAGATTTCAGACGTTTCAGCGTATCTTCTGCCTGATTACCGTCTGCCGCCCATTGATTGACGGTTAAATAATCACCATCTGCCGTCTTTGTCAGCATGAGTGAGGGGATAAAGAACAGTCCTTCTTCGAACCCGTTCCATTCGTCTCCTCTCTCTTCAGCGGGATTAAATGAAAAACCTCCGAATAAGACAGGGCCGACCGCGGTATGCGCCGCCTCTTCTTCTTCATGAATATGAAAAGCCGTCTTTTTAAAGCGCTCCCATTGTTCAAAAACGTCGTGATAACGCTTTCCATTTTTTTCATTCGATTGGAACAGCGCTTCTGTGCCAAGACCGACTATTGTTAATTCACTACCGGGTTCTGACCAAAAAAATCGTTTGCCTTTATATTTTTTTGCTCCGTCTTTGAAAAATGATAGAGGGTCTAAAGACGCAATACGTCTTGAATAGCTCAATAAGACAGCATGGTTGACTTGTTTGGCTTTATGTAATGCATGATCTGCTTCCTCTCGGAACGTATGCTGCACCGTTGTCACCATGAGACATTCCTCCATAATCCGTTAAATGCTTTTAATACAATACACCTGAGATGACTTTGTGTCAAACACACAGATGTGAGCACGACAAAATGCCTGCATTTCTTATTATAAACCTTTTTGCGCAAATGAATAAAGAAACAAACTTGAATTTTCTTTCCCCACTCTCGGCAATCACTGTATCCTTTTACTTCCTCATGGGAAAATGACTATTTTTATCCACCATTTTTCTGCGCAAAAGCGTTCATACTAACAGTAAGCATCACATAGAAACGAGGGATTGATGTGCTTACAAACGAACAGATCACACACTTAAAAAAAGAATTGGAAGAAGCCAGACATGATATTTTAAGCCGCTTTAAAGAAAATGATCAATTTCAGTTAGCTGATGAATTCCCGTATCAGTCATCCGGCGAATTGTCTTCCTATGACAATCATCCCGGCGATCAGGCGACCGAATTATATGAGCGGGAAAAAGACCTGGCTCTGCTCGACCATGAACGGGAGCACCTTCGCGATATTGATTACTCTCTGAAACAAATTGAAAACGGCACATACGGCACATGTGAAGTCAGCGGCAAGGACATTCCTTATGACAGACTCGAAGCTCTGCCGACGGCTACGACATTGGCGGAATATTCCTCGCAGGATGCCGTTTCCAAAGACAGGCCGATTGAAGAGGAAACACCGTTCGGACAGTTTGAATTTGATGATGATGAATCAATCCGGGCGACTTACGATAGTGAAGATGCTTATCAGGATGTTGAGGAATACGGAAACTCAGAAACGCCTCAGGATTTAGAGGATCCTCCGCTCAGCTATGGGGATATGACAATGAACTCAGAAGAAAACATCGGCTATGCTGAGGATTATGAAAACTTTATCGCGACAGATATTACTGGAAAAAACATTTCCGTGTATCCAAGCAAAGCACACGAAAAATATGAACAGGAACTGGACGAAGAAGGAATTATGACGACCTTTGGCGATCTTCATGCTGATTAAAACCCCGGCCTGCCGGGGTTTTTGAATACAAATAAATGGTTTGCTGCATTTTTACACTGATACACTTAATGATGCATGAACCTTTTAAAAGGTTTAATATTTCCAAAAAAGGGAACTAACGTATTGACATTGAATGACGGAGGGAACAAATGAAAAAGAAGTATATCGGTGCGATTATTGTATTTATCATTACATATGTCTTGTTTTCTTTAGCGGGGGTTCTCTTTCCCATCGACCGTGAATGGTATGACGCGCTGCAAAAACCTGACTGGACGCCGAGCGGATCAGTGATCGGTATCATATGGGCGGTTTTGTTTGCGCTTATTTCGCTCTCAGCAGCCTTGATATACGCAAAGTTTTCATGTAAAGAATCCAAAGCTTTTTGGGTGATGCTTCTCATCAATTATATCGTGAATCAAGGATTCAGCTATTTTCAATTCACACAGAAAAATTTGCTTGCTGCATCTATCGATTGCCTGCTTGTGGCTGTGACAACACTCATTCTGTTGCTCATTGCCGGTAAATACAGTAAAGCTTCAGCCTGGCTTCTGGTCCCTTATTTATTATGGAGCGCTTTTGCCACATACTTGTCTTTTACCATTTACACTATGAACGCATAATAAAAAAACCTTGCATAGTGGGACTGACCCCATAATATGAGACAAACAAAAAACACCTTCAAGTTTGAAAACGGATCGTTGTTATCCGAAATTA
>NZ_JBYTDS010000022.1:0-38907 GCF_058791615.1 Bacillus sp. EB106-06-01-XG163
CTAATTTCGGATAACAACGATCCGTTTTCAAACTTGAAGGTGTTTTTTGTTTGTCTCATATTATGGGGTCAGTCCCCTGGGGCAAATGCTCTTTATTATTTTTCGTGTACGCCTGTTTTAACGGCTCTGACATGATACATACCGACAGCCGTCCCAAGCATATAATCAGGTTTCGGCTTGCCTTGGTTTGCTTTGTGGGCCGCGATGTGGTCTTCGCTTTTTTCCCATTGTTTCCAATGGTCTTCTGACTCCCAGCGGATTAACACGACGACTTCTTCATCACCGCGGCGGACTTTTTTTTCCAGGACCGTTACGTCTATCAAACCTTCCTGCTTTTCAATCACGCCTTCTGAACTGAAGCGTTCGATTACTTTGTCGGCATGTCCTTCTTTTACGGTCATTTTTCTGATTTGCACGAACATCTGGCAACTCTCCAATCCTTTTCACGCTTTATCCAACATTTTAAATGAAAATGATTCTCACAGTCAATTGAGATGCCTGACGGCTTACGATTTCAGGAGAAAGACATGACCATCCTCATCTTTAAATTGCACGAAGCTGCCCCATTCCATTTGTTTAGGTTCATCTAAAAAGGTGATGCCGTTCTTTTTCATCTGTTCGTATGCGGCAAAGACATCTTCACACTCAAATACGATAGAAGCCTTCATATGCTCGGCCCCTTTCATCATTGATTTCGGATAAATAACCAAATGAGTGGCGGCTCCTTTGGGCGCTACCTCAAGCCAGAAGGCGCCCGGTCCCATCGGATGCTCGGCGACGGTTTCAAACCCCGCTTTTTCCGTCCAGAATGTTTTCGCTTTTTGCTGATCATCAGTGTATACGGCAACTGTCGCGATTTTTTTGATCATCATACTGACCTCCTGTTTCATTTCTTTTATAGTGTATCCTCCTGCCGAAAAAAGCAATCAAAAGCTTTAATGTGCAGGCTTTTTTTAATTTCTCTAGTACGATCGGCGATTCCGATTTATAATTTAGACAAAAGTACATATTCTTGAAAGAGGAGACGGCAGTGAACAAAGACCAATTACTTCATGATTATATTATTACACATTCGGCAGAGCTGACGGAAAAATGGCTCAAGCTGAGACGGAAGCTGAGAGGGCGTTTTTATTCTGCGGATCAATTAAGTGAGGAAATGAAACGGCTGCTGATCGAGCAGCATACCTTTACAAACACGGTCATCGCAAGCGCTTTTTTGGAAGATCCGGCCGTTTTTCAGCATAACAAAGAAAAATGGGCCGCACAGGTAGCGAAAAGCAGAGTGGAGCAAGACGCGGAGGTTCATGAGGTCGTTGAGGCGATCGGCAATTCAAGAACCGTCTTTTGGGAGGCGGTCACCCGTTTTATGGATGAGCATCAGGACATCGTAACAAACGAGGATGCCCGCCGCTGGAATCACCTTGTCAACGGCTCGTTTGATCAGCTGATGACGGATTTTACTGAACAGTTTCAGAAATTAATGATCGCGAGGCTGTCATCTCAGCAGGAGCTTATTTCCGAATTGAGCTGTCCGGTTATTTTGATCGCGGATACGATCGGCACTCTGCCGCTCATCGGATCGATTGATACGAGACGGGCACGCGTGATTTTGGAGTCGGTGCCGGAAAACTGTGTCGCCAAACGGATCACAAACCTTGTGATTGATCTGTCCGGTGTGCCCATTGTCGATACGATGGTGGCGCAGCAATTGTATATGCTGTCGAAAACGTTATTTCTCCTCGGCATCAGAACCGTGTTTTCCGGCATTCGGCCTGATGTGGCACAGACCTCTATCCAATTGGGGCTTGATTTTTCAGAGTATCAAACTTACGGCTCCCTGGAGCAGGCGCTCGCCAGCATGGGTGTCACATGTGTGATCGAGGAAGCAAAAGCATAGAAAAAAGGGTGCTCCGTCCAGAGGCGGGGCGCTTTTTTTGTCAGCGGAAAACAATGTAAATATGTCGGAACTTGAAGATTGCGTTCTTAAAAACAGCTATATGACGCCTTGGGAGTCGATTTCGGGATGACACGGTTTAAATCAAAGCGAAGGAAGTGAAAGTTTTCGCAAAGAAAACATATCCAAAAATTGTGTAAATGTTATTGATTTCTGAATGAAAACATAATAGTATAATTATATATTTCTTATCAGAATAGTATGAATTAAAACACTCATTGTCAAAAGACGAACGGCCAGACATAAAGGGGGAGCATGATGACGTCCAAAGGAAACGTAGATCCGCATGTGATCGAAAAGATTATCAGCGCGCTGGAAACGCTCGATTTCGGGACTGTTCAGATCACGGTTCATAATTCCCAAGTGACACAAATTGATAAGGTGGAGAAATATCGATTTTCCCTGAAGAGCAAAGAAGTAAAACAATCTTAAAAAACAGCCAATGACAGGAGGCGGTACATATGAAGCATTCAACTGTTCCTTTCCGGGAGAGCCGGTATCTGCACCTGCCCGAAGTGCGCTTTCTGCATTGGTGCACGAAGCAATACGGCATTAACAAAGGCGTGCTCAATACAATTGACGGCTGGTTTTATGATGCGGGCGTCATTCCGATTCCCGTCAGGCGTCTTTATGTGCTGGCATTCCTCGATTTCGCGAAAATGCCGGGGCAGAAGGGGAAGATCCGATTCGGGCACGGCGGCTTGACGAAAAAACTGCATGATTTCATGGATATGCAGGAGTGCGCAGCAAAACGTCAGGCCTGACATCCTTAAAATCTTCTTAAAATCATGCGAATTTCTCCCATTTTATTTATAATAGACCTATCACGATCATTTTTTGGGAGGACTTTTGACATGCAAACTGCTGCTTATGAGAGCAAACAATCTATTATGCAGCGCATTATAACGGTATTTGTGTTTACACTGTTAGTTGCGACTATCGGCCTGTATACCGGCCAGTTTATTCCGCCGGCATTGATGCTGCCGCTGTCGGTCTTAGAGGTCGTCATGATCATCGCCGCATTTTGGCTGCGCCGAAAAAAAGCCGTCGGATATGTGTTTGTCTTTTCATTCGCTTTTATTTCCGGAATGACGCTGTTTCCGATCATCAGCCATTATGCGTCCGCAGCGGGGGCCTATGTCGTATTGGAGGCATTCGGTTCTTCGTTTGTGATTTTTGCGGTGCTCGGCACGATCGGCGCTAAGACGAAAAAGGACTTGTCGTTTTTATGGTCCTTCTTGCTTGTCGCTGTCATCGCGCTTCTCGCAGTGGGGATCTTTAATATTTTCAGCCCGCTGAATTCCGCCGCCATGATGGCGTATTCCGTCATCGGGACGATTGTGTTTTCAATGTACATCTTATACGATCTGAACCAGATCAAGCACCGGGACATCACGGCTGACCTGATTCCTTTGATGGCATTGACGCTTTATATCGACTTTATTAACCTGTTTATCAACCTGCTACGGTTTTTCGGAATTTTAAACAGTGATGATTAACCGCGCGAAAAAGGCGCCCTGCTGAGAGGGGCGCCTTTTTATGTTCTGCCGCCGGAAAACAGCAGAAGCTTATCAAATAATACTTCAAGCATTTTTGTCAATTCCGCTTTTTGTTCAGCGGTGAAGCTTTCCATGACTCCTGAAATGTTGGAGAAGTGGCCGGGAAGAAACAGCATCAGCTTTTCTTTTCCTTCTTTTGTGAGTTCGATGCTGATTTTTCGTCTGTCGCCGGTATGCCGGCTGCGGTTTACAAAGCCGTCCCGTGCGAGTCCGTCGATCAATCCGGTGATGGTCGCTTTGGTGACGTTGGATTTTTTCGCCAGTTCTGTCGGACTCAGGCTGTGTCCGGGTGCGTCAAACAGAAACATTAAAATTTTGAATTTCCCTTCGGACAATCCGTGACTTGAGAAATAATGCTCCATGACCTGATTCATTTTTTTAGACATATCAAATAACGTCAAAAATGTTTTCAATGATTCAGCATCCATATCGGCGTAAATCTCAGCGCGTCCGGCAATCTGCGAGTAATCCGGCAAATGTCTCAACTCCATTTTTGTAAGCCTCCGTACCATTTTAGTGATTCAAAGTATAAGCTTGCCGGATTCAAAAGGCAACTTATAAAGATTGACAGTTTTTCAGCCTATATAGTAAGGTGGCTAATAGTTAATAAGTGATAAATAAATAGAGAAGGCGGTATCGTGATGAACCATGAAGTGAAAAAGATCATCATAGCGGGCGGAGGGATCGGCGGCCTGTCCGCAGCGATTTCTCTCGGCAGAGCGGGTTTTGAAGTGACCCTTTGCGAGGCGGCGTCCGACATGCGAAAAAGCGGAGCGGGCATTCTCCAGCCTCAAAATGCGCTGCGGGTGCTTCGGGAAATCGGTGTGTATGATGAATGCTGTCAACACGGCTTTCAAACGGAATGGCTGAAGCAGCATGATGAAAACGGAACGCTGCAGTTTAAAGTGAGTGAGGCGTTTTTAGATGATTCATTGCCGGGGCGGAATAATATATTGCGGCAAACGTTAAACGATATCCTCAAAAAGCATGCTGAAGCGGCGGGGGTCACGATTCTGCTCGGTAAAAAAGTCGTGTCTTACGAAGAAACGGCAGATGAAATAACGGTGCATTGTGCAGACGGAACCGCGATGACGGCTGACATCCTCGCCGGCTTTGACGGCATCCGCTCCGCTGTCCGCGATCAAATGCTGCAAAGAGAAGTGAAAACAGAGTATCTCGGCATGGGAGCGCACAGATTTTACATTTCTTTTCCCGAGCCGATATTTCATGATTCGACACTGATGTATAAAAAAGGGCAGACGCAGGTCGGAGTCGTGCCGCTCTCTGAAAAAACAGGATACGTATTTATCATCCGGCCGTATGACGCTGACTTCAGGGATGACGAGGACACGCGTTTTGAACGGGTGAAAGACTTGCTGCGCGGAATTCCGGGAGTGAAGTTTGTGACAGAGAATATGTCAAAGGAATATCCCGTTTTGTTTCATAAGATTGAGCAGATGGCGGTTAAAGAACCGTGGCACAGAGGCCGCGTCGTTCTGGGCGGGGATGCCGTCCATGCAGGAGCGCCGACATTGGCGCAGGGAGCGGCGATGGCGATTGAAGACGCGATTGTGCTTAGTGAAGAACTGCAAAAACACGAAAACCATGAAACTGCATGTCAAGCATACTTCGAAAGACGGGCGGAGCGGGCATTACAGGTGCAGAATCTCTCATCTGAAATCGTCCGCCGCGAGATAAAGGGAACGCCCGGCGTCCAAGACATCATCAGTGAATGCTATCGATTGCTCAAAGAGCCTTATTAAATAAAGAAAGTCCAGAACATGGCGTCTGGACTTTTGTCAGTCTTGTTCAGATTTATTCCGTATCCGTTCAATCACCTCATGCAGCCCCTCAGGCTTGTGAAACTCCACCGGCGAACTGCCTTTTTCAAACGAGATCGTCTCCGCCTCAATGAGCGCGACATAGCGCCCGTTCACTTTTGCGAGATGGATGGATTCGCCGAAATCAGCCAGTAATCCTTTAATCTCTGTTTCTCCGACTTTCATTTTCAGCTCGGCTTCCGGCGTGTGTTCAATGATCTGCGCGGATGCCTCGATGACTTGATGGGTGTCGAGGCGCTCCTGAATTTCCCGCTTTTCACTCGCTTCCCAAATTTCAATGTCGTGCTCAAACTGCTGAAGCTCTTCGCTGTTTTCTTCAAAAGTTTCATACACGTGTTCCTGCACCATGTTCATGACTTGGTTTTTCATGATTTCCGGCATCGATTCGCCGTATTCGACAAATTTGAGAAAATCTTCGAAATAACGGGCGTGCGAGGCCTGGTGGATTTTCAGCTCATGCTCTTCCGTCATGCCTTCTTCCGGCATATACGGATATTGAATGCTTTTCATGTTTTTTGTCGTGATGGCCATTTCGACCTTTTTAATGAGAGACGAGGCGTCTGAGATGCGGGCGACCTTCGGCTCGAAATCGCATTTCATCATAAAGACGAATTTGTCTTCAAAATACTTGCGCGGAACGGCCGATGCCACGATAAAAACACCGCCGCGCACAGCGCTCGTGTCAAGGTAAGTGCGGACGAACTGCTCGCTTGCTTCGATAAATGCTTCCTTCGTATCCGCAAGTCTGGCGCGGTTGAAAAGGTTGTAATTCGGATTTGAATCAAGCTCATGGCCCGGCTCCGTGATAAAATGGCCGATTTTTGTTGGGACTTGCTCGGATTGCGGATGCCGTTCGGCTTTCCGTTTGACGATTTTCTTCAATTCCCCGTCAAGAAAATCCTTCAGCTCGCTTTCTTCAAATTCTTCCGTGTCAAGGGTCTGGAAATGTTTGAACTGTTTGTTTGCCTGTTCATCTTTTCCTTCCACTTGAATGACATAAAACGATAAAAACTTGATTTCAAAATCCATATGTGAACTCACCTTATTTCTGTATTTGACAAGCCTCTCCAGTATAGAAAAAACCGTTATCGATCGTCAATCCGATGATTGATCCGTGACGGCGGATAATCGGCCGGTGAAAAGGGCAATGTAGTTGGAAGGAACGCATCAATGTGTTAGAAAGGGTGTTATTCATGAAGGAAACAGGTCCGATTCCGCAGCCGAAGACATTCGGCCCGCTCGGCAATCTTCCTTTGCTTGATAAAGACAAGCCTACAATGTCGCTGATCAAACTGGCAAACGAGCAGGGGCCTATTTTTCAGCTGCATACCCCGGCGGGCGCCATTATCGTCGTGTCCGGCCATGAACTGGTGAAAGAGGTTTGTGATGAAGAACGGTTCGATAAAAGCATTGAAGGAGCTTTGGAGAAAGTCCGGGCGTTTTCCGGTGACGGGCTGTTTACAAGCTGGACGCATGAGCCTAACTGGCGAAAGGCGCATAATATTCTGATGCCGACCTTCAGCCAGCGCGCGATGAAAGATTATCATTCGATGATGACTGATATCGCGGTGCAGCTGATTCAAAAATGGGCTAGGCTCAACCCGGATGAGGCCGTTGATGTGCCTGCTGATATGACCCGCCTGACGCTCGATACGATCGGGCTTTGCGGCTTTAACTATCGGTTTAACAGCTATTATAGGGAAACGCCTCATCCGTTTATCAACAGCATGGTGCGCGCCCTTGATGAAGCGATGCACCAAATGCAGCGCCTTGATGTTCAGGATAAGCTTATGATCAGGACGAAGCGCCAATTTCATCATGACATTCAGGCGATGTTTTCGTTAGTAGACAGTATTATCGCAGAGCGCCGGTCAGGCGGCCGGGATGAAAAGGATCTGCTGGCCAGAATGCTGAATGTGGAAGACCCGGAAACGGGCGAAAAACTTGATGATGAAAATATCCGGTTTCAAATCATCACGTTTTTAATTGCCGGCCATGAAACGACAAGCGGCCTGCTTTCCTTTGCCATCTACTTTCTGCTGAAACATCCCCGTGTTTTGGAAAAAGCCTATGAAGAAGCCGATCGGGTTTTGACCGATCCCGTTCCTTCATATAAACAAGTGCTGGATCTGACTTATATCCGAATGATTTTGCAGGAGTCATTGCGTTTATGGCCGACCGCGCCTGCGTTCAGCCTTTATGCGAAAGAGGATACGGTGATCGGCGGGAAATATCCGATCACGCCGAAAGACAGAATTTCCGTCTTAATTCCCCAGCTTCACCGTGATAAAGACGCGTGGGGAGACAATGCGGAGGAATTTTATCCGGAGCGGTTTGAACATCCTGATCAAGTGCCTCACCATGCGTATAAGCCGTTCGGAAACGGTCAGAGGGCGTGTATCGGTATGCAGTTCGCCCTGCATGAAGCAACTCTTGTTCTGGGGATGATTCTGCAGCATTTTACCTTTATCGATCACACCGATTATGAGCTCGATATTAAACAGACACTGACGATCAAGCCCGGCGACTTTCATATCCGGGTGCGGCCGAGAAACAAAGAAGCCGTTGCGGCTGCTCTCCCGGCGGCTGAAAAAGCGGCGGAAGACGTCGAAAAAGAAAAACGGGAAACAAAAGGCGCATCCATTATCGGGCTTGATAACCGACCGCTTCTGATTCTGTACGGATCAGATACGGGAACCGCAGAAGGCGTGGCGCGGGAGCTTGCCGATACTGCCGGGATGCACGGCGTCCGGACTGAAACGGCGCCTTTAAATGACCGGATCGGAAAACTGCCGAAAGAAGGAGCTCTCTTGATCATTACGTCCTCTTATAACGGAAAGCCTCCGAGCAACGCGGGACAATTCGTTCAATGGCTTGAAGAAGTCAAACCCGGGGAACTGGAAGGCGTCCGATATGCCGTCTTCGGCTGCGGTGATCATAACTGGGCGGCGACATATCAGGCTGTACCGAGGCTTATTGATGAGAAGCTTGCCGAAAAAGGGGCGGAACGCTTTTCCTCCCGAGGCGAGGGGGACGTCAGCGGCGATTTTGAAGGAAAGCTTGATGAATGGAAAAAAAGCATGTGGACGGACGCCATGAAGGCATTCGGTCTCAAGCTGAATGAAAATGCCGAAAAAGAGCGAAGTGCGCTGGGCCTTCAATTTGTCAGCGGGCTTGGCGGGTCTCCTTTGGCACAGACGTATGAAGCGGTTTACGCATCCGTTGCGGAAAACAGGGAACTTCAGGCGCCGGAAAGCGGCCGGAGCACAAGGCATATCGAAATCACTCTGCCGAAAGAGGCTGCCTATCATGAAGGGGATCATCTCGGCGTGCTGCCGGTAAACAGCAAAGAGCAGGTCAGCCGTGTTCTCCGCCGGTTCAATCTGAACGGGAATGATCAAGTGCTGCTGACAGCCAGCGGACAGAGCGCGGCTCATCTCCCGCTCGATCGGCCGGTCAGGCTGCATGATCTTCTGAGCAGCTGTGTCGAATTGCAGGAAGCGGCATCAAGGGCTCAAATCCGGGAAATGGCCGCTTATACGGTCTGCCCGCCGCACAAACGGGAATTGGAAGATTTTCTTGAGGAGGGCGTCTATCAGGAGCAAATCTTAACATCGCGCGTCTCGATGCTCGATCTCCTTGAAAAATATGAAGCGTGTGAACTTCCGTTTGAGCGATTTCTGGAGCTTTTGCGCCCGTTGAAGCCGCGGTATTATTCGATTTCAAGTTCGCCCCGGAAACATCCCGGGCAGGCTTCAATTACCGTCGGCGTCGTTCGCGGCCCCGCCCGGAGCGGTTTGGGTGAGTATCGCGGAGTCGCTTCGAATTATTTAGCGGACCGCCGCCCTGAGGATGGTATCGTGATGTTTGTCCGCACTCCGGAAACACGATTCCGGCTGCCGGAAGATCCGGAAAAACCGATTATTATGGTCGGTCCCGGCACAGGAGTCGCCCCGTTCCGCGGATTTCTGCAAGCCCGGGCGGCGTTAAAAAAAGAAGGAAAAGAGCTGGGGGAGGCTCATCTGTATTTCGGATGCAGAAACGATCATGATTTTATTTACCGTGACGAGCTTGAAGCTTATGAAAAAGACGGAATCGTGACGCTTCATACGGCTTTCTCCCGCAAAGAAGGCGTACCGAAAACGTATGTGCAGCACTTAATGGCGAAAGACGCCGGCGCTTTAATTTCCATCCTCGGCCGGGGAGGGCATCTCTACGTATGCGGCGACGGCAGCAAAATGGCGCCCGATGTAGAGGCAACGCTGCAAAAAGCGTATCAGTCGGTCCACGAAACAGACGAACGGCAAGCGCAAGAATGGCTTTTGGACCTCCAGACAAAAGGCATTTACGCAAAAGATGTTTGGGCGGGGATTTGAGCGATTTGATGAAAAGGACTGGATGACTCCAGTCCTTTTTTTACATCAGCCAAAAAAACCTTCAAGTTTTTCAACCCCTTTGCATACAATAACTTCAGCCCGCCTGTTGGGCGGCTGTCTTTGATATTCATTTTTCGTTTTTAGAAGTTTGTGTTATTCTTATATTTGGTATCTCCTATTTTCAGACCCGGTCTGATACGGTACCTTTTAATGCCAGAAAAAAATGTGAAACGAAGAACGGATATCCTGCGTCTAATGGCTGGCGGGATAAGATGTTCAATGGGCATGACACGAATGATAAATATATCGTTTTTTTAAATGGTGTGTTTATGGGGCTGTGTGATGCTTTCGTTTTGCTCGGAAAGCAGGAATTGAAGCAAAAAGTAAGAATACAGATTTAAAGTGTTTAGGAAAGTAGAGGTTGCCATGAAGAAATTATTTTCTTACAGACTTAGTTTTTTTGTACTGGCTATTATTTTGTTTTGGGCCAAAACGTATTTAGCCTATCATGCTGAATTCAACCTTGGGGTGAAGGGTCCGACGCAGCAGTTTCTGCTTGTGATCAATCCGTTCTCAAGCGCCATTTTCTTTTTAGGACTGGCATTGTTTGCGAAAGGCCGCAAATCAGCGATTATCATGGTGATTATTGATTTCATCATGACGTTTATTTTGTATGCAAATATCCTATTCTATCGATTCTTCGATGATTTCTTGACATTCCCGAACTTAAAGCAATCCGGTAATGTGGGAAATATGGGAGACGGCATCTTCAGCATTATGTCCGGCCATGATATTTTATACTTTGTTGATATTATTATTTTAATCGCGCTTCTGGTGTGGAGACGTGAGCTGAAGGAATTCAAGCTGAAAAAACGGTATACGTCATTAATTATCGTGACGGGTATTGTTTTGTTCTTCGTGAACCTGGCGATTGCCGAAGAGGACCGCCCGGAGCTGCTGACAAGAACGTTTGACCGCAATTACATTGTAAAATACTTAGGCCTTTATAATTACACGATTTATGACGGCGTACAGACGGCGCAGACGGAATCCCAGCGGGCATATGCCAGCAGCGATGACCTGACGAGCGTTGAAAACTACACATCGTCGCATTATGCGAAGCCGAACGCCGAGTATTTCGGCAAGGCCAAAGGCAAAAACATTATTAAGATTCACTTGGAAAGTTTCCAATCGTTTTTGATCAACTACAAACTTGACGGAAAAGAAGTCACGCCGTTCCTGAATAAACTCGCCCGCGGCGGAGAGGACATGACGTACTTTGATAACTTTTTCCACCAAACGGGCCAAGGTAAAACATCTGACGCCGAGCTGATGATGGATAACAGCCTGTTCGGACTGCCTGAAGGGTCAGCCTTCGTGACAAAAGGGGAAAACACGTATCAATCGCTTCCTGCCATCCTTGACCAAAGTGAGGGCTATACAAGCGCCGTTTTACACGGTGACTACAAATCATTCTGGAACCGTGACCAGATTTACAAACATATCGGCTACGATAAATTCTTTGACGCCAGCACATACGATATGTCTGATGACAACCTTGTCAATATGGGACTGAAGGATAAACCATTCTTCAAAGAATCCATTCCGAAGCTTCAATCGCTGAAACAGCCGTTCTACGCGCATTTGCTCACGCTGACGAACCATTATCCGTTTACGCTTGATGAAAAAGACGCAACGATCGAAAAAGCGAAAACGGGCGACGCGACTGTGGATGACTATTTCCAGACGGCGCGTTATCTCGACGAGGCGCTTGAACAGTTCTTTAAAGATCTGAAGTCATCCGGTTTATATGACAACTCGGTGATTATGCTTTACGGAGACCACTACGGAATCTCTGAAAACCATAACCGCGCGATGAAAGAAATTCTCGGCAAAGAAATTACGCCTTATCAAAACGCGCAGAATCAGCGTGTGCCGCTTATGCTTCGCATCCCCGGCAAAAAAGGCGGGGTGAACCATACGTACGGCGGTGAAATGGACGTTGTGCCGACGATCCTTCACTTGGAAGGCATCGATTCTAAGAAATATATTAATTTCGGCACCGATCTCTTCTCGAAAGACCATGATGATACGGTGACGTTCCGTAACGGAGATTACGTCACGCCGAAATATACTTCCATCTCCAATGTCGTATACGATACGAAGACAGGAAAAGAACTGAAAGGCAATCAGGAAACGAAAAACCTGAAAGCCAGAGTCACAGAGCAGCTGAAGCTGTCTGACAGCGTGATGTACAAAGACTTGCTCAGATTCCACAAATTGAGCGACTTTACGCCGGTTGATCCGTCTAAATATCATTACGGCAAAGAAAAGCTGAATCAGGATAATAAATAATAGAAAGAGCCTTACGGAATTTCCGTAAGGCTCTTTTTTTGTGTGTATCTTCACCAATCTGAAAAAAGAGAGAGCTTTTGGTCACAAAGGGCGCCAATCTCTCATATCTTACAGTAGATTTTGAAACCGGTGATAGAGAATCGGACAAATTATCGGGTTGGTTTCTCTTATACGGGCGGTTTCGAATCCAATATTCACAGAGAAGAGGGGTAGAGATGAAAGCAGTCATTCTCTGCGGCGGAAAAGGAACGAGAATGAGCGAAATCACCAATGAACGTCCCAAACCGCTCGCCATGATAGGCGGCAAACCGATTCTATGGCATATTATGAAACTCTATCAATACTATGGCGTGAACGAATTTATCCTGCTTCTTGGTTTCAAAGGAGAGATGATTAAGGAATATTTCTTAGATTATGACTGGAAGAATCACAGCATGACGCTGGACAGCTCTACCGGAGAAGTGCGGATATTGGGAAAATCCGAGCCGTGGAAAATCACTTTTTTAGACACGGGGGAACACACGCAGACAGCGGGGCGGCTTTTACAGGCGAAGGACATCATCGGTGATGAAACCTTTCTTATGACGTACGGGGACGGACTGGCCAACATCAACCTGTTTCATCTGATCAGCTATCATCAATCAAAAGGGACTGCGGTGACCGTCACCGGTATAGAAAAGACCTCGCAATTCGGAACGCTGACGGTTGAAGACGGCATGGCGAAAAGCTTTTCTGAAAAAACCTCAAGTGACGGCATCATCAACGGCGGATTTTTCGTGCTCAGCCCGAAGGTATTTGATTATCTGCCGAAAGACAGGGATGTCATGTTTGAAGAAGAACCGCTGAAGGAGCTGGCGAAAGACGGCGAATTGGCGGTATACCGGCATTACGGTTTCTGGACGGCGATCGATACGTATAAAAACCTGCTGGAAATCAACAAGATGTGGGACCGGGGACAACATGTATGGAAGGTATGGTGATCAAGTTTGAGTTTCTGGAAAAATAAAAATGTGTTTGTGACGGGATGTACAGGTCTTTTAGGAAGCTGCTTGGTGAAGGAACTGATCGATCAGGGGGCCAATGTGACGGGACTTGTCCGTGACACTGTGCCCAAGTCGAACCTGTATCAGGGAGAACAAGTGAAGCAAATGAATATCGTGCAGGGCGCGCTTGAAGATCTGGATGTGATTGAGCGGGCGCTGGGCGAATATGAAATTGACACGGTCTTTCATTTAGCCGCTCAGGCGATCGTCGGCGTTGCAAACCGCAATCCGATTTCCACATTTGAAGCCAATATTCTTGGCACATGGAACATCCTTGAAGCGTGCCGCAGGCATCCGCTCATCAAGCGGGTGATCGTCGCGTCCAGTGATAAAGCGTACGGCGACCAGCCGACACTGCCGTACGATGAAAACATGCCTCTTCAGGGCAAACATCCGTATGACGTATCAAAAAGCTGTGCCGATTTGTTAAGCCACACATATTTTAATACGTACGGACTTCCGGTCTGTATTACGCGCTGCGGCAACTTGTACGGCGGCGGAGATTTGAACTTCAACCGGATTATTCCGCAGACGATTCAGCTCGTGCTGAACGGTGAAGCGCCGGAAATCCGCAGCGACGGCACATTTATCCGTGATTATTTTTACATCGAGGATGCGGTCGAGGCATACCTTTTGCTGGCGGAAAAGATGGAGGAGCTCAATCTTGCGGGAGAAGCGTTCAACTTCAGCAATGAGATTCAGCTGACGGTGCTGGAGCTTGTAGAAAAAATTCTTAAGGCCATGGACAGTGACCTCAAGCCGAAAGTGCTCAACCAGGGAAGCCATGAAATCAAGCACCAATATTTATCGGCGGAAAAGGCGAGGAAGCTTCTGAATTGGACACCCGCACATACCATTGATGAAGGATTGGAAAAAACGATCAAATGGTATAAAGCCTTTTTTCAAAAGTAACAGAAACAGAGGTGAGAGAAAGACGTGACAAGCGCATATTGCACAGTTTTATCAAAAGGAAGGCTGTATCAGGCTATCGCTTTGTTCGGCTCATTGAAAGCGGTTCAGGCGGACGCCCCCATTTTTACTTTGTGTATGGACCAAGACACCTATGACGTGCTTCAGGCAATGCGGCAGGATAATGTCACCTTGATTCAGGTGTCCGCACTGGAAAATGAGGAGCTCCTTGAACTGAAGCGGACGAGGGATCAGAGCGAATACTGCTGGACGGTGAAGCCGGTATTTCTCGAATTCGTGCTGGACGGACATCCGGAATTAGAGCGTGTCACGTACATTGATGCCGATTTGTTTTTCTTCGCTGATCCGCGCGCGATTTTTGACAATCAGCCGGATTGTTCGGTGCTTCTGTCACGGGGCGATATCGTCATTCCCTCATTTGGAAAACAGGAAATCGACATGCTGCAGCGTCTTTTAGGCCGGTATAATTCCGGTTTTCTCAGCTTCAAAACCGACAGTGCCGGCACAGATTGTCTCAGATGGTGGAAAGAACGCTGCCTGGAAGAATGCAAAAATGCGCCGGGCGAAGGAAAATTCGGAGATCAAGGCTACTTGGATTACATGTCCGGCCTGTTCCCGAATGTGTGTGACATCACCACGCCCGGCGTGAATATCGGCCATTGGAATTACGGCCGCCACACGTTTTCATGGAAGGACGGGCGTCTTGTGCTCGAAGACGGAAGTCCGCTGATTTTCTATCATTTCAGCGGATACCGGATCGTTACAGCCGGCGACATTCGGCAGATTCATGAGACGGACCGGACCGACCTGCCGTTTGTCCATCAGCTTTATCAGGACATTCTGAAGCGGGTGATCGGGACGGTCAGCGCCGTCTGCCCGGAGTTCAGCGGCTTTGCATCTGAGGATGATAACAAATAAATGATCATATACAGGAAGTGAACGAAAAGTGAAGGCAAGCGTCATTGTTCCCGCATATAATTCCAAGGAGCGGCTTTATAACAGCCTGCTGTCCCTGAATGAACAGGAATGCACAGAGCCGTTCGAAGTGATTGTGGCTGACAACGGTTCGGAAGACGGAACCTTATCCATGCTTGAATCATTCAGCGCGAATTTTCCGCTGATTTTTGTGAGAATTAAAGAAAACAGAGGGATCGCTTACGGACGGAATCAGGCGGTCCGCAATGCCAGAGGCGATATTTTGATCTTCCATGACAGCGACATGCTTGCCGAAAAGGATTTGGTGGCGAAGCATATCAAGGCTCATGAGAACCGGGACGATCTTGTCGTATGCGGTATGTTCTGGAAGCGGATTTACAGCTTTTATTATGACCGTTTTGAAAAAGAGCATAAGGAGAAACTCGCCGAACTGTATGAAGAGCTGCCGGGCGATAAAGAGCCGCTCCTTGATGAAAGTGACATCAGAGACGGAAGTTTTCTTGACCAATGCTTTGATTTAGATACCGACTTTATCCGTGTGCTGAAAAGCATTTTGGAAAAATACGGAGATGATTTGAAAGGCTACCGTCTGCCGTGGCGTTTTTTCATTACGAACAATTCGTCAGTCAAGAGACAGCACGTGGCAGATCTCGGGCTGTTTGATGAAGGCATTGTCAGATACGGCTTTGAAGATTATGATCTCGGCATCAGGCTTCATCAGTCGGGAATGAGATTTCAGCTGCGGCGCGATATCATGAGCGTCCATCAGGAGCATCCGAGCAACTGCGCTTCCGTTGATGATATCAGGGCGAATATCGCGTACATGTGCGACAAGTACAATGACATTCGTTCGCTTGACGTGCACCTCGCGTTTAACGGCCCGTTTGACGCGGAGTTAACCAACAGCATGATGGCAGACATCGAAGTGCTGCTTGATTATGAGAAATATGAAAGCCTGCTGCACATTTTTCTCGAGCTGCTGCACGCGGTTAAAGACCGCAACCTCGACCCGGACTGGAAGACGAAAAGCCCGCGGATCACGGCGAACAGCTTCAATCTGCCGGAGGTCGGAAAGCTTTTGGCAAAAGCGGAAAAAAAGCTGGGCGTCACGCACTTTGCAAGGGCGTTCAAAGCGCTGGCTGCTGATTTACTGCATGTGGATCTTAAATAAATTGGATGTGATATGGTGAGTAAATATCATTTTTCAACCATTGTTTCCAGAACGCATATCTTTAAACTGATGCCGATGATTCATTCTCTCCATGAGCATTGCCGGGATTTTCATCTGTATGTGCTGTGTGTCGATCAGAAAGCGTACGAACTGCTTCAGCAGGTGCCGTGGGAACATGTCACGGCGGTTCAGCTTCATGAAATGGAGGACCCGGAGCTGCTTGAAGCAAAGGGCGGCCGGACGTTTCATGAATATTGCTGGACGCTGAAACCGGCATTTCTGTTCCATGTGATGACGGAGTATGATGAAGCCGAATATTTTGCACACTTGGACACCGATCTCTTTTTCTTCTCAGATGCGGGCGAGCTGTTTGCGGAAAAGCCGGATGCTTCCCTTTTTCTGACGGATCACCGCAATTCAGAACGGTTTGCGTCTTATTACAAGCTGACAGGGCAGTACAACACCGGGTTTGTCGGCGCGCGGAATACCGGGGAAGCGTATCGGGCGGTCTGGCAGTGGAGGCAGGATTGCATCTCCTATTGTACGGTGGAGATGAATGAAGAAAAAAAGACATACGGTGATCAAAGGTATGTTGAAAAGTGGCCCGCGCAGTTTGAAGACGTTCATGTCACGGAGTCGATCGGCGCGAATGCGGCGCTGTGGAATATTGAGCAATATGACGTCAGCCTGCGCGGCGGGGCTGTATATGTCAATGACACCCCGCTGATTTTTTATCATTTTTCAGGCTTTACGCTCGTCACGGAGAACGAATTCAATCTGTGCTGGTACTATCACATTGATGACGAGGCGACAGTCAATATGATTTACGTGCCGTACATCAAAAACGTAAAAAAATGGATTGATGAAATTCAAAAAGCGTTTCCTGATTTCAGAGACGGGTTTATTCCGAAGTATGCGGTTCCTGACACTCATTTTTATACGGTTGAAACATAAAATCCCTGCCTTTTCGGCAGGGATTGTTTTTATGAATGCCATTCTTTTAATGTTTTGTCGCTCGGCAGGACAAAGGCGAGCAGACCTAAAACGGGCAGAAAGGCGACGGCTGTCATGGTCGGCGTCAATCCCGCTGAATCAATAAGAGCTCCGAGCGCAACGGCTCCGATCGCGCCCATTCCGAAGGCGAGCCCGACCGTAAGCCCTGACATCGTTCCGATTTTGCCTGGAACAAGCTCCTGCGCGTAGACAACAGTCACGGAGAAGCTGGACATCAGAACAACACCGATCAGCGCCAGTACGCCATAGGCGATGACAGGTCCCGCAAACGGAAGGAAAATCGTCAATGGAGCCGATGCTATCATCGAAACGATGATGACGTTCCGCTTTCCGAAACGGTCTGCAAGCGGCCCGCCGAGAAACGTTCCGACAGCTCCGAAAAATAAAAAGACGAAGATGTAGCTCTGTGCCTGCTGAATGCTGACATGATAGGCATTCATCGCATAGAACGTATAAAAGTTGCCGATCGCGCTCACATACCAGGAGCGCGCGAAAATTAAGAAGATAATCATGATAAGGGCGAGAATAATCGGTTTTGTAATCACGGTCTGCACAGCGGAGGCTGGTGATTTTTTACTTACGGCCCGCAAATGAATAAGGCGGCCTTTATACCATTTGGCGATATAAATGAGAAACAGAACAGCGATTGCGGCGACTAGCGTAAACCAGACAGAGCCGAATTGACCGAGCGGAACGAGAATCAGCGCGGTAATCAAGGGCGCCATCGCCTGGCCGGTATTCCCTCCGACTTGGTAAATCGATTGCGCCAAGCCGCGCTTTTCGCCGGCGGCCATGTAGGCGACACGCGATCCTTCAGGATGAAAGACGGCGGAGCCAAGGCCGATAAAAAAGACACAGCATAAAATCGTCAGAAAAGACGGGGCGAACGCGAGACCTAAAATGCCGAGCATGCTTGCGGTGAGTCCGAGCGGCAAGGCATACGGCATCGGGCGTTTATCCGTATACCAGCCGATGACGGGCTGCATCACGGAAGACACCATATTCAGCGTAAAGGCGATAATTCCGAGCTGCGTAAATGTAAGATTCATGGAACGTTCCAAAATCGGAAACATCGCCGGAATCACCGCTTGCAGTGAATCGTTCAGCAGATGACAGATCCCGATAATGAACAAAATAGAATACATGGTTGTCTCGGGACGATGGACAGGTTTTTCTTTAAGCGGGGCGGCAATTGCCAAAGTGATTCTCCTCCTTTTTATGTAAACGAAGCATACACCATATTATTCATAAGGTGAATGAATTATCAAGTGCAAAAAAGGCTCTTCTTTCTCAAACAGAAAAAAGAGCCTCCCTTTTTATTTATTTAACAAACTGTGTTTTCTCGAATACATCATATAAACGACGATCCCGGCGGCGATCCAGATGACAAAGGCGAGCCATGTCACGCCCGGCAGGCTGCTTGCGAGATACAGGCATAAGCATGCGCTGATGATCGGCACAAAAGGCACGAAAGGAACACGGAAGGAAGATTTGATCTCCGGATGTTTCTTTCTTAAAACGATGACGGCGATCGCAATGACCGTAAAGGCCGCCAAGGTTCCCATGTTGACGAGATGCGCCAAGGTTCCCAAATCAATAAAACCCGCGATCCCGGCGGCAACGATTCCCGTCACCCATGTGTTTTGAAACGGTGTTTTAAAACGCGGGTGAACCTTGGAAAACATGCGGGGCAAAAGGCCGTCTCTGCTCATCGCAAATGTAAGGCGCACCTGAGCGTAAAGCAGAGCGAGCATGACCGTTGTAATCCCGATAATCGCGCCGACGGAAATAATGCCTGCTATCTTGTTCTGGCCGACAAATTGGAGCGCGAAAGATACCGGATCTCCGACATTCAGCTTAGTGTACGAAAGCATTCCCGTCAGGACGAGCGATACCGTAATGTAAAGGACGGTGCAGATGGCGAGCGCGCCGATGATTCCGACCGGCATTGATTTCTGCGGGTTTTTCACTTCTTCCGACGCGTTTGACACGGCATCAAATCCGAGATACGCGAAGAAAACGGTCGCGGCGCTCGTGATGACGCCTTTCATTCCGAACGGCATAAACGGCGACCAGTTTTCCGGTTTCACGTAGCCGAAACCGACGATGATAAACAGCAGAATGATCGCAATTTTCATCAATACAATGACATTGTTAAAGCGGGTGCTTTCTTTCACGCCCCTTGAAACAATCGCGGTAATGACCAAAATAATGATAACGGCCGGCAGGTTGAACACGGCACCCGTTTTGCTGCCGGGTGCGGCGGTCAGCGCCTCCGGAAGATGCAGCCCGAAGCCCGCAAGAAGCGACTGGAAATAGGATGACCAGCCGGTTGCGACGGCGGCGAGCGCGATGACATATTCAAGCATTAAGTCCCATCCGATTAAAAACGCGAGACACTCCCCGAGAGTGACATATGAATACGTATATACGCTGCCTGAAATCGGAATGGATGAAGAAAATTCCGCATAACAAAACGCGGCGAGCGCGCAGGCAAGGCCCGCGAGCACAAACGACAGAATCAAAGCCGGTCCTGCGCCTGTCGCGGCCACAGTCCCGGTAATCACAAAAATCCCCGTGCCGACAACACAGCCGATTCCGAGCAAAACCAAGTCAAAAGCGCTTAACGAGCGGGACAGGCTGGTCTGTTTGCTCTGGGCCTTTAAGTCGGCCAGCGGCTTTTTCCGAAATAGTAAAGACATATGGGTCCTCCTGAAAATTCATAATATTCTTATCATTATATACACTGACGTTTGTATTATATTGTCGAAATTTCTCACAGTCAATTAAAGAATTTTCCACTTTAAAAGGACAAAGCTAAAAAGCGTCGATGCACGGAAGGAACGGGAATTTTATTGTGAAATAGTTCAATTTTCTCACCTTAAGACCGATACAAAAGATGACTCATCAACTAATTTCAAGTTTCGGTGAAAGGGAGATGTTTTACATGTTTCAATATGAAGAACTAAATAAGCAGTTTATCGGCGGCCGATGGAGGGATGGGAGCAGCCGGAACGTATTGGAAAACAGAAATCCTTATACTCAAAAAGTTATCACCTCATTCCAAAAAGCGACGTCTGATGACGTGGATGCGGCATATCGCGCCGCGGCTCTTGCGAAACAAGAATGGGACAAAGTAAACCCTTTTAAAAAGCGGGCCATTTTGGAAAAAGCCGTTTCTTTCATTGAAGAGCACGAAGAAGCGATTATTTACTTAATCATGGAGGAGCTTGGCGGAACACGGCTGAAGGCTGAGTTTGAAATCGGACTTGTCAAAAATATGATAAAAGAAGCCGCAACATTTCCGGTGCGGATGGAAGGGAAAATTCTCCCGTCCACGATTGACGGAAAAGAAAACAGGCTGTACAGAATACCCGCCGGAGTCGTGGGAGTGATCAGCCCGTTTAATTTCCCGTTTTTCCTTTCGATGAAATCTGTTGCGCCGGCACTCGGCGCGGGGAACGGCGTCGTGCTGAAGCCTCATGAAGAAACGCCGATCTGCGGCGGAACGCTTATCGCGAAAATTTTTGAAGCGGCCGGCGTACCGGACGGGCTGCTGAATGTTATCGTGACGGATATCGGGGAGATCGGCGACAGCTTTGTTGAGCATCCCGTCCCGCGGATAATCTCATTTACAGGCTCAACCGGAGTGGGCAGCTATATCGGACAGCTTGCGGTCAAACACTTTAAAAAACCGCTGTTGGAGCTTGGCGGAAACAGCGCGCTGATCGTGTTTGAGGATGCTGATCTTGAATACGCCGTCAATGCGGCCGTATTCAGCCGGTTTACGCATCAAGGCCAGATCTGTATGTCGGCGAACCGCGTGCTCGTTCACACATCTGTATATGACAAATTTACAGAGCTTTACGAAGCGAAAGTGTCATCGCTGAAAGTCGGCGATCCGATGGACCCTGATACGGTTATCGGTCCTTTAATCAATGAGAGACAGGCGGAAGGTCTGAGACGGTCTGTCGAAAAAGCGATAGAAGAGGGAGCGGTTCCGGTGCTGTCCGGCCGATTCAGCGGAACGGTCGCTGAGCCCGTCATTTTAAAAGATGTGAAACCTGAGATGAGCATTGCGAAGGAGGAGCTGTTCGGACCGGCCGTCTGCATCATGCCGTTTGAAACGGAGGATGAAGCGGTAAGCATCGCAAACGCGACACCGTTCGGTTTAAGCGGAGCCGTGCATACGGCAAACGTTGAGCGCGGCGTTGAGTTTGCTAAGCGGATCGAAACCGGCATGATTCACGTCAACGATACGACCATTAATGATGAACCGAACGTCGCGTTCGGCGGCGAGAAGCAATCAGGTCTCGGCAGGCTGAACGGCGAATGGAGCCTTGAAGAATTCACCACGCTGAAATGGATTTCGGTTCAGCATGAAAAACGGCAATTCCCATATTAAGAAGGAGTGAAAGAAATGAGTATACAGACGGAGCAGCAAACGCACAGCCTGCTTGACGCATTTGTCAAAGTTGCGCCTTTTTTAAACAGCCTGATCCAAGATGACATCACCATCGGAATTTATGATACAGAAAAATTAATCGTGAATATTCCGGCTAAAACGTTTTCTCTTAATGTAAAGCCGGGAGACCCGCTGCAAAAAGGGGACATCATTACAGACGCGATCCGCATGAATCAGAAGAAGACAAGCATGGTGCCGAAAGAGCTCTTCGGATTTCCGCTGATCGCCAGAGCGATTCCGCTTCATGATGAAAACGGAAAAGTCATCGGCGGCGTCGGTCTCGGCACGAGCCTTGAAAAATCAGCCAAGCTTCATGATGTCGCTGAAAGCCTGTCCGCCGTCGTGGAACAGACCGCTTCGGCCATCGCGGATATCTCAGAATCCATCAGCGGTTTCTCAGCACAGATGACCGGAATTTCCGCTCAGGCGAAACAAGTCAGTGAAAGCGCGGGAGAAATCGCCGACATTTCCGTCACTGTCAAGGGCATCTCGGATCAAAGCAATCTGCTCGGTTTGAATGCGGCCATTGAAGCCGCGAGAGCAGGAGAATCCGGCAAGGGCTTTTCCGTGGTGGCGGATGAGATCCGCAAGCTTGCCACTCATTCAAAAGACAACGTCGGCCAAATTGACCAGATTACGAAAAAAATCCACAGCCTGCTGAAAGGGCTGGAAGACTCTATTGAATCCATCAACCAGAACACAAACGGCCAAGCGGCGGCGGTTGAACAAATTTCTGCCACGATGCAGGAAATTTCGGGAAGCGCCCAGCATTTAGCGAAAATGGCTGAAAACGTACTCGGAGAGTCATAAAAAAAGGGAGCTTACGGGCTCCTTTTTTGTTTTCCCTTTATCAATCGGAAACTGCACTTACACGTTTGATCCGTCATGCTAAAGGGGTACACATACGAATACATCACCATGATAAAGGAGAGTCTTGTATGTCTGATGCAAATCTGCACAACCCGCTGACGAAATATGATCATGATGAATTTCCAAAACAATATCAAGAACCGCCCGGTTTGCAGAAAGAGATGAAGCCTGTGCCGGATTGCGGTGAAACAAGCTATAAAGGAGCCGGCAAGCTGAAGGGAAGAAAAGCCCTCGTCACCGGCGGCGATTCAGGTATCGGCCGGGCCGCCGCGATTGCTTATGCCCGGGAAGGGGCGGATGTGGCCATTAACTATCTGCCTGAGGAACAGCCGGATGCCGAAGAAGTGAAAGCGTTAATTGAAAAAGAGGGAAGAAAAGCCGTTCTGCTGCCGGGAGATTTAAGCGATGAAGCGTTTTGCGGAGAATTGGCGGAAAAAGCGTATCAAGAGCTTGGCGGTCTTGACACGCTCGCTCTTGTCGCCGGCAAACAGCAGGCAGTGGATGATATCAGCGATCTTGCCACAGAACAAATCTATCAAACATTTGAAGTCAACGTATTCTCGCTGTATTGGCTCGTCAAAGCCGCGCTTCCGTATCTGCCGGAAGGCGCGTCTATTATCACGACAACGTCCGTAGAAGGGTATAATCCAAGCCCGATGCTGTTGGATTATGCCGCGACGAAACATGCCATTATCGGTTTTACCGTCGGCTTAGGAAAGCAGCTGGCGAATAAAGGAATCAGAGTCAACTCGGTAGCGCCGGGGCCGATCTGGACGCCTCTGCAGATTTCGGGAGGACAGCCCGGTGAAAACATTCCGAAATTCGGCAAGGAAACACCGGCCGTTCCATTAAAGCGCGCCGGACAGCCGGCGGAGCTAGCAGGGATTTATGTCTTTTTGGCCTCAGAAGAATCGAGCTATGTGACATCCCAAATTTACAGTGTAAGCGGAGGAATTCCGACAGCGTAATCAATAAGGAGCTGCCCTTCATACGGGGCAGCTCTTTTTTTCGATGTTATGTGCCGAGCACGTTTTGATTATACAGGACACTCGGATGTGACGGATGATAGGAGGCGGCTTTGTCGTTATGAATCTTCGCTTTTTCTCTGTCGCCGAGCTGCCAGTGGCAGACGCAGAGCTGAAGATGGGGATACCAGGTGGAATATTCGAGCTGGGTAAAGCCTGCATCACTGCTTTTGGCGGATAGGGCGAGCTCATACCAAAACACGCCCTGCCGGTATTGCCGTTTCTCCGCAAAATAGTCGCCGAGCCTGCAGCAGAACTCCGGCCGCGGACAATCGATCAGAAATGATTTTAAGAGAGACGTCATGGCGGCCTCTTCATGGCCGACCGCCCTGTAGCAATCGGATAGATATTGGCACGTTCTGATCTCGTCTTCGATCCAGCACTGTTTTGTGGAAAGAAAATGGTGATAATACGTGATGGCGCGCTGATACTGGCCGTGATCCTTTAATTCATTCGCGAAGTAAAACAAATCGCGCGGTGTCATCGTTTCACTGTTTTCCGCCATTTTCTCATAAATCTTCAAGTTGCGGTCTGAGGGAGGCGAGTGCTTTTTCTCGGATTTCCGGTGTGTGACGGCAATATCGGTTTCTATGATGTTTCCGTATACTTCAAGATACTCATGCACGGCTCCGATCCAGCGGAACCCTTTTTCACGCTTGACGAGTCGGTTGCGGCGGTATCTGAAGCTGACCTCTCCCCGATCATCAAAGCCGACGTGATAATACATGGATACCGCGTCCACCTCTTTTGAAAGCGACGCCTTCAGTTCAATCAGCTTTTCACGGTCCTTTTCCGTCAATATATCGTCGGCGTCCAGCCACAGAATATAATCCATTTCTGCTTTCGAAAACACAAAGTTACGGGCGGCCGCAAAGTGATCGATCCATTCAAAATCATAAATCTTATCCGTATAACGGGCCGCGATTTCTTTCGTCCGGTCAGTCGAGCCCGTATCAGCAATCACAATTTCATCCGCAATGTCTTTAACGGAATCAAGACAGCCCGCAAGCACTTCCTCTTCATTTTTCACGATAACGCACAAACTGACGCTGATCATGTCATCACCTCTTCCCCTCCAGTGTATAAAAGGAGAGGCGGAAACATTCTTCGGACAAAATGATCTCTTCCAAGAAATTTGTCTGTCCTTTTACTAGTTTTATTCCAGCGCCTGATTTAAAATGAACACATGAACTTACGTGAGGATTGATAGGAACCATGAGCATCATAAAAGCGGAAAACCTTTATAAAACATACGGAGATAAGACATTATTCGACCATATCTCCTTTCATATTGAAGAGAATGAAAGAATCGGTTTAATCGGCCCGAACGGAACGGGGAAGTCTACGCTTCTGAAAACCATTGCCGGCCTTGAATCAACGGAAGAAGGCGAGATTACGGCCTCAGGAAACGTGCATATTGAGTTTTTGCATCAGGACCCTGAGCTTCCGGCCGGACAAACCGTACTTGAGCATATTTATTCCGGCGGATCAGCCGTCATGAGAACGATGAGAGAATACGAAAAAGCGCTTCAGGCGCTGAATGAAGAACCGGAAAATGACCAGCGCCAGAAACAGCTGCTTGATGCGCAGGGCCGAATGGACGCGAATGATGCGTGGGAGGCGAATACGTTAGCCAAAACGGTTTTAACCAAACTTGGCGTCACCGATCTGATGAAGGATGTCAGCGAGCTGTCCGGCGGCCAGAGAAAGCGCGTCGCGATTGCGAAAAACGTCATCCAGCCGGCCGACCTGCTCATTTTGGATGAACCGACAAACCACTTGGACAATGAAACGATTGAATGGCTGGAAGGCTACTTATCGCAATATCCGGGCGCCGTTATGCTTGTCACGCACGACAGATATTTTCTGAACAGGGTGACGAACAGAATTTACGAGCTTGAGAGAGGCAGCCTTTATACGTATAAAGGAAACTATGAAGTATTCTTGGAAAAACGGGCCGAACGGGAAGCGCTGGCGGAGCAGAAAGAAACAAAACGTCAAAACCTCCTGCGCCGCGAATTGGCGTGGCTCAGAAGAGGGGCGAAAGCGCGCTCGACGAAACAAAAAGCGAGAGTGGACAGAGCGGAGGCGCTCAAAGAGCAAAAAGGGCCGGCAGTCTCCGGATCACTCGATTTCGCGATCGGCTCCCACCGTCTCGGAAAACAGGTGATCGAAGCCGATAACGTCGCCATTACCTATAACGGCCAAGCGCTGATCAGCCAGTTTAATGAGCTTGTCATCCCGGGGGAACGAATCGGCATCATCGGGCCGAACGGAATCGGGAAAACGACACTTTTAAACAGCCTCGCCGGCAGAATTCAGCCTGACAGCGGCAATATCACCATCGGGCAGACGGTCCGGATCGGCTACTACACCCAGGACCACAGCGAAATGAACGGTGATATGAAAGTCATTGAATATATAAAAGAGACGGCTGAAATCGTCAAAACGGCGGAAGGCGATGTCATCACCGCGGAACAAATGCTTGAGCGTTTTCTGTTCCCGCGTCCGATGCAGCAGACATATATCAGAAAGCTGTCGGGCGGGGAAAAGCGCCGTCTGTACTTGCTGAATGTACTGATGCAGGAGCCGAATGTGCTGTTTTTAGATGAGCCGACCAATGATCTGGACACGGAAACATTAAGCGTGCTCGAAGATTATATCGAACAGTTCCCAGGCGTCGTCATCACCGTATCCCATGACCGCTATTTCCTTGACCGCGTCATTGACCGCCTGATCGTATTTGAAGGACACGGTGTCATTTCCCGTTTCCAAGGTTCGTACAGTGAATACATGGAACACGCAAAAGCGAAGAAGACGGCGGTAAAACAGCCGGCCGAAGAGAAAAAGGCGGAGGAAGAGCCGAAGAAAAAGCGCAAAAAGCTTTCATATAAGGATCAGATCGAATGGGACGGCATCGAAGACAAAATCGCCGGCCTTGAAGAAAAGCATCAGCGTCTGGAAGCGGAAATCGCTGAAGCGGGAAGTGATTTCGGAAAGATTCAAGAACTGATGGCCGAACAGGCAAAAACGGCTGAAGAGCTTGAAGCGGCGATGGAGCGCTGGACCGAATTGTCACTGATGATTGAAGAACTTGAGAATTAAGAAAAGCCGGTACGGCCCCCGAGAAAGATGGCGGGTCATACCGGCTTTTTTTATCTTACACAGATGTCTCCCGGCGCTTTAAAGACAAACGTTTTGTCCAAGCAAAGTTTATCAGGCATAAAAAGTTAACGTTTACGTTAAGGTTCAAATGGTGTATAATAGAAACAGATACGACAAGAGGGGGATTCACCTTGGAATGGATGAAGATTGATCAAGTTGCCAAGCGAAGCGGATTGACAAAACGAACCATTCGTTTTTACGAGGAGATTGGTTTGATTCCTGCTCCTAAACGGACAGAAGGCGGCGTCCGGCTATACTCTGAAGATGATATGGAGGAGCTCGAAAAAGTAACCAGCACAAAAGAAGTGCTCGGTTTTTCCCTTCAGGAGCTTCAGCAGTTTATGGAGATGAGCCGTCAGCTGGAATTAAACAAAGAGGGGTACTTGTTGTCACTGGATCCGAAGGAACGGAAAGAAAAGCTGGAAGAGATTCAGCACGCTTTGAACCACCAGCTTGAGATGATTGATGAGAAGATCAGCACATTTCAGCATTTTAAAACGCGCCTTAACGGAATGAAAGAAAAAGCTGACCGCGCCATTCAATCAATCGAATGATTTTGCTGTAAACGCTATGGATATAGCGTTTCTTTTAATGGATGAAACAGGAGGTCTGGTCAAATGGGTACATCATCACAACAGAAAACAGGCTTATTCAGCCAGCCGAAAGCCGTTTGGGCGGTTGCGTTTGCCTGTGTTATTTCCTTTATGGGAATCGGACTTGTCGATCCGATTCTTCCGGCGATCGCCGCACAATTACATGCTTCACCTAGTGAAGTATCTCTATTATTTACAAGTTATTTGCTCGTTACCGGTTTTATGATGTTTTTCTCCGGCGCGATTTCCAGCCGGATCGGCGCAAAATGGACGCTGCTTCTCGGACTTATTTTTATCATCGTGTTTGCCGCCCTCGGCGGAAGCTCAAGTTCAATCGCTCAGCTTGTCGGCTATCGCGGCGGCTGGGGGCTTGGGAATGCTCTCTTTATTTCAACCGCGCTTGCCGTCATCGTCGGGGTATCCGTCGGCGGCAGCGCCAAAGCCATTATTTTGTATGAGGCCGCGCTTGGACTGGGAATTTCTGTCGGGCCGCTTGCAGGCGGAGAGCTTGGCAGCATCTCATGGCGCGCTCCGTTCTTCGGAGTGTCTGTCCTTATGTTCATAGCGCTTTGCGCGATTTCACTCATGCTGCCGAAGCTGCCGAAACCGGCGAAACGCGTCGGTGTGTTTGATGCGATGAAGGCGCTCAAATATAAAGGCCTTTTGACAATGGCAGTATCTGCTTTCTTATACAACTTTGGATTTTTTATTTTGCTTGCCTATTCTCCGTTCGTGCTGGATTTAGATGAACACGGCCTTGGATATGTCTTCTTCGGCTGGGGTTTATTGCTGGCAATTACGTCAGTCTTTACGGCGCCGCTCGTGCACAAAGCGCTGGGAACAGTGGGTTCGCTCGTCGTTCTCTTTATCGCCTTTGCGGTCATTCTCATCGTCATGGGGATCTGGACTGACCATCAGACGTTGATCATTACGTGTATCGTTGTCGCCGGTGCTGTTCTCGGTATGGTGAATACGATCATGACAACCGCTGTGATGGGTTCTGCGCCGGTTGAACGTTCAATCGCGTCTTCAGCCTACAGCTCAGTCCGTTTTATCGGCGGTGCGCTCGCTCCGTGGATTGCAGGAATGCTGTCAGAACACTTCACCGCAAGCACTCCATATACAGTAGGCGGGATCGTCGTTTTTGTCGGCATGCTTGTCCTTCTAATGGGACGCAAACATCTCGCCGGAATAAAAGCCGGACATTAAGAAAAAAAGGAACTTCCGCACAGGCGGGAGTTCCTTTTTGTGTTTACAGCACTTTCGTCGTCCAAGATTCACAATTCCATGTTTCCGTCGCGATATCCATGTAGAACTCGGGTTCGTGGGAAATCAGCAGAATGGAGCCTTTGTATTCTTTCAGCGCGCGTTTCAGCTCTTCTTTCGCATCGACATCCAGGTGGTTTGTCGGTTCGTCAAGCACGAGCAGGTTTGTTTCTGAATTGATCAGCTTGCACAGTCTGACCTTCGCTTTTTCTCCTCCGCTGAGAACGGAGACGCGGCTTTCAATGTGTTTGGTCGTCAGTCCGCATTTGGCGAGGGCGGCGCGGATTTCGTACTGGGTAAAGGAAGGAAATTCGCTCCACACTTCTTCGATGCACGTATTGTTATTGGTTTCTTTCACTTCCTGCTCGAAATAGCCCGTGTATTGATGCTCGCCCCGTTCCACCGTGCCTTCCAGCGGCTGGATTTCACCGAGCAGGCTCTTTAACAGCGTCGTCTTCCCGATGCCGTTTGCGCCGTATAGGGCGACTTTCTGTCCGCGCTCCATTCTGAGATTGAGCGGGCGTGACAGCGGAGTATCGTAGCCGATGACTAAGTCCTTCGTTTCAAAAATGAGCTTGCCTGACGTTCTCGCAGGCTTGAAATGGAATTCCGGTTTCGGTTTTTCGGCCGCCAGTTCGATCATATCCATCTTATCAAGCTTTTTCTGGCGGGACATCGCCATATTTCTCGTGCTGACCCGCGCTTTGTTGCGGGCGACGAAATCTTTCAGTTCAGCCACTTCCTGCTGCTGTTTTTTATAGGCGGCTTCGAGCTGCTGTTTTTTCACTTCGTAGACTTCCATAAACTGATGGTAGTCGCCGACATAACGAGTCAGCTCCTGATTTTCCACATGATAAATCAAATTGATCACGCTGTTTAAAAACGGAATGTCGTGAGAAATTAAGATGAACGCATTTTCATATTCCTGCAAATAGCGTTTCAGCCATTCAATATGCTGCTCATCAAGGTAGTTGGTCGGTTCGTCCAACAGAAGGATTTCCGGTTTTTCTAAAAGCAGTTTGGCGAGCAGCACTTTCGTCCGCTGTCCGCCGCTTAAATCAGTAACGTCGCGGTCAAGTCCGACATCCTGCAGGCCGAGGCCGCGGGCGATTTCTTCAACTTTGCTGTCAATCACATAGAAATCATTATTAGTCAGGGCGTCCTGAATGACACCGACATCTTCAAGCATCTGCTCAAGCTCATCAGGGTCCGCTTCGCCCATTTTGTTGTAAATCTCATTCATTTCCTCTTCCATCGCAAATAAGTAATGGAACGCATCTTTCAGCACGTCGCGGATCGTTTTTCCTTTTTCAAGCACGGTATGCTGATCGAGGTAGCCGACGCGCACGTTTTTCGCCCATTCAACCTTACCCTCATCAGGCTCAAGCTTTCCGGTAATAATATTCATAAACGTTGATTTACCTTCGCCGTTTGCTCCGATTAAGCCGACGTGCTCCCCTTTTAAAAGACGGAACGATACATTGTTAAAAAGCGCACGGTCACCGAAGCCGTGGCTTAACTCTTTTACGGATAAAATACTCATCATTACACCTCTATCGTTATCAGACACGCATTTTTTATCATGTGTCTTTCTCATTTATGATTATAAAGGAGGAGACCGTTTGTTAAAAGGCTTGGAAGGAAAAAGAAAATTGCGTTTGGCGCGTGCATTTGAGATACTATGGAGTAGATTTTAAGAATTGAGGAGAACGACATGACCCAAACATGGCCATTTTTACAGCATACACAACCATTTATCGCCGAAAACTGGGAGGCGTCAGGTTTTCAGGAGCCGACCGTCATTCAGGAAAAAGCCGCTCAGGTGATTATGGAAGGGAAAGACGTCATCGCCGAATCCCCGACGGGAACGGGAAAAACATTGGCGTACACGCTTCCGGTTCTGGAGCGGATCAACCCGGAACAGAAACATCCGCAAGTGATCATTTTAGCGCCGTCCCGCGAGCTAGTGATGCAGATTTTTCAAGTGATTCAGGAGTGGATAAAAGGCTCTGATCTTCGCGCTTTGTCTTTGATCGGCGGAGCAAACGTGAAAAAGCAGGTGGAAAAGCTCAAAAATAAACCGCATATCATTGCGGGCACACCGGGCAGGGTGCTCGAATTGATTCAGGCGAAAAAGCTGAAAATGCATGAAGTCAAGACGATCGTTCTTGATGAAGCGGATCAGCTCGTGACACAGGAACACCGCGAAACGATGAAAAAAATCATTAAAACGACGCTGAAAGACCGACAGCTTTTAAGCTTTTCCGCTACGCTGCAGCCGGAAACAGAACAGGTGCTGAATACCATCGCACACGAACCGGCCGTTTTGAAAGTGGAGCGGAATACGGCGGAAAAAGCGCGCGTCACGCATCAATATCTCGTCTGCGATCAGCGGGATAAAGTGAAGCTATTACAAAAGCTGTCACGGCTGAACGGCATGCAGGCGCTCGTGTTCGTCAGAGATATCGGAAATTTAAGCGTCTATGCGGAAAAACTCGCCTATCACCACGTGGATCTCGGCATTCTGCACGGAGAAGCGAAAAAAATGGAGCGGGCAAAGATATTATCAGCGTTTGAACGGGGAGAATTTCCGCTGCTTCTGGCGACTGACATTGCGGCGCGCGGACTCGATATCGATGATCTTCCGTACGTCATTCACGCGGACATCCCGAATGAAGACGGGTACATTCACAGATCAGGCCGGACGGGGCGGGCCGGTAAAGAAGGAACCGTACTCAGCCTTGTCACGCCGATGGAAGAATCCAAATTGAAAAAAATGGCCAAATCACTCGGAATTGCGCTGAAAGAGGCCGTTTATTCAGGCGGAAAATTATCTGAGAAATAAGAAACGGAGGGCGGGAAGCCCTTCGTTTTTTGTTGTAAAATAATAGAAAAGGTTCAGGCGGGGGCGGGAAGATGGTTTCAATAGACAGATTTCAAATATTGAAGGAACGTGAGCTGAAAATACTTGAACACTGGTTTAAGAACGATAATATCAGACGGAGAATGGATGCGATGCTGCCATTAGACGCGTGGTATGCACGATTGAATAAAGATGAAGACGATACTGTCATTATGGCATATGACGGGGAGTGTCCGGCAGGCATGGTCTCTATGGAGTTTGTGGAGGAGCGGGCGTATATCGGATTGATCGTCAATCCTTTGTACCAGCTTCAAGGGTACGGAAAACAGATGTTGCAAAAACTGCTGACTGACCCTGGGTTTACCAGCGTGCGGGAATGGGCGGCAAACATCGAAAAAGACAATCAAATCAGTTTAGCCTGCTTTCAAGCAGCGGGATTCACTTTGGAAGATACGGAGCCTGATGAAGACGGCTTTCTTACTTTGATTCTTCGCGGCTGATCCCAAATAAACAGAAAAGGAGGGGACAAAGCCCTCCTTTTTTTTATCATCATGTTAACTTAGATCACTGACTTTGATGATCTGTTTGCCTTTGTTTTCTCCTTTAAACAGGCCGAGGAACGCGTCAGGAATATGGCTGAATCCTTCCGTAATCGTTTCTTCATAATGAAGCTTTCCGTCCTTAAGCCATTCGGCCAATTGTTTCGCACCTTCGGAAAAGCGGTCAGCATAATCACTGACGATGAATCCCTGCATCAGCGCTTTTGTTTTGATCAGCTTCGGCTGGACGCGGGGGCCCATGTCTTCTTCTTCACTTTCGGTATTGTACGATGAGATCGCTCCGCATACCGGAATGCGGGCGAATTCATTCAGCAGGTTTATCACCGCATCTGAAATCGGTCCGCCGACATTGTCAAAATAGACATCGACGCCGTCAGGACATGCCTGTTCCAGTGCTTTTTGAATATCATCCGCCGTTTTGTAATTAATGGCTTCATCAAATTGAAGCTCCTCTTTCAAATACGCGATTTTTTCATCAGATCCGGCGATGCCGACAACCCGCGCGCCTTTGATTTTGGCAATCTGTCCGACTGTTGAGCCGACGGCGCCCGCCGCGCCTGAAACGACGACGGTTTCGCCTTTTTTCGGACGGCCGATATCGAGCAGCCCGAAGTAAGCGGTCAGTCCGGTCATCCCTAAAATGCCGAGATACGCCTGGGCGGGTGCGATATCCGTATCCAACTTGCGGAGGGCGGACTCATTGACGGCTGAATATTCCTGCCATGCGAGATTTCCGATCACAACATCTCCTTTTTTCAGCTTATCGCCGTCTGTCAGAACCTCGGCAATCACTCCGCCTGTTATGGCTTCATCTAAAGCGAACGGCTCTACATATGATTTTGTATCTTGCATCCGTCCGCGCATGTACGGATCAACGGACACATAACTCGTTTTCACAAGCACTTCGCCGTCTTTCGGTTCGGGAACGGCAATCGTTTCAAAGCGGAAATCGTCATGGGCGGGAACGCCTTTGGGGCGTCTTGCCAATTGAATTTGCTGCTGATGATTCGGCATACTGAATCCTCCTTCAAGATAAGTGGTTGTTCCAAATGTAACACGAACCATTTCCCGATTACAAAATCAAACCGTCAGCGGCCATAAAAAAAGAAGGGCCAGGGCCCTTCTTTCCTTATATGCATATTTAATAGAATAACCGGTACACATCGGTGTTTTTCTCATGTTCCAAATATTCATAGGCATTCGTTTTTGAAGAATGAAGCATGTCAGCGGTAATCACGGGCTGAAGCGCGGTCAGATAAGAACTCAGCCTATTTTCAATTTCTGTCGGCAGAACGGATTCGATATCACCGATATTGATAATGATAGAGAAAACGAAATCGATATTAATATGAAAAGTATCTTCAGCAAAGGCCGTAAGCTCTTTTATTCCATCCGGGCAGCGGGTATGCCGGCGGAATACCTGCTTCACTAAATCACTGACAACCCAAGCGTTAAATCGCTGTTCCGGTGAAAAGTAATGAATAGGAACCACCTCCCTGCTTAATCGGCTCATGAAGATTTTTATTTTTCTGATAAAAGTTGCTTTTTCTACTGTAACATGTCCCGCCAGAAAATATCCACCGACAATCTGCCCGTTTTCCCACTGAACTCTCTTTCTTTTGTTTGATCCTTGATTGATCGGGTAAACATCCAATATACAAAACAAAAGGGAGGACTTATCAATGAAACCGGTAGTAAGAGAATATACAAATGATCAAAAACTGATGCAGGACGTAAAAGAGCTTCAGCAATTGGGTGTCGCAAAAGAAGACGTATATGTGCTTTCTCATGATGACGACAGAACGGACCGCCTGGCCGATAATACTGATGTCAATACCATCGGAGCGAAAGAAACGGGCATTAAACACGCAGTCGGCAATATGTTTAATAAAAAAGGCGACGAGCTCCGCAACAAAATTCACGAAATCGGCTTTTCGGAAGAGGAAGCATCGCAATTTGAAAAGCGCTTAGATGAAGGAAAAGTTCTTCTGTTTGTCACGGATAACGAAAAAGTAAAATCATGGGCGTAAGCTGAACAGATCCCAAGGGGTTTTCGGTCCCTTGGGATTTTTTTGCGGTTTCCGCAATAAAACCGAAAGGCACATTCTGTACATTTTCGGTGCTGTTTCTCAACTGATTTGATACAATTCGATTGTAATAAATTGGAACAAAGAAACAGGAGGAGCACAATTCATGAAAAAAATGTTATTTATGCTGGCGGTTTGTTTATGTATGATCCCTGCGGACGTCTATGCCGCTGATCTGGGACGGCAGACGTTAGGAACAAATGACGGCTGGGGAGCCGCTTCCGGCGGGACAATCGGCGGCGCGAAAGCCTCTTCATCGAATGTATACACCGTATCAAACAGACAGCAGCTCGTTTCTGCATTAGGGGGAAGCGCCAACAGCACACCGAAGATTATTTACATACAAGGCACAATCAATATGAATACGGACGACCGCAATAAAACGCTCGGCTTTGATGATTATAAAGATCCGGCATATGATCCGAACGCCTATCTGAAGGCGTACGACCCGGACAAATGGGGAAAAAAAGCGCCGTCAGGCACCCAGGAAGACGCCAGACAGCGATCGCAAAAAAACCAGAAGGCACGGGTCGTGGTTGACATTCCTTCAAATACGACGATCATCGGCTCGGGTTCAAATGCCAAAGTGACAGGCGGGAATTTTAATATTAAGAACGGCGTCGACAATGTCATCATCCGCAACATTGAATTTCAAGACGCTTACGACTATTTTCCGCAATGGGACCCGACGGACGGCAGCAGCGGCAACTGGAACTCGGAATATGACAATATCACCATTAACGGCGCGACGCACATCTGGATCGATCATTGCACCTTTAATGACGGATCGAATCCCGACAGCGGTTTTCCCTACTATTACGGGAGAAAATATCAGCACCATGACGGCCAGACGGATATAGCCAACGGGGCGAATTATATTACATTGTCCTATAATAAATATCATGACCATGACAAAGGCTCCGTCATCGGAAACAGCGACAGCAAGACGTCGGATGAAGGAAAACTGAAGGTGACCATTCACCATAACTATTACCAGAACATCGTCCAGCGCGCACCGCGGGTCCGGTACGGGCAGGTTCATATTTATAATAATTTTTACGCAGGCTCTAAAAGCGCCGCATACCCGTTCAGCTATGCGTGGGGCGCAGGACATGCGTCAAAAATATATGCCCAGAATAATGTCTTTGAAGTGAAGGGACTGGCTGCTGATAAAGTCATCAGCGTCTTCAGCGGCGGAAAAGCGCTTCATGAAGACGGCACTCTTTTAAACGGCGCCTCAATTAACGCGTCAGCCGCCAACGGATTAAATCAGTCCGTCGGCTGGACACCGTCATTGCACGGTTCCATCGGCTCATCATCAAATGTAAAATCAGATGTTATATCTAAAGCCGGGTCGGGCATATTAAAATAAGAAACAAGAAACACAAAGGAAAATATTCCTTTGTGTTTTTTAATTAACAAAAACGTTTATTAACTTAGTTAAGTAGTAAAATGGGATAGGGGATGGAAGACAACAAAATAGGAGGAGACCTGTAATGGCTTCAGAAAAAGACGCAAAAAAACAGCAGGCAGTAAAAATCATTCCTTTGCTTATTACTGTTGCTGTGGGATTAATCATTTGGTTTATTCCCGCGCCGTCCGGACTTGAACCTAAAGCATGGCATTTGTTCGCTATTTTTGTCGCAACAATTATCGGCTTTATCTCCAAGCCCTTGCCAATGGGCGCAATTGCAATTTTTGCATTGGCAGTCACCGCGTTAACGGGAACGCTATCTATTGAAAATACGTTAAGCGGATTTGGAAACAAGACAATCTGGCTGATTGTCATCGCCTTTTTTATTTCCCGGGGGTTCATCAAAACCGGGCTCGGCGCCAGGATTTCTTACGTATTCGTACAACGGTTCGGGAAGAAAACACTCGGCCTTTCTTATTCACTGCTTTTCAGTGATTTAATTTTATCACCTGCCATTCCGAGCAACACGGCACGGGCGGGCGGCATTATTTTTCCTATTATCAGATCATTATCCGAAACTTTCGGATCAACGCCGGCAGACGGAACAGAGCGGAAAATCGGCGCTTTCTTATTAAAAACCGGTTTTCAAGGAAACTTGATTACGTCTGCGATGTTTTTGACGGCAATGGCGGCGAACCCGCTGATCGCCAAGCTGGCCCACGATGTCGCAGGGGTGGACATCACATGGACAAGCTGGGCAATCGCAGCCATTGTACCGGGATTGGCGAGCTTAATTATTACGCCGCTCGTCATTTATAAGCTGTATCCGCCGGAAATTAAAGAAACACCGGATGCGGCTAAAATCGCAACGGAAAAATTGAAAGAAATGGGTCCGTTTAAAAAATCCGAACTCTCCATGGTCATCGTCTTTTTATTAGTGCTTGCGCTGTGGATTTTCGGAGGAAGCTTAAATATTGACGCAACGACGACGGCCCTGATCGGATTATCCGTTTTGCTTTTGTCACAGGTATTAACATGGGAGGACATCAAAAAAGAACAAGGTGCATGGGATACGCTGACTTGGTTCGCGGCGCTTGTGATGCTGGCGAATTTCCTGAATGAGCTCGGCATGGTGTCTTGGTTCAGCAATATGATGAAATCTTCTGTTTCCGGTTTTTCATGGATTGTGGCATTTATGATTCTGATTGTCGTGTATTATTACACGCATTACTTCTTTGCGAGCGCAACCGCGCATATCAGCGCCATGTATGCGGCATTTCTCGCCGTCATCGTGGCGGCAGGCGCTCCGCCGCTGTTGGCGGCGCTCAGCCTGGCGTTTTTCAGCAACCTTTTCGGTTCGACGACGCATTACGGCTCAGGAGCGGCTCCGGTCTTTTTCGGAGCAGGCTATATATCGCAAAGCAAATGGTGGTCCATCGGCTTTATCCTGTCAATCGTCCATATTGTGACATGGCTTGTGATCGGCGGATTATGGTGGAAAGTATTAGGGTTATGGTAAGAAGAAGGCAGATGCGATCTGCCTTCTTTTTTTTGAACTAAGAGATTGATGGGACGTTTCACAATGTATAAACCGCCTGAGTACCATAAGGTTGAGGTGATTTTATGAGTGCGAAACGAAATAATCCGTTCACTGGGCAAAGCTCTCACTATAAATGTATGAGCCGTCATGTGAAGAGCTGGTATACAGAGCATTCGCGTAGATATAATGAAAAAATTTCTGATGGCTGTTCTCACATAGAAAGTGATAAAACTCCCTCCTTTTCAGAAAAGAATCCTGCGCTGTGCTCTCCTAATAGTGTACAAGGACCTCCGGGGAAGAGAGGGCCGGCAGGGCTTCCGGGCTCTCAAGGCCCCCCCGGTCCTCCGGGTCCGCCCGGCGGCATACCGATTCTGGCTTTTCAACAAGCTGCTGATGCCGCCGTCATTCCTTTGGATGGATCACCGGCAAATATTCTGTCCGGCACAGTTATAGCAGCAGCTTCTCAATTGATAAAAGTAGATTCTACGGTACAGCTCAACATCAGTCATGAGCCTTTATCCCCGGATTTTTCACTGAAGCTGATTTTGTCGCTGAAAAGAGACGGAATAACAGTCAGTTCAGAGACGCTTGAATTGAATTTGTTTTACTCAGGCGGGCAGTCTCTCATTATTCCGCTGACATTCGTAGACCAGGCGCCGTATGCCGGGGCCATCACGTATGATGTGGTATTAACGGTTGCCGGTTCTGTTAATGTAACAGGTGTTAATGTGACAAACCGTGCCATCAATATGATCGGATAGTACATTTAAATAGGGGATAAACAGAAATCTCGCGAATTGAGTTTCCATAATAGATAAAACTGCATATGCTATGTTGATTTGTACTAGCAAAAATGATGAAAGGAGGGTATAGATTGGCGATTCAAAATCTCATAAACAATGGAAGTTTCGAATCCGGAGACTTAACAGGCTGGAGCGGAGTGAGTGCTTCGGTTGTGTCTGCATTTGCTCATACGGGAGCATTCTCCGCCCAATTTGCAGGCGGAATTACGAGTGCCTCCTTGTCACAAACTGTTCCTGTCTCTCCGCAGCAATCATTTCAGCTTTTCATTTCTCTCGGCAAAATTGGCACAATTGCAAACCCTGAAATCAATCTGAGAGTTTTATATTTAGATGCTTCAAACGCAGTGGTAGGAACCGGATTAAACATAAACGTCACAATAGGAAACATGCCTAATACTATATTTGATACATGGACTGAAGTCTATCAAACAACAACTGCTGCGCCGGCTGCAGCTGTTCAGGCACAAATTTTAATCAGTAAAACAGCCGGGTCAAGTAATACTCCGGTTGTATTAATTGACGATGTCGCATTTGTTGAAGTAACAGGAATCACGGGAACTACGGGTCCAACCGGAGCCACTGGAGCGACGGGGTCAACTGGGGCGACGGGAATCACGGGTCCAACTGGAGCCACTGGAGCGACGGGGTCAACTGGGGTTACGGGAGATACCGGACCAACTGGGGCGACGGGAATCACGGGTCCACCCGGAGCCACTGGAGCGACGGGGTCAACTGGGGTTACGGGAGATACCGGATCAACTGGGGCGACGGGAACTACGGGTCCAACCGGAGCCACTGGAGCGACGGGTTCAACTGGGGTTACGGGAGATACCGGACCAACTGGGGCGACGGGAATCACGGGTCCAACCGGAGCTACTGGAGCGACGGGGTCAACCGGAGCCACTGGAGCGACGGGGTCAACCGGAGCCACTGGAGCGACGGGGTCAACTGGGGTTACGGGGGATACCGGACCAACTGGGGTTACGGGGGATACCGGACCAACTGGGGTTACGGGAGATACCGGACCAACTGGGGCGACGGGAATCACGGGTCCAACCGGAGCTACTGGAGCGACGG
>NZ_JBYTDS010000023.1:0-33875 GCF_058791615.1 Bacillus sp. EB106-06-01-XG163
TCGCGGGCGGACGGCGGAAGAGTGAGCTTCGCGAGCACTTCTCCGCTTCCGGCATAGACGGCGTCAAGCGCCTGATGCGACGGTCCGTAGGTGATGCCGAGGCTGTCGAACGCTTCATAGCACTCAGCCTTTGACAAGTGACGGCCGCCGCAGCGCGCCTGAACCGCTTCTACATCGAGAACAGGAGCACGCTCCGTCTCTTCGAGCACGGCCTTTCCCTGGAAAAAGACAAGCGGCTCTTCTCCTTCGGCATACGCTTCAAAAGCGATGTCTCCGTTTTCTTCCGGCTGAAGCTTTACATGAAGCGTCACTCCTTCAGAAAGCGCCGTCACCGGACGGAGCCAAACGATCTGTTTGAGCCTTACACCCGTTTTCCCGCCCGGCAAGTCTTCGGCGGCAAATGTAACGGCGGCCCGGGCCATTTCTAAAGCAGCCGCGCCCGGAAGCACCGGTTTTCCATTGACGATGTGATCGGCAAAAAACGGTTCATGTCCTGAAAAAACAGAAGTAAAACGCTGGGCGGTAAAGGTCGATGTATTCGCGTGGAGCAGCGGGTGAAGTCTGGCTGCTTTCTCACTTTTCGCTGAGCCTGTTTTGTCAAGTGACACATCAGCTTTTGTGACCCAATATCGGTCTTTGGCAAAAGGGTAGGCCGGGAGACTGATGCGGCCCGGGTTGCACTGATAAAGAGCTGACCAATCGACGTCAAGTCCTTTAACCCAAAGGTCAAGCAGCTTTCCGTATTTCCCTTTTCTCAGCCAGGCATTTATGGTAAGCGCCATATCTTCATCAGAAGTGAGCGAAGCCGCCAATGAATGATGTTTGGCTGTCCTGCCCCGCCAGATATGAGCATGTTCGATATTATGATCGTTTGAGAAACTCATAAGCTTCATTTTCAGTTCTTCTATCGACTCGGCCGTAAATGCAAGCCGCTCAGCCATCGGTTCTCTTCCCGCCTGAAGCGTGTAAGCGATCTTGGCCAAATCCCCGTCAGAACGTTTTTTTCTTATGACATCATCCAGAAGCTGGCGGGCGCGCTCTGATAATTGCTGCTCATTTCGCGCTGATAAAATGATAACAGCCGGTTTTTGCGGAGAAACAGACGCGTTTTCCATTGGTTTCAGGCTGTCAGACGGCACATATTCCTGAATGATGACATGTGCGTTTGAACCTCCTGCTCCAAACGAGGAAATGCCGGCAATTCTCGGATATTCCTTCATTTTACCCGTGATATTCAAGACAGGTCGTTTCCATTCCGTTTCTTTTTGCTGTACGAAAAACGGAGTGTGCTCAAACTCAATATTCGGATTCAATTCCGCCGCATGCAATGAAGGGGCAATCCTCTTATGTTTCAATTGCAGAAGCAGTTTGGTGATCCCCGCAATCCCGGCAGCGCTTTCTAAATGTCCGATATTTGATTTAATGGAACCGATGGAACAAAACTGCCGGTCTTCTGTTGTCAGGCGAAAAGCTTTCGTTAACCCGTCGATTTCAATCGGATCACCGAGCGCAGTGCCCGTTCCGTGGGCTTCCAAGTAACTGACCGTTCTCGGGTGAATGTCTGTCCGTTTCAACGTCTCTGCGATCAGATCAAACTGCGCTTTCGGATTTGGCACCATATAAGCGTTTGTCCTGCCTGCTGCGTTCAGCATGCTTCCTTTGATAACGCCGTAAATATGATCGCCGTCTTTCTCCGCTTGAGCAAGCGGCTTTAACACAATCGCCCCTACTCCTTCACCGTCAACAAAACCGTCCGCACTGTCTCCGAAAGATTTGCATTTATCACCGGGAGACAGCATTGAAAAAGCGGACAGCCGCTCATAGTGGGCCGGATCAACGATAAGATTGACTCCGCCGGCAATCGCTGTTTCACTCATTCCGCTCCGCAGGCTTTCTGCGGCGAGATGGACAGCTGTTAAAGAAGAAGAGCAGGCTGTATCCACAGCCATACTCGGCCCTTGGAAATTGAACAAAAACGATACTCTGTTTGCGATAGACCAGTCGCTGGGAACTGTCGGGTAATTGCTGTTCATCACACCGACAAAGACTCCGATTTTCCGGCTGTCACAAAGCGTGGCCGGGGTGTACCCCGCATCTTCAATGCTTGAATAAGCAGTCTGCAGAAACAACCTTTCCTGCGGATCCATCCTTTCAGCTTCCGCGGGAGATATACGGAAAAACAGCGGATCAAATTTATCAATGTCATCGAGAAAACCGCCCCATTTTGAATAAATGGACCCCCATTTTCCGCGTTCCTCGTTATAAAACGTTTTCCAGTCCCAGCGATCTTTCGGCACTTCAGTAATAGAATGCCTGCCGGCTTTTACATTTTCCCACAGCTCATCAACGTGATCGGCGCCCGGATACCGGCCTGACAGACCGATGACAGCGATATCCTGGATATAGGGATCTCCGTTCGTCCTGCTGCCTTCCTCGTTTTGAGGAATCTTGTTTTGTTTTACATTCAGATTATCTGTGTGATCAGACAGCTGCTCTTCACGCACACCCATCGCTTTCATAAATGCTTCCGGCTGAGAAAGAAGCAGGTAATCCGCGATTTCTTCTATCGTCTGATATTCAAAAAAGAGGGTGCTGGTCATTTGGTCAAACACGTTACGAAAGGCATTTGTGAGCCTGACGACCAGAATAGAATCCAAACCGTATGCGGTTAAGGAAACCGACTGATCCATTCTCCCGCTCGGAATCTTCAGCGTTTTTCCTATTAATTCCGTCAGATATGCGATGCCCCGTTCTCTTACGTTTGGAATCGGCGCGGCGCTTTCTGCGGGAGCCTGCACCCGTCCGGCGTTTTCGGGATGAGCCCGTCCATTCCCGAATTGCCGCTCGAGCGCTTCTTTACGGGAAGACAGAAAGTAATCAGCAAGCTCATCAATGGTTTGATATTCAAAAAATAAAGTGCTGCTGACAGAACCGAAGACGTCTTTTAACGCGTTGGTCAGTCTGACGACCAGTATGGAATCCAATCCGTATGCGGTTAAAGGTTCATGGGATAAAAGACGATGCGCCGGCACTTTAAGCGCTTCACCGATGACCTTCTTCAACAGTTCAACGCTTTTTTCTCTCAGGCTGACATGCAAAGTATCATCCGAAAGACCATCTGCGTCATACGGACGGCGCTCCGGCTTCTCTTCTGACGCCTGCGGGAGGGCAAGCCTGACCGTTCCGTCACTTTCAGCCGCTATAATCTGCTGGCCTAAGTCGTGTGCGGCTTCAGCTGGAAACAGAGGATGGACGAACCCTTCAAGCGAAAGCGCTTCCGCCCAGCCGGCCGGCTCAACCCCCGGACAGCCCGGAATCCGTAAATCATGATCCTCATACAGCCACCAGCCTTCAAGAAGGCCGAACGTCACATGGTTGAATATGGTGCGGCTGTTGATCTCATTTAAAAACAGCTGGCCGTTTTTTTGCAGCATTGCTTTCGCATGGCGCAGCGTAGAGCGGATATTTTTTGTCGCATGAAGCACATTGGTCGCGATCACTGCGTCATACGTGCCGATGTCCGGCGCTTCTGTTGATACCGGCTGCTCAGCGTTGAATATTTTATAAGTGACATAAGGATATTCCGGACCGAATATGTCTTCTGCATGTAAAAGAAATGCTTTAGAAATATCCGTGAAACAATATTCGGCAATATGCGCTTCATACGGTTTCAATTTTCTCATGACCGCGGCGCTCGTCCCGCCCGTTCCGGCTCCGATTTCTAAAATGCGGATTTTCGCCTGCGGGTCTTTTTCCAGACGTTCCTTAAAAACTGCAATCAATGTGTCAGCAAGCTTGTCATTGAAAAAATCAGAAATGATATTATTGCGGTAAATGCCTTCCACAAGACGGAAGGAGGAGTCAGGGAACATCACTTCCGTTGCCGGAAGCTTTCCGGTTAAAATGTCTGGAAGCACACGCAATGTCTCTTCTGCCAATCTGACATGCGCCCTCATGTCTTTCTGGCGCAGCCAAGTCTCTTTTTTCCGCTCCCATTCCTCCCACACCTGCCCTAGATCCGTTTTTTCCGGAGTAAGCGCTAATTTATTCAGGAGGACAAAGCTCTCTTTCAGCCATCTGCTGTATTGTTCCGTTATGCCGGCAGCCGATTGAAATAACGGCAAAGCCTGACCAAGCCCGGCTCCCATCTCATAAAGGGTTGATACAAGCATTTTTTCAATAAGGGACTCCATCTCTCTCATGCAGCTCATGACACTTGATGCTTTTAACCGCTCAGCTTCGTCATTCTGCGTGATGTTAACCGTTAATTGTCCGAGTGCGGAAGGAATCTTTTCCGGATAAACCGTTACTTGTTCTTTCAGATCGTCTTTCATAAAAACCGGATCTGTCGTTTTGATCAGCGCCAGCTGGTCATGAGGTCCGGAAAGCAGGGTTTCCAGCGTTTTCATCGCTTCGGGCGCCTCAATAGAAGCGATTCCGTCCCGCTCCATCCGTTTCCGGTATTGTTCTGAAGCGACAACGCCGACACTTCCCCAAAAGCCCCAATTGACAACTTTTACGGCATACGGCGCTTTCTGTGAGATCCGCTTAGCAAAAGCGTCTTTAAACGTGCACCCGGCGGCATAATTGCTCTGTCCCGGCGCTTTTTGAAACGACATCATCGAAGAGAAAAACAGCAAGAAATCCAGGGGTTCCCCTTCAGCTACCCGGGCAATCTGCAAGCTCACATCAGTTTTTGCAGAAAGTGAAGCGCGGAACTGATCCTCTTCCATATTGGCAAAACTTCGGTCTGATAACACGATGGCGGAATGAATGATTCCGCGGACCTTTCCATTTTCCTTCACAATGGTGTCATACGCCCGTTTGAGAGAGTCATAATCCGCAGCATCTGCGCTGAAATATTGCGGTGCGGGACCTAAAGCCGCAAGTCTTTTCAGCTTTCTTTCAATCTGTGTATCTTTTTTCCGTCTCCCGATCCAGATAATTTTCGCCTGATAGGTCTGAATCATATATTCAGTCCATACTTCTCCTATTCCGCCTGCTCCGCCGATAATCACATAAACCCCGCCGTGCCGGTATAATGAAGGCTCATCTGCATGAGGCTGGCAGACGGCCAATTGCTGGCGGTGCCACTGACCTGCACGAAAGACCCACGGATTTCCCTCGGGGTCCGCCGGTAAAGAGAAGACATCGGGAAGATGCCGGTCTCCCCTTTGAGATTCCAAATCAAGAAGCCGGATGCTCCAATTGCTGTATTCTTTTGCGAGCGACCCCGCTAATCCGTGTATGCTTGCATGACTCGGATTGACCTCATCATGTTCATGAATCGGCTGTGCTTGAAACGTGCAGATTGTCAATGATAGTTGTTCCGTGTCAAAATTCAGAAGCAGAAGCGCTTTTACCAGCCGGAAAAGCTGCATGACCCCGTGCTCCTGTCCCTCGGCCGTATCCGCATCATAAACGGATGGAATGGGATGATCCGGCGCCGCCCATATCATGTGTTGAAAAGAGCCTTGCGCTTTCAATGTTTCAGCCATTTGTTCCGCGCTGTCCAAAGAAGTGATGTCCGGAAAACGGACATCGGAATACATCTCTTTCAAAGCCTGCTGAAAATTCGGCCCGGCCCCGATGACGATTATTTTTTCTTCACGCATGAAAGACATGCCGGTTTCCGGAATGGTGACGGTGTTCCAAATCGGTGTCATAAGCAATTCCGTTTCACGGCTTTTCTTCGGCGTGACGCCGGCTTTTTGGTTAAACCCGGCGCTTTCCTGCACCTCTTTTATGATAAAATCTTTCACTGCCGCCAACAGCACGCCGCGCTCATCACAAATATGCAGATCAAATTGGTGAACGGAGGCCGCTTTTACCTCTGCATGCACAAATACGGTTTTCGCTAACGGTTCAAGCAGCTGTATTTCTCCGAAGGAAAACGGTACAATAAGCGCAGGCTCTTTTTGAAATTGCAGCACATGCGCCATTGCAGTTTGAACAGCGCCATCCATTAAGGACGGATGTAGGATGTACTGTTTAAAATCGGCTTCCAAGTGTGACGGGAGCGTTAATTTGGCCAGTGCTTTCCTTTCTGTATAAGAGAATTCGCGGATGACCTGAAAACTGTCCTTTTGCACGATTCCCGCCTCAGAGAACGAGTGATAGATGTCTTCCGGCTCCGTTCTCTGCGCAAATGGCGCCGGGAGCTGAAAGGCCGGGGCCTCAAAAGACGCCCCTTTTTCTTTACAAATCACTTCTCCTTGCGAAAAGAGGGCGCCGTCTGCTCCTTTTTCTTGAATGACATAGCTTATACGCTCTTTTTCTGCTTCAAACTCTATCATGACAGATCTTGGGTCTGTCCCTGTCACAATCGGCTCCATGTACCACACACTTTGAAGAGAGACGACCGGGCGTTCTCCCCACAATCCCGCGCCGTATGCCGCCATTTCCAGATGACAGACTCCGGGAAGCACATATTTTCCGTTCACTAAATGATCTTTAAAGAAATATTCATCCTTGGAAAATATCTTTTGAAACGTCCCTTTCCGGGCGGATGAAACATTCTCATCAAGCAGAGGATGCAGCGCTTCACGCCTTTTGGTGTTTTGTGGCTTTTTTGTATACCGCTTTTTTTGATCGGTCAGCCAGGACGTTTCCTTTAAGAACGGATACGTAGGAAGCGGAACTTTCTGATACGGCGTTTCCGGCTTTTTGCAACCTTGAAGGCCTTTCACCCACAGCGCGGCAAATTTCTCAGGATCTGAAACGGATTGGCCTGAAACATCCGGCCGCCCGGGTGACGCTTTTCCGAAGTACATTTGCCTGCCGTCGCTGTGACCGCTTACAAATCCGTCCAATCGCTGTTTCAGCTCAGAAAGGGATGATGCAATGACAGCAAGCCGGAAGGAGAAAGGCTCTCTGCCTGACAATAAGGTGGCAGCGATATTTTCCAGACTGTATCCGCCGGCAGAAGGCAGGTTTTCCAATCGGGCGAGAAAAGAGCTTAATTTCCCGGCATATTCTTTCAGCTGCTGTTCGGAATGTGCGCTTAATACGACGGCATGCGGTTTTTGCTCAGTATTCCCGTCCGCTTGCCGTTTTGGCTGATAAGCACCTACGATCAGATGGGCATTAGAGCCTCCTGCGCCGAATGAACTGATTGCGGCGATTCTCGGTTTATCTCCTTCAGCCGGCCACGGCCGGTTGTTTCGGACGACATAAAATGGCGAATCAGAAAAAGAAATCTTGCGGTTCAGTTCCTCGGAGTGCAGACTGGCGGGAAGCGTTTCATGTTTCATGCTTAAAAGCACCTTGATTAAACCGGCGATCCCTGCAGCCGCTTCCAAATGTCCGATATTGGATTTCACCGAGCCGATTCCGCAGTAGTTTTTCTCATCGGTCTGTTTATCAAATGCCATAGACAGGCCGCGTATCTCAATCGGATCGCCGAGTGCCGTGCCGGTTCCGTGAGCTTCAATGTAGCTGATATCCGCCGGACTTACCGCGGCTCTGTTTAGAGCGGATAAAATCAGGTCCCGGTGCGCTTCCGGATTCGGCACCGTATACCCGGTCGTTTTGCCGCCGTGATTAGTGGCGGACCCCTTAATGACACCGTAGATGTGGTCGTTGTCCGCAATCGCTTTTTTCAATGGTTTTAACAAAACGGCTCCCGCACCTTCACCGGGCACGTAACCGTCTCCGCCTTCACCGAAACTGCGGCATTTTCCTTCAGAAGACAGAAAATGCGATTGGCTTAAAAACATGTATTTTTGCGGATGTAAGCTGAGGTTGACGCCTCCGGCCAGCGCCATTTCACAGTCGCCCGACATAATGGCCTGACAAGCCTGATGGACGGCGACAAGCGATGAAGAACACGCCGTATCAACAGCGATGCTCGGGCCATGGAGATCAAGGAAATAAGAAACCCGGTTCGGAATGCCCCAATATAAGGAGCCGGGGCCTTTGTACTGATCTTTGAGGAAACCTTCTTCGTGTGCAATTAATGAATATTCATTCCAGGTCACTCCGGCGAATACACCGATTTGATCCGTCGGCCTGGCCGCCGGATTCCCGTAACCGGCATCCTCCATCGCTTCCCAGCAGCACGTGACATACAATTTTTGCTGAGGATCCATTAAATCAGCTTCCCACGGGGAAACAGAAAAAAACAGCGGGTCAAATTGATCCGGATGATCAATAAAACCTCCCCATTTACTGTATGACGCGTATTCTGCCGTTTTCTCTTCCGAGTAATAAGAGCTGTCCCATCTATCCTCTGGGATTTCAGTGACACAATCTTTATTTTCCATTAAATTGTTCCAAAAATCATGCTGGTTTTCCGCTTTCGGAAACATCCCGCTCATTCCGATAACCGCAATATCAGAGCTCCCGTCCGTTTCCTGTACAGGCACCTTTTCAGCCGCCTGTACGGGAAGCAATTCTTCTTCCTGCCGGCTTCCCGTATCAGGCTCCGTTTCTTTGAATTCAAGAACGCTTTCGGGATTTCGTTTCTGCGCACTTAAAAACTCACTCAATTTCTCAACGTTCGGATATTCAAACAGCAGCGTTTCAGAAAGGCCGGTAAATTCTTTATGCAATATGGTCATGATTTCTTCACTGATGAGAGACGTCACGCCAAGAGTAAAAAAAGCGGTTTTATCTTCCGCTTCGGTCACCTCGGCACCCAGCTTTTGCGCTATTACCGTTCTTAAAAATTCGTTAATACATTTCATGAGGATACCATCCCTTGTACAAAAGAATTTTTCTGTGCTTTAACAAGTTAATCCGCCGTCTATGGCCATTGTCTGTCCGGTCATAAAGGACGATTCAGGAGAAAGCAGGAAACGAACGAGTCCGGTCATATCGTCTGTTTCGCCTAAACGTCCCATCGGCGTCCTTCTGATAATCTGCGATTTTTGTTTTTCCGGCATATTTTTCGTCATATCGGTGTCCACAAAACCGGGCGCAAGTGAATTGACACGGATTCCTTTAGACCCGAGCTCCCTGGCCAGGCTTCGCGTCAAGCCGTCAAGAGCCGCTTTGGATGCGCTGTAGACTGAAGTGCCTTTAAATCCTCTTGAGCCGATAATGGAGCTTATGTTAACGATTGATCCGGAATTTTGTTTCAGCATGACCCGGGAAACGTTTCGGGTCAGCTTGATGACTGAACCGATATTCAGATTGAGGATGCGGTCAATGTCTTCATCATTGGTCAGGGGCAGCAGCTGATCAAGGTTCAAACCGGCGTTATTGACCAAGCCGTCTATTCTGGAAAACTTGCGGTATACTTGAAGAACAAACTGTTTCATGGCGGCATCATCCGCCGCATCCGCCGCTTCCCAATAAAAGCGGCCGCGGTACTTTTCACTCTCTCTCAATGTGTTAATAAAATCAGATTCACTGCGGCTGAAAGCGGCTACTTTGTAATCCTCATCCAAAAGCGTCTGTACAATCGCTTTTCCCAGCCCCCGGCTTCCTCCGCTGACGACCGCTACTTTTCCGTTATTCATATTTGCCTCCTGTTTTACACGTTTCTTATTTTTTTAAATCGGTCATTAGACAGTTTCCGATCTGTAACAGAGATGATCTGCGGTATCTGATATGGCTGCAGCTTTTGTTTGCAATGAGCTACGGCCCGCTTTCTGAAAGATTTGATATCTTCCTCTTTTTCAAGCACGGCCTCCGCCGCAACAATCTCGCCCGTAATCGGATTTTTTCTGCCCGTTATGAGAACATCCCGGACATTCGGTATCTCCAGAAAGACGCTTTCCACCTCTGCCGGAAACACTTTCTCTCCGCCCACATTAATGATTTCACTCTTTCTTCCAAGGATTCTTATATATTCGCCGTCTGTTTCCACCTGGTCACCGGTGTCATACCAGCCGTCTTCATCGAAAGGTGACGGTGCGTTTAAATAGCCGAGCATCGCGGACTCAGAACGGACCCAAAGCGTGCCTCCGGTAATTTTGGTCTCTGTTCCGGCACCGCCCACTTTCATCCAAGTGGATTGGCTGTCTTTTGATTTCGTTGAGAATATACCCAGTTCAGTTAATCCGTATGTTTGTTTCAGCCGTACATCCGGAAACAGCCGGTGAATGCCGCGCAGCGTTGATTGGGGCATCGGTTCTGTGCCGTAAGTGATCAGCCGGAGTGAAGAGAGGTTATAGCCGGCATCCGCCTTGGACATCAGCAGCATGTTTAAAAAGGTCGGGGTGGCGGGGAGCACTTGGACAGCATGCTTGTCGACCGCCTGATAAACGGACTCCGGCGTTCTGCTGTCTGATGTGACGATGGTTCCCCCGTTAAACAGAATCGCAAACAGCGTATTAATGCCGCCGATATGATCCAATTTCAGAAAAATGAGCGTACGCAGCGGTTTTCTCTTCGCTGTTTTATATTTTTCAAGCAGCCGGCCGGCGCTTAACACGGATGCTTTGCTTTTGCCGGAAGTTCCCGATGTGAAAATAATAATGCCTGACTCCCCTCTCTCGCGCAGGTCATCAAACAGAGGGTGAGAGGCGCTTTCAGAACCTCCACGAAGCGTCCAGCTGTCATTTTCATTTATTTCAATGATTTGATTCACTTTCGCGTCTTCAAACATATCGAGATGCTTTTCCCTTGATTGATTGCTGAGAGGGACAACGATATTTCGGTTTAACAAAAGCGCCATCAGCAAAAAAATAGCGTTCGGGGAATAATCCCCGATAAGCGCCACACATTCTCCTTCACGTATTCCGTTTTGTTCAAGTTCTTTCTGAAAAAAGCTAATTCGTGCCAGCAAATCATCATACGTAAAAGTCTGCCCTTTAAAAATGAGAAACTCACTGTCTTGCGTTTCCCTAAGCTTATCAGTCACCCAGCTGATATCTCCCCCGCTTTCTGTTTTCATGATTGAGCACTGTCCATATATTTTTGATAAATATCACAAATGCTGCCGACGGTTGTAATGCTGGAAATCGTTTCTCCTTGGGAAAAAGGATCTACTCCGGTTTCCATCTCCATCTGTGCGACTAATTGAGCGATATCCAGTGATGAGAAGCCCAGATCCTCTATGACTCTCACATCATCTCCCGCTTCGACGGCCCGATATGACTGCTGTTCTTGAATGTCCTGAATGATTTGAGCGATGATCTGCTTCATTTCCTTGGTTTGTTCCATTTGCTTTCAGCTCCATTCTTCATTTTATAGACTTCTGATGACCCGCTTATAATCCGGAATATGATCTTGTGAAGAGGTCGGCACCGCCAGCAGCTTGTCCACCTTGGAAATGGCCAGCAATGTATGATTTCTTTTCATATAGACTTCAATCTGATAGCTGATTTTCGCCACTGAGATCATACCGAGGGACTCACCGTGAAAGTCGGGATCGCATTCTTCAATGTGTCCCGTCATATAAATATCAAGCTCTTCATCTGCAAAACAATTTCCGTAATAATACGTCTCTCTTTCAAGCAAAAATAAATGCCGCGCGATTGAAACCGGAAAACCCGGCTTCGACCGGCGCGTCATCCATTCAAATTCCGCCGCATCCATTATCTTGCTGAATTTCGCAAACACCATGGCATGCCCGGGCGCAGCATCCTGATCAATAGGAACCCGATATGAAACGGGGTCTGCTGTTTTGAGATTGCCCGGCTTCATACCGAAGGCGTCCGTTCTTATTTTCTTTGACCGCATCAGCGCGTAAGGCGGCTTGGCTAGCTTAGAAAGTTCCGCAATGCATTCAGCCTTAGGCGCTGAGACTTTGCGCGTCGAACCTTCTGTTTGTGTGACGTCGACGACAATTAAACTATTGGCTTTCATAGAAGGAAACCGTCCCCGGTCCCACTCGCTTTTATCAGAGCTGACCGCTCCTTTCGGCCCGAACAAATAATCAGATTCTAATATGGTTTCTCCAAACCGGGAGATATCGACTCCGACGGAAACCTCGTCCCATAATCGGTACTGATCAAGAGGCTGATCTGAAGGAACTTTGAGATGTGTCATAAAATAAGCCGGATACAAAATCAGCCCTTGGTGATCGGCCATCTGATCAGGCCGGAATCCTGTTCCGTCCGTTAAATGGTGACTGTGTGCGTTGCCGAATAACAGCAGCAGCGCGTACTCATTCAAATTCCCTAACCCGACATGGCTCATCGTTAATTCATGATTTTCAATCAGCATGGTCTGTCCTCCGCAGAAAAAATGTAATGTCTGGTCATACTCAGCCTGTAATCGATACCAGCCTTTGCGCAAGAAGGCCGGCTGTTTCTTCCATGAGCTGTTTGCCGATCAGATCGACATGCCTGTTTCTCCAATTTTCAAGCGGGGTTCCTTTCACCCATTGATTAAACGCGCCGAGCGCAGGGCCGCAATGAATTTGGTAATCTATTTTACTTTCGCTTTTTCCTTCCAGAGCGAGCCTTGTCGTATGAGAAAAATACCATTTAAATACCATCGCCATTTTGTGTTTCGGATTCTGTTCGGCTTTGGCGATCTGCTCAGGAGATTTATCACGTTTCAACTGCTCATACACTTCTTCAAAACTGCGCTGGAAATACTTTTCTTCAATTAATGTTTTCGTTTTTTCATCTATTTCATCTAAAGAATTGTATTGTCTGTACAAGTCAAAGAGTTTATTGGCTCTTGCCGGGAAAAACAGGCCTTTTTTCAGCACCTGCACCCTTGCTCCCGCTTCAAACATATCTCCCGCGGGAGCGTATGACGTATCCTGCACGTTCGCTTCCTGAAGCAGATCTTTCACTGAATCACTTGTCCCGGCTTCGACCGTGCATTGATTAATAGAACCGGTTCCGATAAATTCGGCGCCGAGCAGAAACGCGGCAGCAGCCGCTTCCGGAGTGCCGATGCCGCCCGCTGCGCCGATTCTTACTTTTTTCGCATAACCGTGCTTCTCCATCATGCGGTCTCTGAGTCTGATCATGGCAGGCATTAATGTATACGGAATCCCTTGGTCGGTATGCCCTCCTGAATCCGCTTCAACGCAAATGTCATCAGCCATCGGAATTTCTTTTGCAAGCGCCGCTTCCCCGGCTGTCAGCCGATTGTCAGACACAAGTCTTTCCAGCACATGAGCCGGAGCCGGATTCAGAAAGGCCTCAGCGACTTCAGGCCGGGATACTTTCGCGATGATTTTGTTTTGAACTGACACCGACCCGTCATGATTCCTGCTTAATCCCTTTGCCCTGTATATAACAAGAGCGGGGGTTATGCCCATAAATGCCGATGCTTCAATAAGATGAATGCCGTTTTTCAAATATAAATCTATCATTCTGACTTCCTTGTCAGGTGACATCATATGATGAAGAAGATTCATTCCGAATGTTTCCCCTTGCCGCAGTGCAGACCGGATGGTGCCGATGGCCTGTCCGATCCGTTCGATACTCAATCCGCCCGTTCCGAAAAAGCCCAGCATTCCCGCTTTTGCCGCTTTAATGACCATCTGTTCCGAAGCAATTCCCCTGTACATGGAGCCCGTCATGTAAGCATATTGGATGTTATAATCTTTTTTAAAATCTTCGTTCCCTAATCTCATTCCCGCCGTTTTTTGCGGATCAGCTGCCGATGCTTTAACATCAGCAGTATCAGACTCTTCTTTCGGCATAGGTAATGGGACGGCATCTTTTTTAATCTGACTCGTCAGTTTTGTCAGCACTTCCCCGGGCCCGACTTCTGCAATTTCATTATTTTCAAGTCCCATCAGACGGCGTATCGTGTCCGTCCACTTTACCTGATTGGTCATTTGCAAAGTCAGATTTGTTTTGATTTCATCATTCTTATAAGGTGCGGCATGAAGATTTGAGATCACCGGAAAACGAAGAGGCAAAAACGCCGTTTCTTCTAAATAATCCGCGAACTCTTTTTCAGCATCTTTCATATAGCGGGAATGGAAGGCGCCGCTCACATTTAAAGGAAGGTACATTCTCACGCCGGCTTTTTCAAAGACGGGGCCCGCTTTTTCAATGTCTTGTTTCGTTCCGGCGATCACAATTTGCGAAGGTGAATTGTGGTTAGCGATATCAATGCCGGTCAGATGATAATCGGATAGAACCTCTTTTACTTGTTCAGCGGTAAACCCCAAAACCGCCGCCATGCCTCCGGGAGCTGCCTTGCTCATGAGCTCCCCTCTTTTTTTCACAAGCTGCAAACCGGTCTCAAAATCAAAGCAGCCGGCCGCAAATAACGCATTATATTCTCCTAAACTGTGCCCTGCGGCGTAATCAGGCTCTCTGCCGGACTCTTTCATTTTCTTTAAATAACTGAGTGCACTCACCGTATATAACGCCGGCTGGGTAAATTGCGTTTTCCCCAGCTGGTGATTCGGATCCTCCAGACACAATTCTTCTATAGAGTAGCCTAATATGTCATCAGCCTGACGTGTCAGATCTTGAAATTCATCAAACAGTCCGGCTCCCATTCCTTTAAATTGAGAACCCTGCCCCGGGAACACAAACGTAAGCATCTTATCCTCATCCTTTCCGCATCGCCAATTTTGTACATCACATGTGGATCTCCATACAAAAACGTCTCTTATTTCATATATTGACTGGTGTAAACACCGGCATAAAAATAAAAACACAAACGCGTTTGCGATTCAGCACAGGTTTAGAAATCGCAAACGCATTGTGTTTTCCTTTTCTAACATAATTTATATAAAGACATCTTGCTTGTTTACTGAATGTTTCGCATGACAAGCTGCAGTGCCAATATGCCCGAAAACAGCCATGACGGCACACTTCTCCCTTATCATGTATATGTAGATATATACACTACAATCATTTTTATAATCCCTATTTCCTCTTCAACGTGCCGAAACAGCGATTGAAATTTAATAGGTGCTTTACATCAATTTAATAAATTTAACAAATAGTTGCTATTTAAAGAGAATAATATCAATTTATAGATAATAATGTCAAGGCTTTATTTCGTTATTTTCTGACATTTATTCCACAGTTTTATGTTCGGTGGACAGTCGGCATAATTGTTTCGGGATAAATGTCAGATAATTCCCTGAACCCTATTCATGTCAAAGAAAATTCATCGCTTCTCTGTCAATTGGGTCTATACTTATTTTTCATTTTCATATATTATGTAAAAAAAAGACGAATTAGAAAAATTTTTAATCACTTTAAATACTATCCATTAAATACTTTCTTTGTATAATAATTTCTTATTATTCTAAGGAGGACCCAGTCATGAAATGGTACGCACTTTTTGTAGAGTCCGGAAAAGAAGAAACAGTTCAAAAATTTCTGCGTCTGCAGTTTGATGAGCAGGCTCTCTACTCAATCATACCCAAGAAAAAAGTCACAGAACGAAAAGCCGGAATCAAATACGAGGCACTCAAAAAGATGTTTCCGGGATATGTGCTGTTTAAAACGAAGATGACAGAGCGGACATTTCATAAAATCAAAGAACTCCCCATTTCATGCAGAATCGTGAATAACGGCGCATATTATTCCAAAGAGCGTAAAACCTATTTCACGACAATTAAGGATGAAGAAATCCTCCCTATCATTAGGCTGATCGGAGAAGGAGACACTGTAGATTATTCAAAAGTCTATATTGAAAATTCAAAAGTAACCGTTGCCTCAGGGCCTCTTAAAGGAATGGAAGGCATTATTAAAAAGATCGATAAAAGAAAAAGACGCGCCAAAATCTGCCTGTCTTTTATGGGACTGGACAAAATGGTCAACGTCGGAATTGAAGTGCTCTCCAAACCCTAGCATTTCAAAAAAAGCATCAACAGCATGTGCCGTTGATGCCCTTTTTATATACAAACGAAAGCCCGACACCGAAATAACCCCGCTCACCACCGTCACGGTCAAACTTTTTGACATAGTTGACCTGAAGCCGGGCTGCGCCCATGAGGCAAAATCACATTTAGGGGAAGATACATTTTAATCAAGAGCGGTGAATTGACGGTTGAGCTTGATGACGAAAAGCATGTGCTGACTTCGGGCGATGCCGCACAGTTATTTTAATTCCTCGGATGAACCGGTGACATATTTTATGCTGTTCTATTATGCTGAACCGGCTTAAACGCACATCAGGCTTCTTCAGACAGAAGCCTGACGGACCGCAACCCATTCTTGTATGCATTGAATCAGTTTCTGGACAGAAGGTGTCTGCGTCTCCTTTGTATGAGCTGTCAAAATGCCGAGCTGCCTGGAGACATACCGGTCGAACCGTTTGATGAGCACATCACAATCATTCACCAAAAGCTGCGGCAAGATGCTGATCCCCAGATTGTTCCGCACCATTGCAATAATCGCTTCATCCCCTCTGATTTGATAAGCGACCCGCGGCGTAATCTTTTCTTCCTTCAGCACTTTCAGCACATCAAAATGTGTCTCCGGATAAGGCACGATACATTTGACGGACTCCATGACATGTAACGGAACCGTTTCACATTGCGCCAATTCATGCTGCGGGCTCATCACCGCTACAATCGGATCCTCGCCCAACGGGTAAAAATGCCACTTCTCGCTGTGGGATGTGCCGATCGCCGCATCAATCCGGTCATCTTTCAGCCATTCTTCCAGTTCAGTAGAATTTCCTTCAAACAGATGCACCTTAATGGAAGGATACAGCTCATTAAATTCCCTCAAAATTTTCGGCAGCCATTTTACCGCCACGCTCGTAACAGTGCCGAGCCGGACTTCCCCTCTTTCTAACCCATTAATATTATCAACGGTTTCAGACAGTTTTTCATAGTTTTTTTGAATTTCCTTCATAATATGTAACACTTTCAAGCCATTTGCGGTGGGCCTCACTCCATGCCGCTGTCTGATCAAAAGCGGAAAACCGTACTCTTCCTCTAATTTACTGATCATTTGGCTGATGTTCGGCTGTGTGTAATTCAATATGGCAGCGGCTTGGGTCAGGCTGCCGCTTTCAACCGTTTTAATAAAGGCTAAATGCTTCTTTAAATCCAACCGGCTTCATCTCCCAGATATCATTCTTTATTATCCAATGCATTAGTTATATTTAGTTTACTTATACATCAATCAAAAATAAAATGGCAATGTTTCCATCATTATACTTGATCACAAACAGAAGGTGAGCGTTTCAGCATGAGTTTTCTCATTCAATTTTTTATCGGCGGCACCGTTATGGTGGCCGCCGCGTATTTAAGCAAATCGAAATACTTATTCTTATCAGGCGTTATCACATTGCTGCCGATCATGACGTTACTGAATATTCACTTGCAGCTGAAAAATATGAGCCCCGACGATTTCAGAACCAGCTCAAAAAAACGGAATATTCGGTGCCTTCGGCGCAGTGATCTTCATCAGCAGTATTTTCATCCTGACAAACTGGTTCAAAGGAGGCCACGCAGTCATCGGTGCGTTTCTCATCTATATTTGCTATATGATCGGCTGTAAATGCCTGTTATGAAGATACGGCCACGCTGTGTATAAAAAAATGCCCGTCCAGAACAATAAGAACGATGTGTTCAGTTGTGAGCAGTTTATATGACTGAATGATCATGAGTTGTTATAATCAATGTCTAAAAACATTCCGGGAGGCGAAATAAATGGCCAGAAAATTATTCACACCATGGACCGTTAAAGATGTAACGATCAAAAACCGTATTGTTATGGCACCGATGTGCATGTATTCCTCACATGAGAAGGACGGAAAACTGCAGCCTTTTCATATGGCGCACTACATATCGCGTGCAATCGGACAGGTCGGCCTGATTATCGTGGAAGCGACAGCCGTTAATCCTCAAGGGCGCATTTCCGATCAGGATTTGGGCATTTGGAGCGATGATCATATCGAAGGTTTTGCCAAACTGACGGAACAAGTGAAAGCGCAAGGATCTAAAATCGGCATTCAGCTTGCGCACGCCGGACGTAAAGCTGAGCTTGAGGGAGACATTTACGCTCCGTCAGCCATTCCGTTCGATGAGCAGTCCAAAACACCGGCTGAAATGACGACAGAACAAATTAAAGAAACCATTCAGGAATTCAAACAGGCAGCGGCGCGCGCGAAAGAAGCCGGCTTTGACATTATTGAACTTCATGCCGCACACGGCTACTTAATGCACGAATTTTTGTCCCCTCTGTCCAATCACCGTACAGACGAATACGGAGGCTCACATGAAAATCGCTACCGCTTCTTAGGCGAGACCATTGAAGCCGTCAAGGAAGTCTGGGACGGCCCGTTATTTGTCCGTATTTCTGCATCGGATTATACAGACAAAGGGCTGGACATTGCGGATCATATCGGTTTTGCGAAGTGGATGAAAGAACAGGGAGTCGACCTCATTGATTGCAGCTCAGGCGCACTCGTTCAAGCTGATATTAACGTCTTCCCCGGCTACCAAGTGAGCTTCGCGGAGAAAATCCGTGAACAGGCCGAAATCGCAACAGGCGCCGTCGGTTTGATAACGACGGGAACAATGGCCGAAGAAATTCTGCAAAACAACCGCGCTGACCTTATTTTTGTCGCGAGAGAACTTCTGCGCGATCCGCACTTTGCAAGGAGTGCAGCGAAGCAGCTGAATACTGAAATACCGTCACCGGTCCAATACGACAGAGCATGGTGATGAAGTGACAGCCGGAGTTTTTCGATCCGGCTGTCTCTTTTTTTATTTTTCGAGAAACGATTGCCGAAGCTTCTCCGTCTTCCCTATAGAACCAATTAGAGGAGATGACTCCAATGAAAGCAGCATGGATGGAAAGGACATATTTGATTGACGGGTGTCCGTTTTATACGAAACACCGTAAAGGCGCCGGCGAAGTGACGATCGTCTTTGAAGCCGGCTACGGCACTTCTTCTGAAACATGGACATCATTACTCGCTGACATAGATGAAGAATTTGGGGTTTTCACATATGACAGAGCCGGAATCGGCAAAAGCGGACGAAGCCGAAACAAGAGAACGGCGGACCATATGGTACAGGAATTAAACGCTCTTCTTCTGAAGGCCGGCGTCAAGCCTCCTTACCTTGTCGTCTCGCATTCATACGGCACGATTATCAGCAGACTTTGGGCGAGCCGGAACCGCCGGGATATTCTCGGGATGGTGATGCTTGATCCGGTTTCTGAGGATCAGGAGACGAAAGTGCTTCCGCTTCTTCCCGAAGAAATGAAAGCCGCCTATTTGAAACAGTTCATATTAGAAGGATCACACGCGGAATTTTTGACGAGCCTTCGTCAGATCAAGCATCAGCAGATTCATTTCGGCGATATGCCGCTGTTGATTTTATCATCGGGAGAGCGGGATGAGCGCTTAAAGCACGCTCATGAACAATGGGTGAAACTGCACAGAAGCATGCTTGATGTCTCTTATCAAAGCGGATGGATTCAGGCCAAAAACAGTTCTCATGCCATTCACCACGATGAACCGCACATCGTCCACCTTGCCATTTATGATGTTTGGTGCGCGGTGCGCCAGCAAATGAATGCTCCTGCCTATCAGGCGGTAAACTGATAAAACAAAAGCCATTGTGCAACGGCACAATGGCTTTTGTTATCGTGATCTATTTTGTCTCACGATGCAACGTATACTTTTTCAACCGGGGTGAATACTTTTTCATTTCTAACCGGTCCGGATTCGTCCGTTTGTTCTTCGTCGTAATATAATTTCTGTCCCCTGTCTCTGTACAGGCCAATGTAACATTCACACGCATCATTTTCACCCCTTCAAATCGTAATTATTACGTTTTATTATATCTCATCAGAAAAAAATGTCAAGCGTCCATTTTTTAAGACCGCTCCACAGTGACCTCCATGAAGTCAAATGCGATCTTACTGTTTTCAAATACCGCTTTCGCCTCATGTTCGAGACGCTCTATCGGCGATTCACCCTGATACCTTGCGCTGATATGAGTTAAGATCAGCCGTCTGGCGCCTGCTTTTTTTGCCGTTTGCGCAGCCTGTTCTGTCGTCACGTGATAATAATTATGTGCGAGCTTTGCATCTTCCTTTGCAAATGTTGCTTCATGAACAAGCACATCCGCATTGCGCGCCAGCTCCGTTACCCGCTCTGATACCCTCGTATCCCCGGAAAAAGCGACGATTCTTCCTTTTTTCGGGGGTTCCAGAAAATCCCGCCCGTTAATGATTCTGCCATCGTCAAGTGTGACCGTTTCGCCGTTTTTGATTTTCTGATAGACGGGTCCGGGCGGGATATTCATTTCTTTCAATCTGCCGGCCTGCAATGCGCCGGGAATATCCTTTTCCTGAACCCGGTAGCCGAACGCTTCCACGCCGTGAATGACGGATGCTGCGGTAACAATGAATTGCTCATCTTCAAAAACCGTCCCCTCTTCGATTTCATGTACGGTAAGAGGATACGTCAGATGAGTCGCCGTCACGTTCAGGCTTGTTTCGATAAAGGCTTTAATGCCTTTTGGCCCGTAAATCGTCAGCTCTTCTTCACCGCCCTGAAATGAACGGCTCCCCAACAGACCCGGAAGACCGTAAACATGGTCGCCGTGAAGGTGGGTGATGAAAATCTTCTCAATTTTCCTCGGTTTGATTGTTGTATGTAATATCTGATGCTGAGTGGCTTCTCCGCAATCAAACAGCCATACGGAACGCCTTTCTTCAAGAAGCTTCAGCGCGACGGACGTTACGTTTCTCGTCTTTGCCGGCATGCCGGCCCCCGTCCCTAAAAATAATAATTCCACAATGCTTCCTCCTAGATCTTTGTACTACTAAGGATACAGGATCAGGCTGAAAATGTGAATTCACCCGGGCCTTCTCCGGCCTGATTAATTTTTTTCCGCAAACCGCAAAAAACAGGCTGAAATGTTTGCTTTCAACGAATTTTAGATTTAAAATGAAGGAAATATGCGGGGTTTTAAACCATGCTTCAGATAAAGTGAGGTACTCTAAGTGAAAACAAACGACAAACCAAAAGCAGTAATTGTAATATTTGGTGCCACAGGGGATTTGGCAAAACGAAAACTTTACCCATCCATTCACCGTTTATATAAAAATGGTCAAATTGGTGAAGAGTTTGCAGTTGTAGGTGTTGGAAGAAGACCTTGGTCAAACGAGGACCTCCGGGAAACCGTTAAAACGTCTGTTTCTTCTGCCGGGCAAAAAGACATAGACGATTTCACATCTCATTTTTATTACCATCCGTTTGATGTAACGAATCCGGGTTCCTATCAGGAGCTGAATGTCCTGCTTGATCAGCTTGAACATACATATGAAATCCCGAACAACAGAATGTTTTACTTGGCGATGGCTCCTGAGTTTTTCGGCACTATCGCAAAATCACTTAAAAACGAAGGTGTCACAGCGACAAATGGCTGGTCCCGTCTCGTCATTGAAAAACCGTTCGGCCATGACCTGCCGAGTGCGAAAGAGCTTAACAAAGAAATACGCGAAGCTTTCACGGAAGATCAAATTTACCGGATCGACCATTACTTAGGCAAACAAATGGTTCAAAATATCGAAGTCATCCGGTTTGCGAATGCGCTGTTTGAGCCGCTGTGGAATAACCGCTACATCTCAAACATCCAGATTACGTCAAGTGAGGATCTCGGCGTTGAGGATCGTGCAAGATATTATGAGAAATCAGGCGCACTCCGTGATATGGTTCAAAACCATATTTTACAAATGGTCGCTCTCTTGGCGATGGAACCGCCGATTAAACTGAACACGGAAGAAATCCGCAGCGAAAAAGTGAAGGTGCTGAGGGCTCTCCGCCCTGTCGCCCCAAACGAAGTGAGCGACTACTTCGTCCGCGGACAATACCAAGCGGGAACGATTGACGGAAACGCTGTACCGAGCTATACAGATGAGCAAAATGTAGCACCGGATTCTAATACGGAAACATTCGTGTCCGGAAAGCTGTTGATCGATAACTTCCGCTGGGCCGGCGTTCCGTTTTATATCCGCACAGGGAAACGGATGAAAGAAAAATCAACGAAAATCGTCGTTCAATTTAAAGACATTCCGATGAACCTTTATTACGGCAATGAAACGAATGTAAATCCGAACTTGCTTGTCATCCATATTCAGCCGGATGAAGGCATTACACTATATCTGAATGCTAAAAAATTAGGCGGAGCCGCTCATGCTCAGCCGATTAAGCTGGATTACTGCAGCAACTGCAGTGACGAAATGAACACACCGGAAGCCTATGAAAAATTAATCCATGACTGTCTGCTCGGTGATGCGACAAACTTTGCCCATTGGGACGAAGTGGCGCTTTCATGGAATTTCGTCGATGCGATTTCCGAAACGTGGGCAGCCGACAAAACCCTTTCTCCGAATTATGAAGCCGGGTCAATGGGACCGAAAGCTTCGGACGATCTTCTTGAAAAAGACGGTCTCCACTGGTGGAATATATAAGAAAACATCAAAAACCGCGGCGCCGTTCATGACGGCCCGCGGTTTTTAATATCAGAAAAGCCCCCGCAATAACTGCGGGGGCTTCTTCATTACTTCATCCATTCAGTATGGAAAATGCCTTCTTTATCTGTGCGTTCATACGTATGCGCGCCGAAGTAATCACGCTGCGCTTGAATCAAGTTTGCAGGAAGCACTGCCGTACGGTAGCTGTCGTAATACGCAAGTGCGCTTGAGAACGAAGGTACCGGCACGCCTTGGGCTACGGCAAGTGAAATCACTTGGCGAAGGGCGCCTTGGTAGCTTTCTGCAATGTTTTTGAAATAGCTGTCTAACAGCAGGTTGTCAAGCTCCGGTTCACGGTCATATGCGTCTTTGATCTTTTGCAGGAACGCCGCGCGGATGATACAGCCGCCGCGGAAGATCATCGCGATTTCACCGTATTTCAGATCCCAGTTATATTCTTCAGACGCGGCTTTCATTTGGGCGAAGCCTTGTGCGTAAGAACAGATTTTACTCATGAAGAGCGCTTTTCTGACCGCTTCAATCAGCTCTTCTTTATTTTCAGTGACCGGCTTAACGTCTGGTCCGGACAGAAGGCTGCTTGCTTTCACACGCTCTTCTTTCATTGCGGAAATGAAACGCGCAAAAACAGATTCAGTGATAATCGGAAGCGGCACGCCTAAGTCAAGAGCGCTTTGGCTTGTCCATTTACCCGTTCCTTTTTGGCCTGCTTTATCAAGGATCACGTCAACTAGCGGTTTGCCCGTTTCTTCATCTTTTTTAGTGAAAATGTCAGCCGTGATTTCGATCAGATAGCTGTCAAGCTCTCCTTTGTTCCACTCAGCGAATACTTCGTGAAGCTCTTCGGCAGACAATCCGAGCACCTGTTTCAAAATGAAATATGACTCAGAGATCAGCTGCATGTCACCGTATTCGATACCGTTGTGCACCATTTTTACATAGTGCCCCGCTCCGTCCGGGCCGATGTATGTCGTACAAGCTTCTCCGTCCACTTTAGCAGAAATGGCTTCTAGAATCGGTTTCACGAGTTCGTGCGCTTCCTTTTGGCCGCCCGGCATAATAGAAGGCCCTTTCAGCGCTCCCTCTTCACCGCCTGATACACCCGTTCCGATAAAGTGAATGCCGCTTTCGGCAAGCTCTTTGTTCCGGCGCTGTGTATCTTTATAGTATGTATTTCCGCCGTCAATCAAAATATCGTCTTTTTCCAGATGAGGAAGAAGAGATTGAATCGTCGCATCCGTTGCAGTTCCCGCTTTAACCATTAATAAAATTTTACGGGGTGTTTCAAGAGACTGGACAAACTCCTCAATGCTGTATGTACCGACAACATTTTTGCCTTTTGCCTCTTCTAAAAACTCTTCCGTTTTGCTGCTTGATCTGTTGTATACAGACACAGAAAATCCCCGGCTTTCGATGTTAAGAGCCAGATTTTTACCCATTACCGCAAGACCGATAACTCCGATTTGTTGTTTTGACATATTCTAACGTCCCTTCTTCAAACGTTTAACCATTTTAAAATTTAAATTAAAATAAAATGATATTTATACTAAAGAAATTATCATACATAACCCCTTTTTTCAAGTTATTCACCTTTTCTTTTCATCCTGGAAAAAGTCTCTGTTAAAGCTCGTTCCCCTTGTTTTGCTTTCTTCTTTTTTTATAACGGCGCCTTTTCTGATCAGGTTTTGGCCGTACTTTTCATTCAGCTCGTTCATCATCTGAAAAATCGGCTCATCCTTTGCGTCCTCCTTGAATGAAAACAGATCAAGCTGTTTATACGCCTGCTGTTTTTCAACCAGTTCCGTTCCGGTGATGCCGAGAAGCCTTACCGGGTTTTGGTTCCAGTGCTTGTCAAACAGTTCCATCGCCGCTTCCATGATGTCTTTTTTCTGATCAGCCGGATTGCTGAGGGTCATGCTTCTTGTGACTGTTTTCCAATCCGCATACCGAATCATGATGAACAGCCGGCAGGCCATGACCTCCTTACGCTGGAGCCGTTCGCTCACAGACAGCGCGAGCCGGTCAAACACGCCCATTAATTCATCCCAGTCAGCCGAATCATGCGACAGGGTGGATGAGTTGCCGACGCTTTTAAATTCATAAATCCGCTCGGGATTGACTTCTGCAGGATGGATGCCGTTCGCTTTATCCTTCAGCCTCGGGCCGTTTATGCCGAGAAGCGTTTTCAGCGCATGTTCATCTCCTTTTGCCAAATCACCGATCGTTTTGATGCCGAGCGTTTTTATTTTTTCCGCAGTTTTCGTTCCTATACCGTGCATCTCTTCAATCGGAAGAGGCCATAATACGTCCGGCAGCTCTCTTTTTCTTAAAATGGTGATGCCGAGCGGTTTTTTCATGTCAGAAGCCATTTTAGCGAGAAATTTATTCGGGGCGATGCCGATGCTTGACGGAAGCAGAAGCTCTTTTTGCAGTCTCGCCTGAATGTCTTCGGCTGTCTCATACGCCCTGTGGCTGTGCGGTGTGTCCGTAATATCCATGTATCCTTCATCAATAGAAACAGGCTCGACTAAATCCGTATACTCCCTCAGAATGCTGAACATTTCTTTTGACGAACTCCGGTAGCGGTCAAAATTCGGAGGCACGACGATGAGTTCCGGACAGAGGCGTTTTGCCCGCCACACCGGCATGGTGGTCTTTACGCCCCGCGCTCTCGCTTCATAGCTGCAGGTGACGATGATTCCTTTCCGTTCCTTCACGTTTCCGGCAACGGCGATAGGTTTTCCTCTTAAAGACGGATCATACGCCATTTCTACGGAGGCATAAAAACTGTTCATATCGATATGAAATATAATTCTCCCTTTTCCGTCCACTCCCGGCGCCTCCTTTCCTTTCATAGACAACCTTATATATATGTAGTAAAATAAGAGCTGAATGGATGTGATAAAATGATTCTTGAGTCAATGAATGACTTTTTATTTTTAGTCGATTTTTTCACAATTATTCTTCCCGCTCTGACCGCGATCGGCATCGCTTTTCTTTTGCGTGAGCGCCGCGCAGGCGAGCATTGGAGAACGAAACGAATAGATGAACATCAAGCAGTCGTTCAGCTGAACCGAACAGACTTTCTTATTATTATATATCATCGCATTACAACTTGGATACGTAAAGTCATCCGCATGAATTCACCGGCGAATGATGATGAAGATGTCAGCTTCCTCCTTTTATAACGGCAAGTGAAGATAAAAAGGAGGAGACATAATTGTCTAAAACATATCAAAAATGGATCGCATTCGGATTGTTTTTTATCGTACTGTGCACAGGCCGCTCGGCTTTTGCAGCGACATCTCAGACTCAGACGGGAGGCCTCGGGAATATCGGGTTTTTTCACGATTACCTGATCGAGCCGTTTTCGGCACTTTTAAAAGGCGTGGCGGGCCTGTTCCACGGTGAGTACGGATTGTCGATTATTCTGGTGACGATTATCGTCCGGATCGTTGTATTGCCTTTGTTTGTGAACCAATTTAAGAAACAGCGGGTGTTCCAGGAAAAAATGGCTGTGATCAAACCGCAGGTCGACAGCATTCAGGCTAAAATGAAACAAACGAAAGATGCGGAGAAACAAAAAGAACTGCAAATGGAAATGATGAAGCTTTACCGTGAGCACAATCTGAATCCGATGGCAATGGGATGTCTTCCGATGCTGGTGCAATTCCCGATTTTGATCGGTTTTTATTACGCCATCCGCTCAACGCCGGAAATCGCTTCACACTCATTTCTGTGGTTCAGCTTAGGGCATTCTGATATTCTTGTATCACTGTGCGCGGGGGCCATGTATTTCTTACAGGCTTATATTTCCCAAAAATTAAACGAGAAATATTCACCGGCTGCTCAAAATCCGGCCGCGATGCAGTCAGCAAAAATCATGGTCTTTATTTTCCCTGTCATGATGACCATTTTTTCACTTAACGTACCGGCTGCGCTGCCGCTTTACTGGTTTACAAGCGGACTATTTTTGACAGTGCAGAATGTACTTTTACAGCAGACGCATCATAAAAAGAAACAAGCTGCGGCTCAGGCGGAGCCCGCCAAATCATAATACTGAAACCCTGCCGGAACCTATCCGGCAGGGTTTTTTTCTTGTATCTGCAAGGCTTTAAGCCAATTATTATGAAGAATGAAAAAAGCACCCAATCAACTGGGTGCTTCGTTTTTAGTTGGCCGCTGTTTCGATAATGGCAACGACCATTTCCGCCGTTTTGACGAGCTCTTCAATCGGCATTTTTTCATTTTTCGTATGGATTTGTTCATAGCCTACTGACAGGTTGACTGTCGGAATGCCGTGGCCGGCAATGACGTTTGCGTCACTTCCGCCGCCGCTTGTCTGAAGTTCGCTCGGCCGGCCGATTTTTGCCGCCGCTTTTTTCGCGACTTCCACAACCTGATCGCCGTCCTGATATTTGAAACCCGGATACATGACCGCGATGTCCACTTCCGCGCGGCCTCCCATCTCAGCTGCAGCAGATTCGAAAGCTTCTTTCATTTTCTGCACTTGCGCTTCCATTTTTTCGGGCACTAATGAACGCGCTTCAGCCAGAATATCAACCTGGTCGCAGACGATATTGGTTTGCGTGCCGCCTTCGAAACGTCCGATATTAGCCGTTGTTTCTTTATCAATGCGGCCGAGCGGCATTTTTGAGATTGCTTTTGATGCGATGGTAATCGCGGAGATGCCTTTTTCCGGTTCTACCCCCGCATGAGCCGTTTTCCCGAAAATGGTTGCTCTCACTTTCGCTTGTGTCGGCGCGGCTACAATAATGTTACCGACTTTTCCGTCTGAATCAAGCGCAAAACCGTATTTCGCGGTAATGTCTGAACGATCCATTGCTTTTGCCCCGACTAATCCCGATTCTTCTCCGGCCGTGATAATGAATTCAATGGTGCCGTGCTCGATGTTTTGTTCTTTCAGCACTTTAATGGCTTCAAACATTGCGGAAAGACCCGTCTTATCATCAGCGCCGAGAATCGTCGTGCCGTCGGATTTTACATAGCCGTCTTCCACAATCGGCTTAACGCCTTTGCCCGGGACAACCGTGTCCATGTGCGATGTGAAATAAATCGTATCCGCATCTTTTGTGCCCTTTAACGTACAGATTAAGTTGCCGGCTCCATGCCCCGTCACTTCTTTTGTATCATCTTCTTTTACGCTCAACCCTAAATCAGTGAATTTTTGTTTGAGCACCTTGCTGATTTCCGCTTCATGTTTTGTCTCTGAATCAATTTGAACGAGTTCAAGAAATTCTTCAAGCAGACGTTTTTCGTTTACCATTTTCAGTTCCCTCCGTTTAAAGCGGTATATTACCGTGCTTTTTTTTCGGTCTTTCCTCTTCCTTATGCGCAAGCATGTCAAATGCCTGAATCAATTTTTTCCTCGAGTCTTCCGGCCGGATGATATCATCCACCATTCCGCAGGCCGCCGCTTTATACGGACCGGCGTTTTCCTTTTCGTATATGGCTTTTTTTTCGCGCTTCGTTTTCTCTGGGTCGTCAGAAGCCTGTATGTCTCTGCTGTATAAAATCGACGCCGCGCCTTCCGCTCCCATCACGGCGATTTCCGCATTGGGCCAGGCGAATACAAGATCTGCCCCGAGCCCTTTCGAATTCATGGCGACATAGGCGCCTCCGTAAGCTTTTCTGATGATGAGCGTCACTTTCGGCACCGTCGCTTCGGCAAAAGCATACAGCAATTTTGCTCCGTGACGGATGATTCCCGCATGTTCCTGCTGAAGGCCCGGAAGAAATCCAGGAACATCAGCGATCGTCAATAACGGAATATGAAACGCGTCGCAAAAACGGATGAATCTCGACGCTTTGTCAGCGGCATCAATCGTGAGGCTCCCCGCCAAGTGTTTCGGCTGGTTTGCGACAACACCGACTGTACGCCGTCCGAGTTTCAGAAAACCGACAGCAATGTTTTTGGCAAAATACGGCTGAATGTCAAAAAACGTTCCGTCATCCGCCAGCTCTTTTATTACCTGTAACACATCGTAAGGTTTCGAACTGTCCGCGGGAACGAGGGTGTTTAATAACGGTCTGGCGTCTTCCTTTTTAACGGGCAATGCCGTCTGTCCGCCGTGCGGGAGATAAGAAAGCAGGGTTTTCACAGCGGAAAGAGCCTCTTTTTCCGTTCGTGCGGAATAGTGGGCATTTCCGCTTATCACATTATGTATTCCCGCACCGCCTAAACTTTCCGCGTCAATCTGTTCACCCGTCACCTGTTCAATGACTTTCGGGCCTGTAATAAACATGTGCGACGTATGTTCCGCCATAATCACAAAATCCGTCAATGCGGGTGAATAAACAGCACCGCCGGCACACGGCCCAAGGATGACAGAAATTTGCGGAATCACTCCCGAGTAAAGGACGTTGCGCCTAAAGATATGACCGTATCCATTTAATGATACCACACCCTCTTGAATTCTCGCACCACCTGAGTCGTTCAGCCCGATGATCGGGGTTTTATTTTTCGCCGCCAGATCCATTACCGCCGCGATTTTTTCCGCATGTGTCTCGCCGAGCGTCCCGCCGAGTACGGTAAAGTCATGGGCAAACAAATACACGGGCCGTCCGTCAATTGTGCCGTATCCGGTAACAACGCCGTCTCCCGGAGCATTCTGGCATCCGGGCATGCGGCTTTTGGCAAACGGCTGCAGCTCTGAAAAACTGTCTTCGTCCAATAAATAGTCAATTCTTTCTCTTGCCGTCAGCTTGCCTTTTTTGTGCTGTTTTTCATTTTTTTCCGCTCCGCCGCCGTTTGTTAAAAAGGAACGTCTTTCATTTAAGTGTCTGATATGATCACTCATGCTCATCTTGAGTTTCTCCTTTTTCAATTGTTTCACAAAGCTCAATCAGGACCCCGTTCGCCTCTTTTGGAGAGAGAAATGCGATCTTCTTCCCGCCCGCTCCGTTTTGCGGTTCATGATGGATCAAAGTCATGCGGCATGCTTCAAGCTCCTTGATCGTTTCCTTCATATCGGCGCAGCGGAATGCTAAATGATGCAGCCCTTCGCCTCTTTTCTGTAAAAAAGAGCTGACGGGAGACGCGTCCGAAAGCGGCTCAATCAGCTCAAGCTTTGTGCCTCCCGCTTCTAAAAAAGCAACTCTCACATTTTGGCCGCTTACCAGCTCGTCTCCCATATACGTAAGCCCGAGCATCCGTTCGTAAAATCCTCTCGCAGCTTCAATAGAGCTGACGGCAATGCCGACATGATCAAGTTTTTTCATAGCGCGGCCACCTGCTTTCCGCCATAGGATATGGCTTGTTCATACAAGCAAAACACGTTAAAATGATAGACAGTAATCTTAAGGAGTGAAACAATGTCTCAAAAATTTATGAAAAGCGCCGTCATCGTCATTTTGGGCGTATTTATACTTTCAACCCTCCTCTCAGGCATTATGATGTATTTGCGGTAAAAAAGCAGGCGCCTCATTGCAAGGGGGTTTCCTGCTTTTTTATGAGGGCTTTCCGCTCTATTGCAATTTCCTCGAATGAGCGGTTTTCTTTTGTAATCAATACTTTCGTTCCGGGAGGGATAATCCGGAAAATACGGATGACATCCCGGTTTTTCATACGGATGCAGCCGTTTGATACAAACCCCCCGATCAGCTCTTCTCTGTTTGTTCCGTGAATGCCGTATATCCTGCCGTCGGTTCCTTTCGCGTCAAAACCGATCCAGCGGACGCCGAGCGGGTTTTCCGGCGCGCCTCCCTTCACATTTTTCTTCCGGTAATACGGATTGACGGCTTTGACCGTTACCGTAAATTCTCCTTCAGGCGTCAAATCATCCGTTTTTCCCGTCGCCACCTGATAAATGCCTTGTATTCGGTTATCCTTCACAACAGCAAGCGCATTTGTGGCTTTATTGACGATAATATAAGGGTCACCCGGCAAAGGGTTCGCGCCAAGCGGCCAAAGCGGAGACAGCAGCAGGGCGGCTGACAATAAAAAAAATCGCATGGGCTCCCCTCCTTTTTTCATTAGAATGACCAATGAAAGGAGGACTCATGCGATTGATCCATATGTTTTTTACAGCTTGATGCCTTTGAAATAACTTTTAATCACGAGATATTGTTCCATCTCACCGAGGAGGTGGAACAAAGCCGCCCGCGCTTCAAACTCCTCGCGCGTTGCCGGGAGCGGCATTTCTTCAAATTCCGTTCTCATTTCTGCAAGTCTTTTTAAAAATTTATGAGCGGTATTGCCGGGATGAATGGCTTCCCTTAATTCATGGATGAAATGGGCGATTATTTTGCCCTGCTCCACCGTTATTGAAATAGAGGTAATCTTCGGCAGCAGCCGTTCAATGATTTCAAATTGTTTCTGTCTCATCTTAAAATAATGATAGTAAAGATTTTCATGGCGCAAAATATGATTCTGCACGTCCCGATAGGCGAGGTTTTTCGCCTCTTGAATCATCTGATGCGTCTCCGGTATTTCCTTCCCCGACCAATCTTGCTCACCAGTTAACAAATACCGTTCGATTTCGGCGAAGATGACGGAAAAGTTGTCCTCGATTTTTTTCCGGTACGCCGCGAGTTTTCTGTCGAGGCTCGGCATATACAGATTCATTAACAGCGCGACGCCGATACCTACGGTGATCAGCTGGAACTCATTCCAGATAAACGCCATCGTAATGCCGCCGGACATATATAAATGAAGAATGATTACTGAGCTGGTGACGATCCCTTCGTTTATTTTTAAAACGACTGTAGTCGGAATGAACAGCACCAGCAATATTCCGATCGCAAACGGATAATAGCCGATCAGCCCGAAAAAGACATATGAGAAGACGATCGCCAATAAACAGGCGGCAAATCGGGCCCACGAGGCCTGAAGCGACCGCTTTTGCGTAATCTGGATGCACAATATGGTGATGATTCCTGCGGATGCGAAGTTTTGCAGATGCAACAGCTGGGCTAAATAAATGGCCAGCGCCGTTCCAAGTGCGGTCTTTAGTGTGCGGTAACCGATTTTAAACATTGCTTGCTCCATTCTGTTTGTTTCTTTCTCAAAAAAAAGAAGAAGAGCATTCTTCTTCTTTTCTTCCAGTTATATTTTATAATATTTTTTCTAAAAAGTCCTGTGCTCTTTTTGACTTCGGAGAAAGAAAAAATTCTTCCGGCTGCCCGTCTTCCACGATCGTCCCTTCATCCATGAATAATACGCGGTCTGCCACTTCTTTGGCAAATCCCATTTCGTGCGTTACGATCACCATCGTCATGCCCGTCTGCGCGAGCTCTTTCATCACCTCAAGAACTTCTTTGACCATTTCCGGGTCAAGAGCCGAGGTCGGTTCATCAAACAGCATGATGTCAGGATTCATGGCAAGCGCCCGCGCGATGGCGACCCGCTGCTTCTGTCCGCCTGACAAACGGTTCGGATAGTCGTTCCGTTTGTCAAGCAGTCCGACTTTTTCAAGGAGGGCGCACGCCTTTTCCTCCGCCTCGTTTTTAGACTCTTTCTTCACGCTGACCGGCGCGTATGTGATATTTTCAAGCACCGTTTTATGAGGAAACAAATGAAAATGCTGAAATACCATGCCGATATTTTCCCGCACTTTCAGTTTATTCGTTTTAGCTGCGGTAATTTCATTTTCTTTAATGGCAATCGTTCCGCCGCTTGGGTTTTCCAGCAGATTTAAGCAGCGCAGAAACGTTGATTTGCCGGAACCGGAAGGACCGATGACAGCGACGACTTCCCCTTCTTCGATCTGTGTTGAAATGTTTTTCAGTACTTCATGTTTCCCGAATGATTTTGACAGGTTGTCGACCTTAATCATTGGCTTTCAGCTTCCTTTCTACGCCTTTTCCGATGAATGCTAAGATCAAAACGAGCACGTAATAGATTAAGCCCGCCACAATAAGAGGTTCTAAATAGTTGTATGTTGCGGCACCGGACTGGTAGGCCCGTCTCATAATGTCGCCAAGACCGATAACTGTGACGATCGCCGATTCTTTCGTTAAGGTGATTAATTCGTTAATAATAGCCGGAGAAATGTTTTTAAACGCCTGCGGCAGCAGCAGATCTTTCATCATTTTTCCGTACGGCACGCCGAGAGCGACGGCAGCCTCTTTTTGTCCTTTGTCAATTGCGTTGATTCCCGCTCTGATAATTTCAGAGACGTAAGCGGCTGAATTGAGCGATAATGCGGTGACCGCCGCCCAAAATTGATCGATCTGAAAGCCCAGAAGCTGCGGCATACCGAAATAAATGATCATCAGCTGCAGCACAAGCGGCGTGCCGCGGAATATCGAAGTATAAAAATCCGCAATCCATTTCAGCGGACTGATCGTGCTGATTTTAAATAAGCTGAGCACGATGCCTAATACAAGACCGATGACCGCTGAAACGAGCACAATTTTTAATGTGACCGCAAGGCCTTCCAATATAAAAGGAATTTGGGGGATTGTCGCTGAGAAATCCAAATTCATACGTGTGATCTCCTTTGTCTTTATTCAAGATAAAAAGCTCAACGAAAAGTTGAGCTTTCTTTTATTTCTCGTTGGTGAACCATTTTTTCTTCAGTTTTTCGATTTCTCCGTTTTTCTCCATTTCTTTCAGCGCTTTGTTGAACTTCGCTGTCAGATCACTGTCTTTGCGGAACGCAATCGCGGAACCCGATTCGTCTGATTTCGCATCTGCTGACGCAAAGCCCTGCAGATCTTGATTTGAACTGAAATAGCCTTGTGCTACGATGTCTTCGATAATCGCGGCATCAAAACGCCCGGATTTGATCTCTTCGGTTAAGTCTGAAATCCGGTTGCGGTCTTCGAGCTGAAAACCGTATTTCGAAGCGAGCTTCTTGCCTTTTTCCTCTTGAATGGAGCCGAGCTGAACACCGACAGTTTTGCCTTTCAGATCATTCAGGGATTTCATGCTGCTTCCCTTTTTCGTAACGATCATATTGTTAGCAGTATAATAAATATCAGAAAAATCAACTTGCTTTTTCCGTTCCGGTGTAGGTGTCATTCCAGATAAAATCATATCTACCTGCTTGGACTTCAAGGCTGTAATCAGGCTGTTGAAGTCCATGTCCTGCACCTCAACGTCATAGCCGGTCTTTTTGCCCAGAGCTTTTGCCAGATCAACGTCAAACCCGGTGATCTGATCGCCGTCTTTATATTCAAATGGTTTATAGTCAGCCGATGTACCCATAATCAGCTTGTTCTTTCCGCCCTCTGAGCCTGAATTGCCTGATCCGCAAGCGGACAGCGCAAAGGTGATACATGCGGCAGCTAATACCAACAGCCATTTCTTCATGATTCATTTCCCCCATATCTACTGATCTCTTAAATTTGAATATTTATTCGTTAACTTGTATTTTAAACACTTTTTAATTGTGATGCAATACTATTTTTGAAAAATATATTTTCCTTTCTGTGTTTATTATAGTCATTGTTTTTCAGGTTAGTGACAGCTGAACGCCGATGTATAAATATTTATATTTATACAGATTCCATATAAAAAACCCCGCAAGCGCTTGGGACTGACCCCCGTTTTTGAGACAGGGATCAAAACACCTTTAAGCAGCCAGCTGTCGGTATGTGACCGGCGGCTGG
>NZ_JBYTDS010000024.1:0-22829 GCF_058791615.1 Bacillus sp. EB106-06-01-XG163
CGGGCCATTTCTAAAGCAGCCGCGCCCGGAAGCACCGGTTTTCCATTGACGATGTGATCGGCAAAAAACGGTTCATGCCCTGAAAAAACAGAAGTAAAGCGCTGGGCGGTAAAGGTCGATGTATTCGCATGGAGCAGCGGGTGAAGCTTTTCACATTCGTCTGAATTCCGGCTTTCAAGCTCTCCCTGAAGACGATCGGACGCCCAATACGTCTGCCTGGCAAACGGGTAGCCCGGCAGATTGCCGATTCGCGGCAAAGGTCCGCCATAAAGCAAGTCCCCTTCGATTTCATAACCTTGACAATAAAAATCTGCCAGCACGCATAACAGCTCCTGATATTTTCTATGGTCAGAATATGAGGCGCTGCACTTGCCGAGCACTTCTATTATGTGCTCCTGAATATGCTGACGCCCTGCAAAGTGCTGCGGTACTTTTCCCGAAAACACATAAGGATGATGTTCATTAAGCTTTGCCTGCTTCCATACATACACTGCGTCATCAGCATCTTGCACTACTATGGCGGCGCGATGGTTAAAGTGATGCCGTCCTTTTAACAACGTATAGCTGAGCTGGGCCAGATCATTTTCTTTCAGTCCGCCATTTTCCGCCCAAGTGATCATCTCTTCGATTTTTTCCTGAAGGGCCTCCTCTGTTTTTGCAGACAAAGTAAGTAAATATGCAGGGGCATCACGATGAGGTGAAGCGCTGCGCTTATAGCTTTCCATAACGACATGGGCGTTTGTTCCGCTCATCCCGAATGCGCTGACTGCCCCCATTCGGTTTTTACCCGGCAGAGAAGGCCACGGTTTACCCCTTTTATTCACATAAAAAGGACTCTTCTCCCAGTTGATATAGCGGTTTTCCCCGCTGCAATGCAGACTGGCGGGAATCATTTCACGGGAGAACGCCTGTAAAAGACTGATCAAACTGACAATGCCTGATGCGGCAAACGTGTGGCCGATATTGGTTTTAATTGATGTGAGTGCGCAAAAAGCTTCTTCGTTTGTATAGGCAGAAAATGCGTCATAAAGCGCGTTAATTTCCACCGGATCACCGAGTTTTGTACCTGTGCCGTGTGTGACGATATATTCGATATCTTCAGGGTTGATACGGCCCCGGTCATAAACAGAAGTAAGCAGCCGGGTCTGGGCTACGCCGCTCGGAGCGGTAATTCCGTTTGTTTTCCCATCATAATTGATGCCGCTCGCCCGAATCACCCCGTAAATCGGATCACCATCTTTTTCCGCCTCTCTCAGCGGCTTCAGAACAACCGCCGCGGCTGCTTCCCCCGGAACCATGCCGTCAGCCCTTTTATCAAACGCGAAGCATTTTCCGTTTTCCGACAGCATTCCGGCTTTATCTATCGTTTCAAAAAAGTCCGGGGTATTCATGATATTCACCCCGGCCGCAACAGCTGTTGTGCACTCTTTATTCTGCAGGCTTAATACCGCCTGATGGACAGAAACGAGCCCCGAAGAACATGCTGTATTTATCGCCATCACAGGACCTGATAAATTCAAGTGATAAGCCAGCCGCGCCGCCAAAATACCGTTATGATGAGACGTGACATTGCCTTTGTCCCGTGTTAAAAGGTGATAATCTCCTTCTTCCGCCCCCACAAACATACCGATCGTCTGCTGCTTGATGTGACTGGCGCCGTAGCCGGCGTCCTCAAGGGCCCTCCACGCTTCCTGAAGAAGCAGCCGCTGTTTCGGATCCATCGTTTCAGCTTCCCTCGGCGATATTTCAAAAAATAAAGGGTCGAATTCGTCCGCCCCCGGAACAGCGCCGAGTTTCCATTTTGAACTTGTGAAGCCTTTTTTTGCGACCGGTGCGACAACGTCCTTTTCCTGAAACAGAATGTCCCACAGCTCGTCCGCCGTGCGCGCCTGAGGAAATCGGCCGCTCATGCCGATAATGGCAATGGAATCAGCTGCCTGACTGCCCTCGGTTCCGGCGTTCAGCTTATTTCTTCCCCTCTGCTTCTTTCGCTTTTCCGTTCCTGCCTTTTCAAAGACAGATTGATCTGCGGATTCAGGTTTCTTTTCTTCATAGACATGCTCCATGACGGACTGGTGTTCCGTCAGAAAATAGCGGACGACCTTCTCCAGGGTGGAATGTCCGAAAAACAGGGCCGGTGTCACTTCAATTCCGTAATGGGCGGACAAAGAAGAGGCGAATTCCGCCAAACTGATAGAATCAAAGCCGAAATCAGCCAGATTGTCAGCGTCCGTCAGTCTGTTCTTGTCTATTTTCAAAAGCCCCGCCGCCAGTTCTTTCACATCCCAGCTTACGCATTCTTCCAGTGTAAAGCCTTTCATTTCACTCCGCCTTCCTGAAAACGGGACGTTCCTGTTTACAGAACCCGAAATCGGCCGTTCGCCTTGATCTATCTGCAGGAAGCGTTTGGCCCTCGACGGAAAACCGGCCAGGACGAGATACTGGCTGGACGGCTGGACTAACAATGTTTCAAAAGCTTCGAGTCCTTCCTCAGTGTATAAATAACGCTGTCCGCTTGATTTTAAATACATATCGGTGCTTTCCGCCGTGCCGACATGCATCCCCCCTTCTTTCCAAAGCGGCCAATTGATTGCAAGTGACTTGCCGCTTCTGAGCCCGAGGCTCACAAGTTTATCCCGATGACGGACAAAAGCCATTTGGAAGCGGTTCCCCATCGCGTAGTCACAAGAACCGAAGTCTCCTAAAATCGCTGAAGAAGAAGAGAAACAACAGAAGAAGTCAAGCGGCTCCCGTGACAGAACCTGATCTAACACCGCGGTGCCGTCCGCTTTTGGCGATAAGACTTGCTGAAAGGTTTGCAGATCTTTCTCCAGAATGCTTTCAGTGCCTTGAAGACCTGCAGCGTGAATGACACCGTGAATCGGCCCGCATCCTTTCTCTTTCACTTCTTGCAAACCTTTCTCCATCTGAGCCTGATCTGCGGCATCCGCCTGCACGTAAAACACCTTGGAGCCTGATGCTTCCAATCTCTTTATCTTGTTCAGCACCGGGCCGGCTGCCGCTGATCTCCCCGTCAAAATGAGCGTAACCGGTCCTTTTTCAGCGAAATATCCGGCAAATAACAAGCCTAACCCCCCGCATCCGCCGGTAATCAAGTACGTTTTCCCGCTCTTTATCACACGCTTCTCGCCAGGGGCAATATCCGTCTGCTTCATTTCCATGACGCGACGGATTTCCCCACTGTACATGACACTGCGGAACGACTCGCTGTGAAGTTCTTCACATACGTTATGGATCAGTTTTTCTAACGGTCCTTTTTGTTCAAAATAAACCGCGGCCGTATCCGTCTCCGGCAAGATCAGTTTCAGCGACCGTTCCAGCCCGATCCATGACTCAGCGTAACTGATATCGGTATCGGTCCCGCACTGAGCGGAAAGAAGGATCCGCCTCGGTTTAGAACGCAAAGAAGCAGCTGCGCGGATCACATGATACAGAATGGAATAGTCTTTCACGGCCTTTTCATCTTCAAGCGGCCATCCATATAAAACGGCATCCGCTTTGCCTGCAGCCGTTTCAATATGCCGAAACGTTTCTTGATATGCTTGTTCGTCAGTGATTTTAATTTGATAATGCGTGTTTGAAAGCTTTTGAGTTTCCTCACCCTGTGAAATAAAAAACACGCCGGCTCCCGGAAAAAGGGTTTGTAAAGACTGATAAGCATGCTTTCTGGCAGCTTCTCCCGTAAGAAAACAGATGACCGTTTTCAGCTCTTCATGAATAGATTTCTTCAGAGGCTGCTGCTTCCACATTTCTTCAAATATCATCATCTCGGATTGTTCCTCTTGCCCGTGATCCTGCTGAGACGGCTGTCTCATTCTTATCCCTTTGATTTCTGCGCAGACAGTGCCGGTTTCGTCACAAAATTGAATGTCACAGCCGGTTTGATTCTTTTTATTAATATACATCCACATGCCGGATGAGCACGGACGCATGACGCGCAGTTCTTCAACCGCTTCAGGCACGATATGGACTGACGGCTCCGTTTTGGCCAGGACATGAAAAGCTGCGTCCAGAAATTCCGGCGGCAGATGATATCCCGGATTACAGCCGCTTTCATCTGTAAGAGCAAGCTTCGCCCAAACCGCACTTTCTCCCGCATAAAGCTTTTCAACGGTGCGGAACTCCTTACTGATCGTTACACCTGATGTGCCTGGTGTTTCATAATCGAATGACAGCGGGCGGCAGTCTTTTTGTAAGGAGGCAATATCAAGCACGCGGGATGGCTGTATGTTCCCTTGTCCGATGATTCCATAATGATGCAGCTTCTCTTCGTCACTGTATATTTCATAATGGATGCCTTCCTCGTCTTCAGACAGAAGGGAGAGATTGACGCCCGCACCGTGAAGTCCGCCGGTAATCGGGTCAGTCCATGCCGCTGTTCGGATCCATATCTCTTTTTCTTCAGAGCTGTCTGCCGCATGATGAAAAGCCGCAAGCGCCATTTCTAAATAAACGGCTGCCGACAAAACCCGCTCCCCGCTCACATCCTGGAAAACGTGTTCCCGGCCTGTAAAAGATGTATGATAGCTTTGCTCCGCCAAGGTTGACGTATTTTCATGCAGGAAAGGATGCACATATTCAGTTGTTCCTGTTTTTGGTTCTTCCCGCTTCATCCAGTAGCTTTCTTTTGCAAATGGATAAGACGGCAGACTGATACGATGCGGCAGCGCGCCTTTATATAAAGATGCCCAATCGACGGGCGTCCCGTGAACCCAGGCATTCAAAAGACTGTCAAATTGACGTTTTTCCATCCAATCACTGATAGTGCCTTCCGTCTCCGTGACAGCACTATCACTCCGGCCCGTAAACACCCCGCTTACGGAACCAGCATTATTCAGAAAAGCAATCAGCTTCTGTTCCAATTCAGAAACAGAGTCCGCTGTCATCGCCAGCCGTTCTTCCATCGGGACCCTGCCGACTTGAAGGGTAAATGCCGCGTCAAGCAGATTCGCATCTGTAATTGTTCCGTGTCCGGCGGCATCCGACAGCAACAGAGCCCGCTCGCGCAAGCGGTCTTTATCTTTTGCCGATAAAACAAAAAGCGCCGGACGGCCGGTGTCTGCCGAAGTCATTTCAGCCGGTTCATACTCTTCTATCAGCAGGTGGGCATTTGCTCCGCCCGCTCCGAAAGAAGATGTACCCGCGATTCTCGGATATTCTCGTGTTACTCCTTCAGATTCTATGACCGGCCGTCTCCATTCCGCTGTTTCCTGCTGCACGATAAAAGGAGAAGTTTCAAAATCAATTTCCGGGTTCAGCTGCTTTGAATGCAGCGACGGCACCAGATATCCGTGTTTCATCTGAAGAAGAATTTTGGTGACCGCAGCAATGCCCGCCGCACTTTCCAGGTGTCCGATATTGGATTTAACAGAACCGATGGAACAAAATTGGTTTGCATCCGTATAGCGGCGGAAAGCCTTGGTTAACCCTGCGATTTCAATCGGATCTCCCAAGGAAGTGCCGGTGCCGTGGGCTTCCAGATAGCTGATTGCTCTCGGGTCAATCCCTGCCCGCTCCATCGCGTCTGCGATCACTTCTCCTTGTGCATTCGGGTTCGGAACGGTGAACCCGTTCGTTTTGCCGCCGGCGTTCAGAGCGCTTCCTTTAATGACACCGTATATATGATCATGATCTTCAACAGCCTTTTTCAACGGCTTTAACACGATACAGCCGACGCCCTCTCCGTCAACAAACCCGTCAGCCTTATCACCGAACGCTTTGCACGCGTTTGACGGTGACAGCATTCTCATAGAAGAAAGTCCGATATAATGAACCGGATCTGTAATCAGGTTTACGCCGCCGGCAATCGCGCATTCAGATGCACCTGTTCTGATGCTTTCTGCGGCGAGATGAATGGCGGTTAAGGATGAGGAGCATGCAGTATCGACCGCGATGCTCGGACCGTGAAAATCAAACACATAGGATACGCGGTTCGGGATAAAGTGATAGTGGGCCCCTGTCGGATAGTTGCCGTTCATGACACCCGCAAAGACACCAACCTTTTTACCGGCGCATAGTGAATCAGGGGTATATCCGGCATCCTCCAGGGCCGCATAAGCGGTTTCCAGAAACAGTCTCTCCTGCGGGTCCATGCGCTCCGCTTCTTTCGGGGAGATTTTAAAAAACAGCGGATCAAATTTATCAATATCTGTTAAAAAGCCGCCCCACTTTGTATACATCCGGCCTTCCTTACCTTTTGTCTCATCATAGTAGTCCCGCCAATCCCAGCGGTCTTTCGGAATTTCAGTGATTCCGTGTTCACCGGTCTTTAACCGTTCCCAGAACTCATTAACATTTTCAGCTCCGGGATACCGTCCGGCAAGACCGACAATTGCCACTTCAAGGTGTTTTGACGGCGGTTCGGAAGCGGGCGGCGCTGTTTCAGAAAAAGATGCCGCTTGGCGCTTCGTCAATCCGGCGCTTTGTTTGCGGCTTTGCTTTTTCTGTAAAGTGTGCGGCGCCTTTTCGGCTTCTTTATTTGTCTTGAAAATCCCAGCCATATCTTCCTGTCTTGAGCTGACGAGATAGTCCGCTAATCCGCCGATTGTCGGATACTCGAAGAACAAAGTGCTGCTGATATCAGGTATGTCTTCCCGCACGCGGTTGGTCAGCTGTACGATTAAGATGGAATCGATTCCGTATTCTTCAAGGGGCGTATGGGCTTGAACGTCCTCAATCGGCATCTTTAAGATGGCGCTGACGATCTGTTTCAGGTACTCTGTGCTTTTTTCAAGCAAAGAGCCGGATGATGCCGCTTCAGTATGACGGACTTCTTCAGAAAATTGCGCATGCAGTTCGCGCTCCTTCGTTTCAGCCAAGTATGCGGCAAGCTCTCCTATCGTCCGGTATTCAAAAAACAGCGTGCTGCTGATATCAGGGACGAGATCCCGCAGCTCATTCGTCAGCTGAACGATCAGAATAGAGTCAATGCCGTATTCATCCAGAGGAGCCAGCGGATTTATCTCTTCTGCCGGCATTTTTAATACTTTTGCCGCAGCCCTTATCAGAAAAGCCGCTGTCTTTTCCGAAAGCCCCTCTCCCGCTTGTTTGATGGGGAGCTGACGATCAGAGGATGTTTGCGGTACGATTGATTGGCGCTTTTGCGCGGTGTAAGCTTCCCTGCTCTGCCTGATGACTCCGTTGCTTTTCGCCGTGATAATCTGCTGGGTGTGCAGACGTTCGTTTTCAGCCGGAAATTGAATGGAATGAAAACCTTCAGCCATTAAAACGGATTTCCATGTTTCCGGATAAAGACCGGGGCACCCCGGAATCCGCAGCGCCTCGTCTTCGTACAGCCACCAGCCCTCTAATAAGCCGAATGTAACATGTGTAAACGGCGTATGCCCGCCCAGTTCATTAACGAGCAGCAAACCGTCCTTTTTCAATACGGCTTTTGCCGTCCGTAAGGTTTTCCGGATATTTTTGGTGGCATGCAGTACGTTTGCAGCAATAGCGATATCGTAGGTTCTCAGATGTAATCCCTGGCCCGCCGCAGGCTGCTCCACATTAAACAGCTGATACGTCAAATACGGATTGTCCGCGCCGTATTCCTTTTCGGCATGCATTAAAAAAGCTTTTGACAAGTCGGTATAACAGTATTCCTGAATATGGTTTTGATAGGGGCGGAGCTTTTTAAACAGTGTGCTGCTCGTTCCGCCGGTGCCCGCTCCGATCTCCAGCAGGCGGATGTTTGCCTCAGGATTGTTTTTCATTACATTTTCCACATACATACACGCTTCATTTGCCAGCACATCGTTGTAATAATCAGCGAGAATATTATGCTTATAGATTCCTTCAACAAGCTCCATTGAAGAATCGGGAAACATCACGTCAGTGGCTTTTATTTTGCCTGTTAAAATGTCAGGCAAAGCTTGAATGATGGTATCCGCCAGCAGAACCTGCGCTTTCATATCCGGATCTTTCAGCCATTCGTTTTTCTTCTTATGCCACTCTTCCCAAACCGCGGCCGTTTCACCGCTTTTAAAATCGCTGTCTAAAAGACGGATGCTTTCTTCCAGCCAGCGTTCATATAAAGGCAGACAGGAAGCCGCCGGCGCTTCGCCGGTCAGACCCATTGAACGCAGCGTCACCCGCAGCACTTGCAGCAAAAGCCGATTCAATTCTTTCATTTGATTGCTTATTTCTGTTCTTAAGGATAACTGTGTACGGTCTTTTTGTTTGTCTCCCTTACCCAAAACCTTATCCTCCTAAGAAAATTAAATTTGCTCCGTCAATTTGACAGGCAATCAGATAGTCACAAATTCATGAGGGTTCATTCCCTCGATCGGAATCGGCTTGGTCAGCTTCATCAGCCCCATGCGGGAGATCGGCTGCGTCAGCAGAGTTTCCAGCGCCTGCATCCCTTCCGCCCGGCTGATCAGCCCGAGACCGATTGCACTCAGTCTGTCAAACTCTTCAGAAATGTGATTGTCAGCCCGCTCCCAATAACCCCAGTTCATCACTTTGACCCGGCATGACAGCCATCCGGAAAGCTCATGGGCAAATGCGTCTTTAAATGCGCACCCCGCCGCATAATGACTTTGATTCGGATTCTTAATATATGAAATAACCGAAGAGAAAAAGAGAATAAAGTCCAAAGACTCTTTCGCAAATACTTCGGCAATGTTGACGGAAATATCCACTTTCGCCGCAAGACCGGCGTGAAACTGTGATTCTTCCATATCTTTTACGCTTTCATTCGCAAATACCATCGCTGAATGAACGACGCCGCTGATGGTGCCGTATGTGTTTTTAATCTGTTCATAGGCGCGCTGAAGCGATGGAAGATCAGAAGCATCTGCGGCTATATATTCGGGAGCCGGGCCTGATGGCCGGTACCGGTCTATTTTTTGGCGTATCCGGCTGTCCAGCGGCCGCCTCCCGATCCAGACGACTCGGGCTTTATACGTCGTCACTATATAATCTGTCCAAACCTCGCCGATGCCTCCCGCACCGCCGATGATGACATACACGCCTCCATAGCGGTAAGGAACACTTTCAGACGGCCCGCTTTGGACCGGAAGCAATTGAGGCCGGTACCATTCCTGATGTCTACGCACCCATGCTTTACCCGTACGGTCGCGGGGCAGGCTGAATATGTCTTCTGCGGGGAAATCCCCCCCGTCTTCAAGATCGGCGAGACGGATGTGCCAGCTCGGATGTTCTTTAGCGAGAGACCCGACAAAACCGTGAACACTGGAATGAGCGGGACGCACCTCATCATATTGGGTAATAGGCTGTGCTTGGTGCGTAATCACCGTCATCTCTAGCTGCTCCTTTCCATACCCGAGACCGATAAGAGCTTTGGCCGCTCTGAAAATTTGCAGCACCCCGCTTTTTTGATCATGGCTGTGAGAATCAGCCGGCTGAGGGGCAAACCAGATCATATGCTGAATCTCACCGAGACGGCGGAGCCGATCAGATATCACTTCAACGGAAGCACTTTGGCCGATATCAAATCTCACAGCTTTAGGAAACAATCGTAAAACCGCGTCCGCCTGCCCGTCTGTACCGCCTATGATGACAGCTTTTGCTTCAGAAATGGGGAAGCCGGTTTGGTTGTCTATCGGTTCCGCGTCCCATACCTGCATCAGTTTGACGGCTCCGGTAAGGTTACCCGGGAGATCGTATTGCTTATTATCGGTTACGGCCGGCGCACTTTCGGCCATCCGGGCAGAAAATCCTTTTATCCTTACACACACATTGCCGCGCTCATCACATATATCAATGTCCATTCTTCGTACGGCCGGTGTTTCATGCGTCACAAATACGGCCGCCCACATGTTTGGACTGCACGGATGAAAAACGGTCAGTTCATGCAATTCAAAAGGCATTAACGGCTGCTCCGGATAACCCGCTTGATCTTCATTCATAACGCCGATGGCCGCCTGAAAAGCAGAATCTATCAGACTAGGATGGAGCACAAACTGTTCAGCCTCATCAGAAACGGAAGCAGGGAGCACCAATTTAGCCAAGGCTTCTTTTTCCCCGCAATAAATGTGATCAATTCCTTGATGTGAAGGTCCGTATACAATTTCCGCCTTTGCAAACGCCGCATAGCAGTCTTCTTTTGACAGCACTTTTTTGCGGCATCGCGCTTTCAGCTGTTCAATATGCAAAACCGGCGCCTCAGACAGCGGCTCAATCACAGCACTGCCTTCACAATAAATGTCTGAATCATTTTCATTGCTGTACACTTGAAATGAAACATTGCCGTTATCCTCCAAAGAAAGCCCTGTCGTCATACGCAGCGTCTCTTTTTTGTGAACGGCCTGGCGTATCCAGCTGATATACCGCAGCGAAATGCCGGTTTTAGCCGTGTATTCAGCGGCTAACGGCGCGGCAGCCAGTTCAGCCGCGGCTCTCGCCATTTCAAGATAAGCCGCCCCGGGGAGAACACGCTTGTTTCGGACGATATGATCGGCTAAGAAGAATTCATCTCCGTTCAGTATCGTACTGAATTTTTGTTCTAGCAAATCTGATGTATTGCGATGAAGCAGCGGGTGAAGCCTGCTTTCTGTATTTACTGAAGTGACGGGATGATCGGGCTCCGGTATCCAATATCGTTCCTTTGCAAACGGATACGTCGGCAGACTCATCCTGCGCGGTTTCTCCTCCTGATACAGCCGCGTCCAGTCTATCTCAAATCCTTTTGACCACAGCTCCGCAAGTTTTTTGTAAGTGCCGCTGTCCATCCATTTTCGGATCAGCTCCTCCGTATCCTGATCATCGTTCAGGAAACCCCTGATTTCCGTTCCGCTGTCAGACCGCCCTTGAAAGCAGCCGTCAATCTGCCGTTTTTGTTCTGTAAATTCAGTTAATTTCCTGATCAAGTCTGCTTGATCGTTCACTAAAAAAACAAGCCGCTCTTCCATTGCCAGCCGTCCCGTTTGCAGCGTATACGCCAGTGACCGCAGGGAAAAAGATTCATCAGGCTGCTTATCTAAGCCCGACTGGCCGAAAAGACCGGAAAGAATATTCTTATGTTTCTCATCGTTTGTAAGACATTCTGCTAAAGTCCGGACGGAAGTATGCTGTATGAGATCAGTCATGTCTATTGCCAGCCCGTATTGATCCGTCATCAGCTCAGAAAACTGTGTCAGCTGCATGACATCCAAGCCGAATTCCTTCCAATCCTGTTCATCATCTACCGAACCGGCCGCAACATGCAGAACTTCGGCCAGAACACCTCGCAACGCATTTTCCAGCTGATTTTGCATTGTATCTCTTTTGTCATGAAGCGGACCGCTTCCTTCAAGCGCTTTATCTTTGAGAAACATCAGCAGGCGGGCAGCGTATTCCTTCAGCCGCTCCGGATTTTTCGCTGATAGAGGCACGATATACGGTCTCTCTTGATCCTCCGTAATACCGGGGTTTTTAGGCCTGTACTCTTCTAAAATGAGATGAACGTTTGAACCCGTCGCCCCGAATGAACTGATGCCTGCGCGTCTCGGGCAGGCATGTTCACGGCCGTTCTCTGTATACGCCGGCCTTTTCCATGACTCGGTTTTTTGCTGCACGTAAAATGGCGAGTCCTCTAAACGGAGATACGGATTAATCGTCTCTGAGTGCAAAGAAGGGACAAGCGTTTTGTGAAACAGCTGCAAAACCGTTTTATGAAGCCCGCTGATCCCGGCGGCTGATTCCGCATGTCCGATATTCGATTTAACGGAACCGATCGCACAAAATTGCCGATCCTCCGTAAACGTGCGGTAAGCTTTAACAAGACCTTGTATTTCAATCGGATCTCCTAAAGAAGTTCCGGTTCCGTGCGCTTCCACATAAGAAATCGTCCGGGGATCGATCCCCGTCTTTTCAAGACATTCAGCTATCATATCCCCCTGCGCCACGGGGCTCGGCACGGTAATCCCGCTGACGGTCCCCACGTGATTGACGGCGCTGCCTTTTATCACCGCATAAATATGATCCTTATCTTCTTCGGCTTTGTGGAGCGGCTTCAGCAGCACGGCTCCGATGCCGTCAGCTGAGACATAGCCTGTGCCTCCTTCGCCGAACGTGCGGCACAGCCCGTCACTCGAATGCATATCCATCAAGCCGTATGTGATATATTTTGTCGGGTGCAATGATAAATTGACGCCGCCGGCAAGAGCTGCTTCACATTCACCGCGTCTCAGACTTTCCGCCGCCATATGAACGGCCGTCAAAGATGACGAACACACCGTGTCAACCGCCATGCTCGGCCCGTGAAAATTGCAAAAATATGAAACCCGGTTTGCGATCGGCGCATAGTTCAAGGGATAAGGAAAGACCAGCCCTTTAGCAGCAGCTTCAGCGCCGGCGAGAGAATAATCCATATGCATCACCCCGGCAAACACACCGACGTTCATTCTCTTATTCGGCCCTTTCGGCTGAACGATTGTTTCCGGGGTGTAGCCCGCATCCTCAATCGTTTCCCAGCATGTTTCTAAAAACAATCGTTCTTGCGGATCTTTAGCTTCTGCCTCCCGCGGAGAAATCCGAAAAAATTTCGCGTCAAAACAATCCGGATCGTCTATAAAACCGCCCCATTTGGAAATCGGCTTGCCGGACGGCGATCGCAAATGCTCATATGTCCTCGTATCCCAGCGGGAACGAGGCACTTCCGTTACGCTGTTTTCTCCATTTTTTAAATTTGTCCAAAATTCACGAAGATTTTTGGCGCCGGGGTACCGTCCCGCCATCCCGACGATCGCAATATCTCCATTCTGCGTTCCGGCTGACGCCGATTTTTTCACGCGGATTTGGGTTGTCCTCTTTTTTTCCCGGGGCAAAGGCTCAGCACTTGAATGCCCGCTTTGAGCATGGCCGAAACCGGCTCCGTAATGTTCGCACAAATATCCCGCCAATTCCGCGATTGTCGTGTATTCAAATAACAGTGTCGGCAGAAGCTGCGTTCCGATTTTTTGTTCAATTTCCTTTACCATGTCCAACAGCCCCGGAGAATCCAGCCCCATTTCATAGTAGCCGATATCCGGGTCAATCTCTTTCACAGGTTTGTTCAATCGGGCGGCAAGCAATTCTTTTAAATAAAGGATGCACTGTTCAGTAAGGCCGGCGGAAGCCTCCGCACGGCGGGGCTCAGAAGGCGCCGGTTCCGCTTGCGGAGCCGGGACGGCATTCCGCCCGTCAGGTTCTTTCTTTTGCCGTTTCTGATTGATCAGTTCCGGGTCCCTCACCAGTTTATTGGCGAAGTTTTTCAGTTCGCCGACTTTTCTGCCTTTCTCATTGAAAAACTCCATTGTCACGTAAACGAGATCTTTCTTACGGGTGACGGATTCTTTTTTTATCTTGGTGATACATGTTGTCTGCAGCAATTCGGTGCAATAAAACGATTCATAAAACAGCGGCAGAAATAATTGCCCCTCCTCCCTCGTCAAAGGAGCGAGATATACATTGGAGCCGATGCTGCTCGCATCTATCAATGCGGGATGAAACATCGCCTCTTCTGCATGTTCCAGCTGATCCTTTTGCACCGACAGATCAATATAAATCTCTTTTTCAGTTTGGTAGACGCTTCCGCAGCCTTTCATCATTCCTGAGTGAACCAGTTCTTGATCCCTGCATTCCGCGTAAATGTCCTCAAGCGGTATTTCTGCCGCCGTTTGTTTTACGGCATCCATCCGGACGCTCTCTTGGAAGCCGGCGGGCTTGACGGAATGCATTTGCGCCGCGGCATATACCTTTGTCTCTGCTGCTTCGTCACCTTGTTTTTGCCCTTTCACCTCCACCTTCCACTGCCCTTCGCCGTTCTCTGTACAGTCAACGGAAAGCAGGATTGTTTCTCCCTGTTCAGGAGCTAAAGGGTGAAAAATCGATAAGTGCCTGAGTTCAAGGCCGGCATGAAAAAAGCCGTTTTCTCTGAAAGTCTGATAGATCAGGTCAATATAAGCCAGACCCGGCAGCAGTTCCTTTCCATAGGCTTTATGATGTTTCAGAACGGGATGCTGATTGTTAATAAGAAGCTGCTCTTGCATATGAACTTCCTCCATATCGACGTTCAATTTTCAGCGCAATCAGTAAGTCTTCATTTGTTTCCAAAACGTATTCGGACGGGACTTATGTGTGTTTTCATGCAGGCTTTCGGTTTTGTCCGGACGGATGGGCCGGCGTTTTAATTCCTGTCTCGGCAAAGGCTTTCTAACCGGGGTATACGCCTCCTGCTCCCAGGCTTCCACTATGACATGGGCATTCGTCCCTCCGTCAGCGAAGCTGCTGACGGCGGCAATCCGCGGTGAATCCGTCCATTCACGCAGAGCGTGCGAAAAATAAAACGGCGAGGCGGACAGATCGTAATGCGTCATCGGCTCTTTGCCCGAAAGGAAAGGCACACGCATTCGGCGCGAGAGCATAAGCACTGTTTTAATGAATCCGGCAACCCCTTCAGCGCATAACGGGTGTCCGATATTCGGCTTCATCGACCCCAATTCGCAAGGCGCGCTGTTTTGCATACGGTACACCGCTTCAATCGCCCTCAGTTCCAAAAGGTCGGTTACTTCAGAGCCTGAACCGTTTGCTTCAATGTAGCTGATATCCTCCGCTTTTCTGCCGCTTTTGGCAAGCGCCTTGGCCATCACTTCTTTCTGCGCCTGTATATTCGGTGTGGCAGGCCCCGCGGTTCTGCCGTCATTGTTTACGGAAATGCCTTTAATGACCGCATGAATCCGGTCACCGTCTTTTACAGCCTGGGCCGCTGTTTTTAAATACACCATTCCGACGCCTTCTCCCAATACGATGCCGCCGGTGCGGCGGTCAAAAATATGAAACGCAGGCTCTTCGCTTAACAGATTGCGAAGTTCGAACATCCGGTGGGTTTGACCGGATTCCAGCAGACTGACTCCCCCGACCACCGCTGAGTCGATTTCACCGCAAGAGAGCGCCTGTATCGCCATATTCATCCCGACAAGCGCTGAAGAACAGGCCGTATCCAAAACGAGACTCGGCCCCTTCAAATCAAAGAACTGAGAAAGATTGGCCGCCAAGTAATTCGGGCCGGCTGCGACTATCGGATTTTTTGCATGCTTCAGACGGTTTTCATCAGGCATACTGCCGCCGCGTCCTCCTAAATAGACACCGGCTGACCTGCCTTTCATTTCTTGTAACGAGTAACCGCTGTCTCTGAACAGATGAAGCGCCTCTTCTAATATAAGAAAGGACTGGATATCCATTGCCTTGATGTCTTCTTCGGGAATAAGGAAAAACTCCGGGTCAAAATGCGTTACATTTTGTAAAAGGCCCGCATAATCCGCCTTCTCCGTTTTCCAGCGCTCTTTCGGAACTCTTTGAATGGCTGACGTTGCTTCAGACAGCAGCTTCCAATAAGCTTCGATTGATTCAGCTCCCGGAAAACGGCAGGACATTCCGACAACAGCAATGTCCTGCGCCGCTCTAGCACCAGAAGGCTGAATAACAGCGGCTGCAGTTTGTTTGGGAACGTCCGGGATTACAGGCTGAACCGGTTTTGAAACGGCAGCTTTGATTTCGGGATATGCTGTTTCAAGCCATCCCGCCAGCGCAGCAACCGTAGGGTATTCATACAGCACCGCCGGGTCAAGGTCAGCTTTGATCCTCTTTCCGATCGCTCTGGACACTTGGGCAAGCATAATGGAATCGGCTCCGTAATCTTGAAACGGTGTATCAGATTCAAATCTTGACGGCTCCAGTCTTAATTCCCGGCAGCAAATGCCCGTCAGCCACTCCTTAACGCTTTCTGTATCGGCCTGTTCCTGCTGCTTTGTTTCAGTAAGGCCGGATGAAAGCAGCAGACGGTCAGGCTCCCATTTTTCCGGGTGAATGACGGCCGGCATAATAACAGATCCGCAATCGCCTGCCATGATGGCATCAAACAGGCTCAACCCTTCTCTGTCAGTGATGCTCTTTAAACCGCTTTTCAGATAGGCCCGGCTTTTTGATTCGCCCATACCCGTTTCTTTCCAGCTCGGCCACTGGATGCTCAGCACCGGAAAACCTTTTGCGGCCGCAAAATAATCCATATAGGCGTTAGCCATGGCATAATCGCTTTGTCCCGCTCCTAATTCCGGCATCACGCCGGACACTGAAGAAAACAGCGCAAAAAACCGGAGAGGCTCCTTGTGCAGCGCTTGATACAAAAGGTCCAGTCCGTCTGTTTTAGGTTCAAGCACGGTCATCATCTGTTCTCTCGTTTTGCGGATAAAGGCCGGATGATCGAGATCTACGGCTCCCGCTGCGTGTATCACGCCTCCAATCGGGCCCATCTTCTCTTTCACCCGGCTGACAGCCTGCTCATATTCAGGGCCGGAAGATACAGACAGCACTTCCGTTCGGACACCTTTTTGTTCGAGCTCTCTGATTCTTCTCACTTTTTCGGAAAACGGGGAATTCCGTTTGATATGATCATCCCACTCCGCTTTCGGCGGCATTGTTTCTTTTCCGGTAAGCACGAGTTTCGTGACTCCGTATCGTTCGGCAAAATGCCAGGCGAATAAATATCCGAGCCCCCGGGTCCCTCCGGTGATCCAGAGCACATGGTCTTTCGGAAATGAAAATTCTTTTTCAGCTAAGCTGTTTGTTTCCTTTAACCGCGCGTGATAGCGCACACCGTTTCGGTAACACACTTCGATGTCTTCAGAATCGCGAAAAAACTCCTCTGCGATCTGGTTTGCCAGCTCAGGATCTTCGGCAGTCCGTTCTGCATCCATATGCCGCGAGCGGATATCCTTATACTCACTTTGGAGCATCCGGTACAATCCGGCCTTTTTTGCACCTGAGAGATTTATCGTTTCATTTGCAAAGGGTTCAAGCCCCTTTGTCACACAAAGCAGCTGAAGCTTTCGGCCGCGGTTTCTGTTGTCAATGAGAGACTGCAGACGATGAATCCAGCCGTCATCATGATTGATTTCCGTCCCGCATCCGGTCACATCAATCAGACCGCCAAATCGGGCCGCGTCCCCGGATATTTCCGGTGATGCAGCGTCAATGATTTCAGACTCGGGGAAATAACGGGACAGCTCAACGGCTAAATTTCCTGTCTGGTGATCAGCAGCTATTCCGATGACGCCCCGCACTTCCTTAGCCGGAACACGGCTGCTTTCTGCCCAGCTTTTCTGTAAAAAGCGGATTTCACGAAATGTTTCAGAATGTGTTTCAGCATCACGAACATTGTCCGGCGCTGCATCGTCCGGCCAATACCGATCCTTTATAAATGGATAACCGGGAAGGCTGATGCGATGCGGCAGGCTGCCGTTATAAAGCTCTGACCATTCAATCTTCAGCCCTTTTACCCAAAGTTCCAGAAGCTTCGCGAATTTTTTTCTTTTCATCCATTTACGAACGGCTTCCTGCATATCTTCATCCTTAAAAACGGCTAGAATGTCTTTATACTGTTTGCTTTTTCCCCTGAAGCAGCCGTCTGTCCCGCCGTCAATAAAACGCTGCAGTTTTTCCGCTAACTGCTCTGTCGACGTCACGATAAACGCCGCACGTTCTTCCATCGCTTCTCTTCCGGTTTGAAGGGTGTAAGCCGCATCCCGGAGGCTGCGGTCTGTGACGTCATTTTTTCTGATCGCTTGAAGAAGCTGCTGCGCCCGCTGCTTCAGGCTGGCCTCCTGTTTGGCGGATAATAAAATGACTGCGGGATCTTCATCTGTGAATGGCTCATAAATCTCCCTATCAGGTTCAATATATTCTTCTATCAATATGTGGGCATTTGCCCCGCCCGCGCCAAAAGAAGAGATTCCCGCGATTCTCGGAATCTCTTTTTGCGCTCCGTTTTCCTCAATGACCGGCCGTTTCCAGTCTGCCAATTCACGCTGCACCGCAAACGGCGTCCGGTCGAATGCAATATTCGGATTCAATTTCCGGCAATGTAATGAGGGAGCCAGCTTTCGTTTTTGAAACTGGAGCAGCAGTTTCGTTACACCGGCAATGCCTGCCGCGGCTTCCAAATGCCCGATATTGGATTTAACTGAGCTGATGGCGCAAAAACCTTTATCTGACGTTTTCGTTTGAAATGCGCGGGTCAAACCGTCAATCTCGATCGGATCTCCGAGTTCAGTACCCGTGCCGTGGGCTTCGATACAGCTGATCATCCGCGGATGTATTCCTGATTTTTTAAGCGCGCCGGAAATCACGTCAGCCTGGGCGCTCGGACTCGGCACTGTATACCCGTTTGTTCTGCCGCCGTGATTGATATGAGTGCCGCGAATCACCCCGTAAATATGGTCCTTATCAGCTATCGCTTTTGACAGCGGCTTTAACAGCACGGCCCCGACGCCTTCCCCGGGAACAAATCCGTCCCCGCCTTCACCGAAACTTTTGCACGTTCCGTCTTTTGAAAGCATTCGATAGGCGCTGAGCTCCGCATAAGCCGAAGGATGCGTATACACATTCACACCGCCGGCAATCGCCATGTCGCATTCGCCGCGAAGGATGTTTTCACACGCTTCATGGATTGCAGTCAGCGAAGACGAGCACATCGTGTCGACCGGCATGCTCGGCCCTTTCAGATTAAGAAAATAGGAAACTCTGTTGGCCGCTGAACTGAACGACGTTTTCGGCTGCAGGGCGCCGCCGTTTTTCCAGTACATTCCGTACCCGTTTTTCGTAATGCCCGCAAAAACGCCGACCCGGCCGTTATACAGATTCTCAAGCTGTTCCTTCGTATAACCGGCATCCTCCAGCACCTGCCAGCACATTTCAATAAAGAGACGCTCCTGCGGGTCCATATTCAAAGCATCACGGGGTGAAATTTGAAAAAACAGCGGATCAAAGAAAGCGGCATCTTTCAGAAATCCGCCCCGCTTACTGTAACTTTTCCCTTCTTTCACGGCCGTTTCAGGATCAGGGTTGTAGTATTTGTCCTTTTCCCAGCGCTCTTCGGGAATTTCCGTCACACAGTCTTTTCCGGCCGCTAAGTTATCCCAGTACTCTTCAAGTGTTTCAGCTTGCGGATAACGGCCGCTGACTCCGATAATCGCAATCCCTTCTTTTGTCTGGTTCTCATTGGAAAAAGCAGGCCGTTTCTTTCGCTTGATAAACGACGGAAGCACCGGAAAATCTTCATTTGCCAAAACCTGTTCTGATATGCCTGAACGGTGGTCATCATCATTTGTCCATTTTCGGCATTCTTTTGGATAATCCGTGACAAAGTGAGCTGCCAGAGATCCCAGTGTCTTATATTCGTAAAAAACCGTTTTGGAAAGGTCACCGAAAAGCAGAGACAATTCGCGGTTCAATTTCGTCACAGTGACTGAGTCGATTCCGTAGGTTTCCAGCGGCTCTTCAGTGTCTATGTTGGAAACAGCAATTTTTGCAGTCAGGGCAAACAGCGTTTTGAGCTGAAGAAGCGTTTGTTCATACAAACGTTCACTGCGGTGTTCGGCATTGGTTTTTCCGGGAGCGCCCGTCTTGATGACAGGCTGCAGCTTCAACCCTGACAGGGAAGCCCATATTTTTCCTTCTTCGTCACATAAATCAATATAAAAGCTCCCCGCCTTCTCTTGTATCTCGGCCCATACCTTGTCAGGACAAGGTTCATAAAACAAAAGCTCGTCCAATGAAACCGGGGCGAGCGTTTTATATTCTTTGCCGCCAAGCAGCGCGCATGCCTCTGTCACACTTTGCATCACACAGGGAGGGAGGCCGAATCGGGCGGATTCTTTTTGGTCTGTCAATGGAATTGATATGTCTGCCAGCATCCGTCCTGCTGAGGCGTAAATACGCTCTATTCCTTTCATGTGCTCACTGTATTGAACGGTATCGTTCTGAGTGATGGCTTCAATTTGCTGCTGATCCATCAGGGAACCGCTGTTTTCCTTCAAGCGGCTGATATCCAGCATGCCGGGCGCAGCATCAACTGGCTGAATCGTCCCTTGGCTGTACACATCATGATGACTGAAATCGGCAGAAAATGGATTATAAATCTCAAACCTTTTGGCTTCACCCTCTGCGGGTATCAGCCTGATTTCGATATGGAACGGCTCAGCCTCAGTCAGAATGGGCTTTGACCACACGATATGCGTCAGCCGGACAGCCTCAGTCTCCTTTACTGTCAAAACAGCCGCAGCTCTCGCCATTTCCAAAAGAAGTTCTCCGGGCATAAGCTTTTTACGCTGTAAAGAAACATCAGCGAGAAAAAATTCCCGGCCGCTGAAAGCTGCCGAGAATCCCTGTCCCGTTTCATCGGAAATATGCTGCTGAGCAAGCGGATGAAGGGAAGCCGCTTGGCGAAGTCCCATCCGCATATCATAATCGCGCAAAATGCCGATCGCATCCTGTTTTGTCATTTTTTTATTTTTGACGTCAGAAAAAACCCGGTGCAGAAACTCTTTCATATGGTTTCCTCCATTACGCTAATCCCTGTAAAAACCGATCGTTCTTTTTACAGCGGTTTCTATGCTTATTTCGTTTTTCTCCAAATCATCAAGCAGGCGCTCATAAGTCTCAAGCGGGGACGTATCAGTCTCATAAGTCTCCCGGTGCCTTATATGCTGCGCACTGTGCGGTATCCAGCAATGTGTTTTCGCAAAAGGATAGACGGGCAGGCTGACTTTTTTTGGCCTTTCGTCCGGATATAATTTATTCCAGTCGACATGTAAACCTTGCACCCATAATTTTGCAAGCATTGTATACTTTCCTGCTTCAATCCATTGATCTACGGTCCCGCTCATTTCTGCGTTGTCCGTCATCTCTGTAAACAGCTGTTTCATCGCTTTGTTCCGGCCTGTAAAGAAATTCTGCCCCGTCTCCTTGCCGCTGAGGAAATCATTCAGCGCGTTCGTAAGCTCTTCTTTTGTTTCAGCAATGACGGCAAGACGCTCTTCCATTTCATCCCGGCCAAGCTGAAGCGTATAAGCGATACCCGCAAGAGCTCCGTCAGCTGAATGTGTCTTTTCCAAATATCTGCACAGCTGTTCCGCACGTTCCTTCAGCTGTTCCGCCGTCTTTGCCGAGAGAATGAATAAGGACGGCTGAAGTTCACCGGCCGTCCATTGCTTCTCTTCAACAGGAGAAACATATTCTTCGAGCACGACATGAGCATTGACACCGCCAAATCCGAACGAGCTGACACCCGCTCTCCGCGGCAGTTCATTTCCGCTATCATCAGTCGCAGCTTTCCACGGCTGAGTGTGGCGGACGAAATAAAACGGGCTGCCGTCGAGGCTGATATACGGATTAACGGTTTCACAATGCAGACTTTTAACGAGCGTTTTGTGCTGCATCTGCAAAATAATTTTTAAAAGCCCGGCCATGCCGGCGGCAAGCTCTGTGTGGCCGATATTCGTTTTGACGGAACCGATGGCGCAATGAGGCTGATCGGGCGCCGTTACTCCGGCTTTCTGATAAAGCGCTGCAAAAGCCGCTTTGAGTCCGTTGATTTCTATCGGATCTCCGAGCGCCGTTCCCGTGCCGTGGGCTTCAATATAACTCACTGTACGGGGGTCGATGTTCGCTTGCTGATAAGCTTTTATCATGACTTCTGTCTGTGCTTTCGGATTCGGCGATGTAAGGGAAGCCGCCCGTCCGCCATGATTTTCCGCCGTTCCGCGAATAACGGCATAAATACGGTCGCCGTCACGTTCCGCATCGGATAATGTTTTCAAAACAATCATGCCCGCACCTTCAGCTCTGACATACCCGTCCGCTTGATCGGAAAATGTTTTGCATCGCCCGTCTTCACTGAGCATTCCCGCTTTATTAAAGCTGATATGCATATCCGGCGATACAATAGCATTGACGCCTCCTGCAATCGCGATGCCGCAGTCTCCGGCCTGAATTGCCATGACCGCACGGTGAACAGCGACCAATGAGCTTGAACAGGCGGTTTCAATCGGTTCGCTCGGCCCATGTATATTCAGAAAATAGCTCATACGGTTCGGACCGATTGACGGAACCGTACCGGCGGCGGAAGAACCCTCAATCTCTATATGGAACTTTGAAGCTTCCTGAGCGTAACCGCTGTTTGTCGTGCCTGCAAAAATGCCTGTATTTGTACCTGACAGGCTTTTGGCAGAGCAGCCTGCATCTTCAATGGCTTTCCATACATGCATCATTAAAAGTCTTTGCTGAGGATCCATCATTTCGGCTTCATGCGGAGAAATACCGAAAAATAAAGGGTCAAATTGAGCGGTTTCATCAATGAAGCCGCCCCACTTTACATTGCTCGCATTTTTATCTTTCTGCGGATCTCCGTAATACTGTCTCCAGTCCCAGCGCTCCGGCGGTATTTCAGAAATGCAGTCCTTTTCTCCGGCTAAATTCTCCCAAAACATTTCCGGATTTTCAGCCATTGGAAATGCACAGCTGATTCCGATTATCGCCACGGGCTCAGGTGCAGCTGCGGTTTTTGTTTTAGGAAGACGGGACGGAATCAAGAATGGCTCCGTCTTCATTTTTTTACGCACAACCGGTTTCTCCGTTTCTGTTTCTTCCTGTGAGCCGAATGTATCCGGATGTTCCGTCAGCAAGTATTGGGCAAAACGAAAGACTGTCGGGTATTCAAAAAATACGGCCGGTGTCAGTTCAAGCCCATACGTTTTATTTAGTTCATTTGCAAACTGCGTGAATGAAACCGAATCAAAGCCATAATCTCTCATCTCTGATTCAGCATCTATCTCGTCTTCTTTCACCTTCAGAATGCCTGATATCATATGTTTGAGTTCCGCTTGTACTTTATTCGGTATATGGACGGGCGTCTTCCTTGACACATGAATGCGATTGGACGGTTTCGGTGTTTCAGGCATCAGGTTTTTTCGAATCCGTTTTTCGTCGCCTTCTGCCACCATGACCTGGTGTTCTCCGGAGGCAAAAGCGGCGTAAAGCGCTTGGATGCC
>NZ_JBYTDS010000025.1:0-16754 GCF_058791615.1 Bacillus sp. EB106-06-01-XG163
TTTCCCCCTGTGAGAGTAGGACGCCGCCAAGCTATATTATGGTAAAGGCAGCTCATCATGAGCTGCCTTTTTTGTTTATAAGTATTGCTTCAGAAAATTAGAAACGTAATACGGAAATTTGCGTTCCGTGACCTCTAAGAACCGGCGGATCATCACATAATCATCACTGACATGCTGTGTCAGCAGTTCATACCACCACTCCGTTTCATATCTCGCAATCATCCCGATATTGTAGAGGACCAAATAATGAATAATCATTTCCGGAAGATGCAGGAAGTGATCACGCTGAGAGGGAATGTAATATTGATTTTTCTCCAAGTGAAACAATAAATTTGGCGAAGACCAAGGTTCTCTGTCTATCGGGTCAGCCTCAAAAACCAAGTGGTTATGGTCTTTCCTCAGAAAAGACCACTTCAAATGATGGCTGATATATTCAGCAAAGCGGGAATCAGACATATTGTAATGAATCACCGCATGCTCAGGCACTGAAATAAGGTCATCTTTCAGCTCTACACGGGTCAGCCAATTCTTTTTCTCTTGGAAGTAAAAGACAGTATGCAATTCAGGTATGGCTGTCAGCAATTTCTTCATTGTGTACCGTTCTTCCTCAAGACCAGCTATCCCGAATAAGTGCTTCATTACATGAATACATAAGCCATTGCGCTGCACCTTCACTTCATCATCCCTAAAGGAGTAATTTTGCTTTTTGCGTTTCCGGGCAGTCACGCCATGCGCGAGTACTGAGGCGTGGCTTGGATAGCTTGGATCTGTGGTCAGAAGACAGGCTTTCAGCAATTGTGACATCCCGTAAAACAACAGAATAGGCTTAATTTCTAAAGGGGAAAAAGATGCCTGCTTATAAAAGGACTCGGCGTGTTTGATAAAGAATATGAAGCGCTCACTGTTCTTAAACGCATATCGTTTTGGTTCTTTCATACCGCTTTCTGTATAGATTTTATTTAGAAATTTCTGGGAAGATTCTACGGAATAAAATAATGATAACTCTTTCCACTCATGATCTCTCATATGTATTTTTAAACCCTTTCCTTTATCTAAATATTTCAACTCTTTTTCGCTTCCTTGACATGCTGTTTTCTAGTTGATAATCTACATATAATATTTTGCCGAAAAGAGGGGGATTTACTAATGTGGGAAAGTAAATTTTCAAAAGAAGGCTTAACGTTCGATGATGTACTGCTCGTACCGGCTCAATCAGACGTACTTCCGCGTGATGTGGATTTATCTGTTGAACTGACAAAGACGTTAAAGCTTAATATTCCTGTCATCAGTGCGGGAATGGATACAGTAACAGAATCAGCTATGGCGATTGCGATGGCCAGACAGGGCGGCTTGGGCATTATCCATAAAAACATGTCCATCGAACAGCAGGCTGAACATGTTGACAAAGTCAAACGTTCTGAACGGGGCGTTATTACAAATCCCTTCTTTTTAACACCTGATCATCAAGTATTCGATGCGGAGCATTTGATGGGGAAATACAGAATTTCCGGTGTTCCGATCGTAGATAATAAAGACGATCAAAAGCTTGTCGGTATCATTACAAACCGTGATCTTCGCTTTATCTCTGATTATTCAATGAAAATCAGTGATGTCATGACAAAAGAAGAGCTGGTTACGGCTTCTGTGGGAACCACATTAGACGAAGCAGAAAAAATCTTACAGAAACATAAAATTGAAAAACTCCCGTTAGTGGATGACCAAAACAAATTAAAGGGTCTTATTACGATCAAAGATATTGAAAAGGTTATCGAATTCCCGAATTCATCTAAAGATGAACACGGACGCCTTATTGTCGGCGCTGCGGTAGGCGTGACAGGCGATACAATGACACGCGTCAGCAAGCTTGTTGAAGCGAATGTCGACGTTATCGTGGTTGATACGGCTCACGGACATTCCAGAGGCGTACTGAACACAGTTGCGAAAATCCGTGAAACATATCCTGAACTGAACATTATCGCAGGAAATGTTGCAACGGCTGAAGCGACAAAAGCTCTGATTGAAGCCGGAGCAAATATTGTCAAAGTGGGAATCGGACCTGGTTCTATCTGTACGACACGCGTCGTTGCAGGTGTAGGCGTACCGCAGATCACTGCCATTTATGATTGTGCCACTGAAGCGAGAAAACACGGCGCGACAATTATCGCAGACGGCGGTATTAAATTCTCCGGAGATATTACAAAAGCGTTGGCTTCAGGCGGACATGCCGTAATGCTCGGAAGCCTGCTTGCCGGTACTTCAGAAAGCCCGGGAGAGACTGAAATCTATCAAGGCAGAAGATTTAAAGTGTATCGCGGTATGGGTTCTGTCGCTGCCATGGAAAAAGGCAGTAAAGACCGATATTTCCAAGAAGAAAATAAGAAATTCGTCCCTGAAGGTATCGAAGGACGGACTCCGTACAAAGGTCCTGTAGAAGAAACAGTGTATCAGCTTGTCGGCGGTCTTCGTTCAGGTATGGGATATTGCGGTTCAAAAGACTTGCGCGCTTTAAGAGAAGAGGCTCAATTCATCCGTATGACAGGTGCCGGACTTCGCGAAAGTCATCCGCATGATGTCCAAATTACGAAAGAATCACCAAACTATACAATCTCATAATTGTTACAAATAAAAAACATTTGACAGGGTCGCTGACTCTGTCTATTTTTTTTATATCGAGTGTGATAAAATTTATACTGTTGTGTTTTGAATTTGAATATGTCCTTAACGGCTTAATTATAGATTTAAAATGAATGACGGAGGTCGTAAGATTGAACATCACGAAATGGAAACAGCTGTTGGTGTCATTAGTGGTACTGGCACTGGCCGCAACTTGCTTTGTTCCAATGTCTAAAGCGGAGGCAGCCGGCAATGACCCGATTGATGTCAACGCATCAGCTGCGATAATGATTGAGGCTTCATCGGGAAAAATTTTATACAGTAAAAATGCAGACAAAAGACTGCCGATTGCCAGCATGACAAAAATGATGACTGAATATCTGCTTCTGGAAGCCATTAAAGAAGGAAAAGTGAAATGGGATCAAACGTATACTCCTGATGATTATGTCTATGAAATTTCTCAAGACAACAGTTTATCAAACGTCCCCCTTCGAAAAGACGGCAAATACACGGTTAAAGAACTGTATCAGGCTATGGCGATTTACTCTGCCAATGGAGCCGCGATTGCAGTTGCCGAAATTCTTGCCGGAACTGAAACGAAATTTGTCGCTGAAATGAATGCGAAAGCCAAAGAATTAGGCATGACAAACTATGATTTTAAAAATGCCACAGGGCTTGTGAATGAAGACCTTCACGGCAAGCAGCCGCAAGGAGAAGGCGTTAAAGAAGAGAGTGAAGTTTCTGCTAAAGACATGGCGCTTCTTGCAGACCGCCTGATCACTGATTATCCGGAAGTTCTCAAAACAACAAGCATCGCTAAAACGAAATTCAGAGCCGGCACTGATGATGAAATGGACATGCCGAACTGGAACTTCATGTTAAAAGGTCTTGTTTCTGAATACCCTGGCGTTGACGGCTTAAAAACGGGTTCTACTGATTCTGCGGGATCTTGTTTTACAAGCACAGCACAGCGGAACGGAATGCGGGTCATCACCGTTGTATTAGACGCAAAAGGCAACCTGCATACCGGACGTTTTGATGAAACGAAAAAAATGCTCGATTACGCATTTAACAGCAATTTCTCAATGAAAGATCTTTACCCTGAAGGCTCTCAAGTAAAAGGGCACAAAACGATTGACGTTGAAAAAGGGAAAGACAAGCAAGTCGATATTGTTACTGACAAGGCGCTTTCTATTCCTGTGAAAAGCGGGGATGAAAAGAACTATAAAGCCGAAGTGACTTTAGATAAAAAAGAAATCACGGCTCCTGTGAAAAAGGGAACGAAAGTCGGAACGCTGACAGTTACATACAAAGGCAGTGACAAAGACTATGGCTTCCTCAAATCCAAAGAGTTCAGCGTGAATCTTGTAACGAAAAATGATGTAGATAAAGCAAACTGGTTTGTTCAGATGATGCGCGGCATCGGCGGATTCTTCTCCGGAATCTGGAACAGCGCCGTTGACACGGTAACAGGCTGGTTTTAAGAAATAAGAAAGAGCTCTGATGAAAGTTAGGGCTCTTTTGCTTAATATACTGAAAAAACCAAATTATTAGTAAAAAAATGATATCTATCTTATTCATCTCGCTGTAAAATAAGAATACCCATATGAAATATTGTATTTCTGGGATACAATAAGAGATAGAAATTATCTAACTATACATTGACTAGGGGGACCAAATAATGGCTCAAACAGGTACTGATCGTGTAAAACGCGGCATGGCGGAAATGCAAAAAGGCGGCGTCATCATGGACGTTGTAAATGCTGAACAAGCGAAGATTGCGGAAGAGGCGGGAGCTGTTGCCGTAATGGCGTTAGAACGCGTTCCGGCTGATATTCGCGCTGCCGGCGGTGTTGCCCGCATGGCTGATCCGACAATCGTTGAAGAAGTAATGAATGCTGTATCCATTCCCGTAATGGCAAAAGCGCGTATCGGACATATCGTTGAAGCGCGTGTCCTTGAAGCAATGGGAGTAGATTACATCGATGAAAGTGAAGTTCTGACTCCGGCTGACGAAGAATTTCATTTAAATAAAAACGAATATACAGTCCCGTTCGTATGCGGCTGCCGTGATCTCGGCGAAGCAACGCGCCGTATCGCTGAAGGAGCTTCCATGCTTCGTACAAAAGGCGAACCGGGAACAGGAAACATTGTGGAAGCTGTCCGCCATATGAGAAAAGTAAACGCGCAAGTGCGCAAAGTTGTTGCGATGAGCGATGACGAGCTGATGACTGAAGCTAAAAACCTCGGCGCTCCTTATGAACTGCTTCTTCAAATCAAACGTGACGGCAAACTGCCTGTAGTGAACTTTGCTGCCGGCGGAGTAGCGACGCCTGCTGACGCGGCATTGATGATGCAGCTTGGCGCTGACGGCGTATTTGTCGGTTCAGGTATTTTCAAATCAGACAACCCTGCTAAATTTGCCAAAGCAATTGTTGAAGCAACGACTCATTACACAGACTACAAACTGATCGCTGAGCTTTCTAAAGAATTAGGCACAGCAATGAAAGGCATCGAAATCTCAAATCTATTGCCGGAACAGCGTATGCAAGAACGCGGCTGGTAAAACCATAGGAGAGCTGGAAGCATGTTAACAATTGGTGTACTTGGACTTCAAGGAGCAGTAAGAGAACATATTCGTTCAATTGAAGCATGTGGTTCAAAAGGTGTCGTCATTAAGCGTCCTGAACAGCTGAATGACATCGACGGTTTAATCCTGCCGGGCGGGGAAAGCACGACGATGCGGCGTTTAATGGATACGTATCATTTTATGGAGCCGCTTCGCGAGTTTGCCGCCCAAGGCAAGCCGATGTTCGGCACATGCGCCGGTCTGATTATTTTAGCCAAAGAGATAGCGGGAACGGATAACGCTCATCTAGGGCTGTTGAACGTTGTCGTCGAGCGTAATTCCTTTGGCCGTCAGGTTGACAGCTTTGAAGCTGATCTGACGATTAAAGGCCTTGATGAGCCGTTTACGGGTGTATTTATTCGCGCGCCGCATATTTTAGAAGCCGGAGAAGATGTTGAAGTGCTTTGTGAGCATAACGGACGCATCGTGGCTGCAAAGCAGGGGAATTTCCTCGGCTGCTCGTTCCATCCTGAACTGACGGATGATCACCGGGTGACAGAGCTGTTTGTGAAGATGGCGGAAAAGCATAAGCAGGAAACAGCTGTATAAAACAGTTGAAAACCGCTGATACTTATAGTACATTATAAACACAAATAAAGATCGAAAAGCGTTGACAGGAAGCAGTAGGGGGCCCCTCTTTCAAAGAGAGCCGATGGGTGGTGCGAATCGGTGAAAGATGCTGTCCGAATCCGTCCTTGAGCGAAATGCTGAAACCAAGTAGGCATTTACGGGAAAACCGTTATGTGTTAAAGCGGGAAGCAAGTGTGAGCTTGTTTTCAATCAGGGTGGCAACGCGAGAGCTCTCGTCCCTTTTAGGGGATGAGGGCTCTTTTTTATTTTCGATAAAAACAGATAGGAGTTGTTAGGCATGATTGATACGAAGGTGCTGAGAGCCAATTTTCAAGAGGTGAAAGCGAAGCTCATTCCAAAAGGCGAAGACTTATCTGACTTTGACAAGTTTGAAGAGCTGGACGAAAAGAGAAGAGAGCTTATCGGTAAAGTAGAAGAACTGAAGGGAAAACGCAATGAAGTATCTCAGCAGGTCGCCGTTTTGAAACGGGAGAAAAAAGACGCTGATCATATTATTAAAGAGATGCGCGAAGTGGGCGAAGAAATTAAGAAACTTGATGAAGAGCTTCGTACTGTCGAAACGACGCTCGAAACCATCCTTCTGTCTATTCCGAACATCCCGCACGATTCAGTGCCCGTCGGGGAAACGGAAGATGATAACATTGAAATTCGCAAGTGGGGAGAGGCGCCGGCATTTTCATATGAGCCGAAACCGCATTGGGATATCGCAGACCATTTAAACATTCTTGATTTCGAACGCGCTTCAAAAGTAACAGGCAGCCGGTTTGTGTTTTATAAAGGATTAGGCGCCCGCCTCGAACGCGCGCTCTACAACTTTATGCTGGATCTTCACGTTGATGAATATGATTACACGGAAGTCATTCCTCCTTATATGGTAAACCGTACGAGCATGACAGGTACGGGACAGCTTCCTAAATTTGAAGAGGATGCTTTTAAAATCAGAGAAGAAGATTATTTCTTAATTCCGACGGCGGAAGTGCCGATTACAAATATGCACCGCGATGAAATCTTATCCGGTGAGAACCTGCCGATCAATTATGCCGCATTCAGCGCTTGCTTCCGTTCAGAAGCGGGATCTGCCGGCCGTGATACACGCGGTTTGATCCGCCAGCATCAGTTCAACAAGGTTGAGCTTGTGAAATTCGTGAAGCCGGAAGATTCTTATGAAGAGCTTGAAAAACTGACAAATCAAGCTGAGCGGGTGCTTCAGCTGCTTGAACTGCCGTATCGTGTCATGAGCATGTGTACCGGTGATCTCGGCTTTACAGCCGCGAAAAAGTACGATATTGAGGTATGGATTCCAAGCCAAGACACATACCGTGAAATTTCTTCTTGCAGTAACTTTGAGGCCTTCCAGGCGAGACGCGCAAACATTCGATTCAGACGCGAAGCGAAAGGCAAGCCGGAGCATGTGCATACATTAAACGGTTCAGGTCTTGCAGTCGGCAGAACAGTAGCTGCCATCTTAGAAAACTATCAGCAGGAAGACGGAAGTGTCATCATTCCGAAAGTGCTTCGTCCTTATATGGGAAATAAAGAAGTCATCAAACCGTAAAAGGTGCGCCCTAGAGGCGCGCCTTTTTTGCTGCCCGGTATAGAGCGGCGGCATTCCGGGCAGTGCTTTCAAGGTTAAAACGGCCGGATGCTAAGGCGTCTTCAAGACTTACAGCGCCGGGCACGATAGAAAACACAGCCGTTATTCCTGCGCTGTAAACATGCTCGAAATTTTTGCCTAAGGAGCCCGCCAATGCGATAACGGGAATTTCTTGAGCAGATGCGCGTGCGGCGATCCCGGCGGGGGTTTTGCCGAATAGCGTTTGTCCGTCTATCTGCCCCTCTCCGGTAATGACAAGGTCAGCGCCTCTTATCTGATCTGAGAAGGATAGTGTATCTAATACAACGTCAATCCCGCTTTGAAGTTCTGCCTGTAAGAAAGCGATCAGTCCGGCGCCGAGTCCCCCTGCGGCGCCCGCGCCTTTTACGGTATCCGCTTCGATATCGTGCTGACGTCTCAATACGTCAGCGAAATGGCGTAAGTTGCGATCCAATACAACTTTAGTCTTCTCGGATGCCCCTTTTTGCGGGCCGAAGACATATGACGCGCCGTTTTTACCGGTCAGAGGATTTTCGACATCACATGCGGCACGGATACGGATATGTTTCAGATCAGGAGAGAGACCGCTTATATCAATAGAAGCTAGGGTGTGCAGAGCGCCTCCGCCGTCAGGTATCTCCTGACCTTCCTCATTTAAGAAACGCACACCGAGCGCGCTCGCCATTCCTGTTCCGCCGTCATTGGTTGCGCTCCCGCCAAGCCCGATGATGATCTCACCCGCCCCGCGGGAAGCTGCATCTGCTATCAGTTCACCCGTTCCTCTTGTCGTTGTGTTCAACGGATCTCTGAGATGGCGGGGAACGAGATGAAGTCCCGATGCTTCCGCCATTTCAATGACTACTGTGCGTCCGTCTCCCAGAAGTCCATATGCGGCGTTTACCGGCGTTCCCAGCGGACCGGTCACAGTTTTTTTGATGATGCTTCCGCCAGTGGCATCCGTCAAAGCCTGAACGGTTCCTTCTCCGCCGTCGGCCGCAGGTATCTTGAAATATTCCGCGTCAGGGAAGACCGCTTTGAATCCTTTTTCTATGCTGTCAGCGGCTTCTTTTGATGTCATGCTTTCTTTGAAAGAATCCGGTGCAATGATGATTTTCATTATGTTCTCCACCTTTATGAGCAGGTATCTGTTTGAATCTATTCTTGATTTTTACTGTGTTTTCCTGCCCGTATGGCATACTGAGGTTGAATTGGACGCAAGACTTTTGTATGATAGTAAAGCTGACGGACAAGCTGTTTAAGAAATGAAATAAAAAATATGAAAAAGCGCTTGACTGAAATTTAGGTCATGTGGTATATTATTAAATGTCGATACGGAGGAATACCCAAGTCTGGCTGAAGGGATCGGTCTTGAAAACCGACAGGGGTGTCAAAGCCCGCGGGGGTTCGAATCCCTCTTCCTCCGCCATATTGATTTTAAACCTAATGAAACTCGAGCATATATTGGAGATTGTTTTGTCCGCTGCATGTGATGCAGCGGATTTTTTATATGCAAAAAAAGCGATTTTCTCTGTTCGGGGAAAATCGCTTTGCTATTTTTATTTATTTCTGTTTTCGTTGATCACGCGGCTGATTTTTTCGATCAAAGGTTCCAGTGACTGTTCATCAGCTTCAAGGTCATAATCTTCAATGCGCACTTTTAGCACAGGGCAGGCGTTAAAACCGCTGATCCAGTCTTCGTACCGTGTATACATCTCTTCCCAATAGGAGCGGTTTGTCTGCAGCTCCATCTCGCGGCCCCGCTTTTCAATCCGGTTTATAATGTTTTCAAGGTCGCCTTCTAAATAGATCAAAACATCAGGATGCGGGAAGTACGGCGTCATGACCATCGCCTCAAATAGACTTGTGTATGTTGTGTAATCTGTCAGCGACATGGTTCCTTTATCGGCATGCATTTTTGCGAATATGCCTGTATCTTCATAAATCGAACGGTCCTGCACGAATCCGCCGCCTGATTCAAACATGTTTTTCTGCTCTTTGAACCGCTCAGCCAGAAAATAAATTTGCAAATGGAAGCTCCAGCGTTCAAAATCGTGATAAAACTTCTCTAAATAAGGGTTTTCATCCACTTCCTCAAGTGAGGTATGAAACCCGAGCCGTTTTGCTAAAGCTTTGGTCAAAGTCGATTTTCCGACTCCTACCGTTCCCGCTACTGTGATAATGGCGTTGTTTGGAATATGAATGTCTTTCATTTAATAAGCTCCTTTACCTGACGGGCAATTCTTTCATAGTCTGTCTTATTCAAAACAAAGTCTTCAGTATCACCGTCAATGGTCAGTACAGATATATCCGGATCTTCTTCCTGAAGCTGTCTGATGGCTGTGTCGTAATCTGCAATGAGACGTTCCAGATATTGATGCTCGATATTTTTCTCAAACGGGCGCCCGCGTTTTTCAATGCGTTGAAGCAATGTCGGCAGGCTTGCCTTTATGTATACAATGATGTTCGGTTTCGGCAGGTCGTGAGTGAGCAGATGATAAATCTGCTTATATTTCTCAAGCTTTTGGCCGTGCAATGTACGCTCTGCGAAAATAACATTTTTATAAATATGATAATCGGACAAAACGGGCTGTCCTTGTTTTAAATAATCTCGATCGGTGTCTTCAAGCTGTTTATACCTGTGACATAGAAAAAACATTTCAAGCTGGAAACTCCACTCCTCGATATTGTCATAAAACTTATCGAGATAAGGGTTGTCTTCCACAATCTCATTAATCATAGGAAAACCGAGCTCTTCAGAAAGCATCGTAGCGAGTGTCGTTTTTCCTGCCCCGATAGGACCTTCTACCGCGATAAAAGGGGCTCTGTTCATTGAAAATCCTCCTTAATTCTGCAAACATCCGTCAGCTGCCGGCCTTTATATTGTATCACACTCTCAGAAAAGCCCATGAAAAAAGACGCTTCCAATTAACGAAACGTCTCTTTTACAATATGAAATTGATCGTTGAGCAAAAGCCAGTTTTGCGGGAAAGAAAGGCCGAGTTTCCAATAGCTGATTCCTCTTAAATGAAGTTCTTTAATTAAATTGAATTTCGCTTGAATGGATCGTGCGTCTTCAAACCATACTTCATGCCGTCTCTGATTTTCATCCGTGTATCGGAAGAATGGAGCCTGGGCGGTTTCGTCATATTGAATGTCGACTTTATGGCGTGCTGCCAGAGCGATTGCCTGCTGAGGACTGACGGCTTTGGCTGTCGTTCCCTGTTTAAAAGGCAGTGTCCAATCGTAGCCGTACATGTTCTGGCCCATAACGATTTTTGAAGAAGGCATTTCCGTCAGCGCGTACTCAATGACATTTCTTACAGGGCCGATAGGTGATACGGCCTGAGCCGGGCCTCCGCTGTACCCCCACTCATATGTCATGATTACGACAAAATCGACGATTTCTCCATGTGCCCTATAGTCATGTGCTTCGTACCATTTGCCGGCCTGAGTCGCGCTCGTTTTCGGAGCAAGCGCCGTTGAAATCTTCCAGCCTTCCCGATGAAAAATCGTCCTCGCTTCACGTAAAAAACGATTGTAGGCTTCTCTGTCCTGTGGACGTAAATATTCGAAATCAAAGTGAATATCGCGAAAGCCGTACTTTTTAGCCGTGGAGACGATTTCCTGAAAGAGTTTTGTTTTCACTGTATTGTCATTCAAGATGAGCCGCCCGAGTTCATCGCTGAATGCGTCATTTTCAAGGTTGGTGATGATCATCATCAGTGTGGTGTTGTGCCTGTCACTGATACTTTTTAAATTGGTCAGAGGCGGTTCCTTTAAAGTCCCGTTCCGCTGCACTTGAAAACTGAATGCGCCAAGGTATGTTAAATAAGGAGAGGCCTCCCTTGCCGCCTGCTGCAGATTAGCGCTTACGCTCGTTCCCCGCGGTTCTATATATGCGTTTGATTCGATATCGGGCTTATTCGCCTGCTGCGGAATGTAAAGGCTGGTTCCGACTCTCAATGTGGTGCCGGGCTGAATTCCGTTAACCCTCGCAAGCTCCGCGGCCGATATATGAAAACGGCCGGCGATTGCCGCGAGAGTATCACCTTGTTTCACTTCGTAATATTGACCCTCAATCGGGATGACAAGGGTTTGTCCGACAACCAATGTATTTGGATTAGGCAGTTTATTTGCTTCCGCAATGACATTTGCGGCAGTCCGGTAGCGCGCCGCAATAGCGGAAAGCGTGTCGCCCCGTTTCACTATATAGATCTGAATGAAAAACGCCTCCTTTCATATCCGCTATCAAATATATGAAAAAAGGAGGCTGATCATGTTTATTTTTCGGCGGTAATTTGTTTTTCCGTGGTTATTTCTGCGAAGAGAACATTCTCCATCATGGTCAAAGCGAAATCATTGTCTTCGTCGTTATTGGAAGCGGTGCAGTCTTTCGGAATGGCAATGCTGTATTCTCTCATATAGGCGTCGTTGGCCGTGAACAGCACACAAATGTTCCCGGCAATCCCCGTGATGACTAATCGGTTCACTTGTAATTCGGTCAGAAGGGTGTGAAGCGCTGTTTCGTAAAAAGCGGAATGCTTCGGTTTAATGAGAAAATAATCATCCGGCTGAGGCGAAATTTCTTTTATAATGGGGGCGCTTCTGTCGTTGCTGCATTCCTCCCTGATGGCATCAATATCAGCCTTCCAGAGCCCGTAATGATCATTAATATAAATAATCGGCCAGTTGCTTTGTTTTGCATGCTTCTTTAATGATAAAATACGGGGGACAATTTGTTTGGTTTTTTCAGCAAGACGTTCGCCCATATCAAATTGAAAATTGTTGATCATATCGACAATCAGAAGGGCTGTGTTGTTAGGTTCAGACAATACCGGCAACTCCTTTCTGCTGGGGTATTCCTATTTTAACCTTTATGAGACATGAAAAAACTTAAGAAGAGAGCTCGAACCTATGAATGATGAATATTATATGAGAGAAGCCATAAAAGAAGCGAAGAAAGCCGAAGCGAAAGGTGAAGTGCCGATCGGAGCAGTTCTTGTTCTGCACGATGAGATCGTGGCGCGGGCGCATAATCTGCGGGAGACTGAACAGAGGTCGCTTGCCCACGCCGAAATGCTGGCGATAGACGAAGCGTGCCGTAGGCTGGGGACATGGAGACTTGAGGATGCCGTTCTTTATGTCACTTTGGAGCCGTGTCCGATGTGCGCGGGAGCCGTCGTGCTTTCGAGAGTCGATAAGGTCGTATTCGGCGCATTTGATCCCAAGGGGGGCTGTACAGGAACGCTGATGAACCTCTTGCAGGAAGAGCGGTTCAACCACCAAGCGGAAGTGGTGAGCGGCGTGCTCGGAGAAGAGTGCGGAGAAATGCTCAGCGCTTTTTTCAGAAAGCTGCGCCGGCAAAAGAAAGACATGAGGAAAAAGTTGTCTGAGTAGTACGGTTGCATTTTCTGCCTGAAGCAGATATACTTATGTGTGCATCATGAATGGTGCTCATATAAAAATTTGATATTTATTTTGCCGTGCTAAGCGGGGAGGTAGCGGTGCCCTGTACCCGCAATCCGCTCTAGCGGGGCCGAATCCCTTCTCGAGGTTCGTTTACTGTAAGGTCTGCCTTAAGTAAGTGGCGTTGACGTCTGGGTCCTGCGCAATGGGAATTCATGAACCATGTCAGGTCCGGAAGGAAGCAGCATTAAGTGAAACCTCTCATGTGCCGCAGGGTTGCCTGGGCTGAGCTAACTGCTTAAGTAACGCTTAGGGTAGCGAATCGACAGAAGGTGCACGGTAAATCAATCATCAAATTTCAGACTCACCTGTTTATGGCAGGTGAGTTTTTTCGTATATGAAAAACGGGTTTTGGCGTTAAAAGCACGTTCATGTATAATAAACATGATGAATAACAGAGGAGGGCGCATCCTGTGGGTTACCAAGCTTTATATCGAGTATTTAGGCCTCAGCAGTTTGAAGATGTGGTCGGACAGGAACACATTACGAAAACGCTGCAAAATGCCCTTTTGCAAAAGAAATTTTCTCATGCATATCTGTTTTCTGGACCGCGGGGAACGGGAAAAACCAGTGCAGCTAAAATATTTGCGAAAGCAGTCAACTGTGAGCACGCCCCCGTAGAAGAACCGTGCAATGAATGTGCGGCGTGCAAGGGGATCACAAACGGCTCTATATCAGATGTGATTGAAATAGATGCGGCGTCGAATAACGGCGTAGACGAAATCCGCGACATCCGTGACAAAGTAAAATTCGCCCCGTCGGCCGTCACCTACAAAGTATATATTATAGATGAGGTGCATATGCTCTCTATCGGCGCATTCAATGCGCTTCTGAAAACGCTGGAAGAACCGCCGGCACATTGCATTTTCATATTAGCTACGACTGAGCCTCATAAGATTCCTTTAACCATTATCTCCAGATGTCAGCGTTTTGACTTCAAACGGATTACATCCAAAGCAATTGTCGGACGAATGAAGACAATCGTCGATGCAGAGCAGCTGAAGGTGGAAGAAGGAGCCCTTGATATCATAGCGAGTGCTGCGGACGGAGGAATGAGGGACGCGCTGAGCCTGCTCGATCAAGCCGTATCATTCAGCGGCGAGGAGCTGTCGGTGGATGATGCATTGCTCATTACCGGAGCCGTTTCTCAGCACTATATTGGAAAACTGGCATCTGCTCTTCACCGCAAACAGGTTTCCGAGGCATTGGAAACACTGAATGAATTGCTCCAGCAAGGGAAAGATGCGGCCAAACTGATTGAAGATATGATTTTCTATTTCAGGGATATGCTCTTGTACCAGGCCGCTCCCGGTTTAGAAGGAGTCCTGGAGAAGGTGAAGGTCGATGAAACGTTTCGGAATCTGAGCGGTGACATACCGGCCCCCGCTTTATATGAGATGATTGATATCCTGAATAAAAGCCATCAGGAAATGAAGTGGACGAACCACCCAAGAATCTTTTTTGAAGTGGCTGTCGTGAAAATATGCCAGACGGCACAGCAATCCGCCGGAGACACCCCTGAGGTCGGCATGCTGATGAATAAGATTCAGCAGCTTGAGCAGGAAGTAGAAAGGCTGAAAACCTCCGGTGTGAAGGTTCAGATGGAAAGCGCTCCGAAAGAAGCTCCGCGTCCTCAAAAAGGCGGAAAAAGCCATTACAAAGCTCCGGTCGGAAGAATTCATGAGATATTGAAGGAAGCCACAAGACCTGAACTTGAACAGCTTAAAAGCAGCTGGGGCAAGCTGCTGGCACACCTGAAACAGCAGAATAAGGTGTCTCATGCGGCTCTTTTGAATGACAGTGAACCGGTGGCTGCTGCTCAAAAGGCATTTGTGCTTAAATTTAAATACGAAATCCATTGTAAAATGGTTGCAGAAGACAATAACGGAGTCCGTACGAATCTTGAACAGATTCTCGAATCAATGCTCGGGAAAAGAATGGATTTGATTGGCGTTCCGGAAGCACAATGGGGTAAAATAAGAGAAGAATTTTTAAATGATCACCAGCAGGAAAGTGAAGGATCAAACGAACCGGCTGAAGAAGATCCGCTGATTGCAGAGGCGAAAAAACTTGTCGGAGCGGATTTAATCGAAATAAAAGACTAATAAGATGAAAGAGAGTGATTGAATATGCGTGGCGGAATGGGAAACATGCAAAAAATGATGAAACAAATGCAAAAAATGCAAAAGGATATGGCGAAGGCTCAGGAGGAGCTTGCTGAAAAAGTGCTTGAAGGCACAGCAGGCGGCGGTATGGTGACTGTAAAAGTCAACGGCCAAAAAGAAGTTGTAGACATTGCCATTAAAGAAGAAGTCGTTGATCCGGAAGATATCGAAATGCTTCAGGACCTGGTTCTTGCTGCGACAAACGACGCCCTCAAAAAAGTGGATGACATGACGAATGAGACAATGGGACAATTTACAAAAGGAATGAACATACCGGGTTTATTCTAGGGGGATAAATAAACATGCAGTATCCTGAACCAATATCAAAGCTGATTGACAGCTTTATGAAATTGCCAGGGATCGGACCGAAAACAGCGGTTCGTCTGGCTTTTTTTGTTCTAGGTATGAAAGAAGACACAGTATTGGATTTTGCTAAGGCGCTTGTCAATGCGAAGCGGAATCTGACATATTGCTCGATTTGCGGACATATAACAGATCAAGACCCTTGTTATATATGTGAGGACACAAGAAGGGATAAGTCTGTTATTTGTGTCGTGCAGGACCCTAAGGATGTGATCGCAATGGAGAAAATGAAGGAATATAACGGCCAGTATCATGTTCTTCACGGCGCGATTTCACCAATGGACGGCATCGGCCCGGAGGATATTAAGATTCCGGAGCTGCTGAAACGTCTTCAGGATGATCAAGTGACAGAAGTTATTCTCGCAACCAACCCTAATATTGAAGGGGAAGCAACAGCGATGTATATATCAAGGCTGTTAAAGCCCTCAGGCATCAAGCTCTCCCGTATTGCCCACGGTCTGCCCGTCGGCGGTGATTTGGAATATGCTGATGAGGTCACTCTTTCAAAAGCTCTTGAAGGAAGACGTGAATTGTAAGGGAGGAAAAGGCAAGGCATGGGTTTTCTTCGCAGAAATACATTAAGAAAAGAGTTTGATGAGAAGCTGATAGAACAGCTCTTTAAACAAAAAGAAGAATGGAACAGACAGAAGAGTCTGGTCGAGAAAAGTCTCGAGCCCTCCGCTGAGGTATTGTTTGAGCTGAAAGTCGCTGAATCTAAGTACTTTTTTTATTTGAAAGAAGCGAAGCAGCGGAATTTGAAAATGAGCAGATGGAAGTAAGAGGTCTATTCTCCGGGATCTTCTCATAAGCTTGTACTAAACAAGCGAGGGGGAAGATTCATGGAGCCTTTTTTCATTATCGGTTTGATTGTCGGTCTGGTTGCTTTGCTTTTTTTATGGGGGGTATCTTCAAAACCGTTAAGATGGATTGGTGTGACTGCGATTAAGTTTATTGCCGGTGCGATTCTGCTGGTGGGTGTGAACTTGTTCGGAGGCAGTCTCGGTATTCATATCCCTGTTAACCTGATTACAACGGGCATCAGCGGGATTCTGGGGATTCCCGGCATCGCAGCTTTGATAGTCATTAAACGCTTCATCATTTAATTTATTGATTATTGTTGACATGTTGGATCAAGGGTGGTATTCTAATATACGTCGCTGATGACGAAACGAATTCTTAAAAAAGAAATTATAAAAAGTTATTGACGACATCGACACTGATATGTTACAATAATTAAGTTGCTTCAAGAGCGATGGACAAAGTTCTTTGAAAACTAAACAAGACAAAACGTACCTGTTAATTCAAAGTTTTAAATAAATCGCACAGCGATGTG
>NZ_JBYTDS010000026.1:0-13236 GCF_058791615.1 Bacillus sp. EB106-06-01-XG163
GGATACTCCGGGTCAAGCGGCACGTAGGCGCCGCCCGCTTTTAACACGGCAAGCACTGAAACCACCATCTCCGGCGAACGTTCAGCGAGCACGCCGACCATGCTTTCTTTGCGGACGCCTTTTTGTCGGAGCCGAACGGCGAGCCTGTCTGTGTACTGATCGAGCTCGGCGTACGTCAGCATGCCGCCCGGAAAACGGAGCGCCGGACGATGCGGCGAAAGCGCGGCGCGGCGGGCAAACAGTCCGTGAAGCGTCGGAGCCGGCGGTTCAACCGCTTCTGTACGGTTAAACGCATCCAGCATACTTCTGGCTTCACGCGCATCAAGCAATGCGATCTCGGAGGCGCAAATTTCAGGATCGGAGATGACTGAATTCATCATATGCCGTAAAAATGTTTCGATATTCTTCATAAAAACGCTGTCGTATATACCGGTATCAAAGTTTAAGCGGATATAAAGAGAATTTCCCGGAATCACCTTTATGCTGCATCCGTAGTTTGTGACTTCCTCCATCGTGAAATCTTCTACCGCAAAATCAAATGAACCGGACTGACTCACATTTTCAATTTCACGCTGGGCCGGCACATTTTCAAACACGATAATGTGGTCAAATAGCGCTTGCTTCAAAGGGCTTTGCGCTTGAATGTCATACAGCGGATAATAGCTGTACGCTTCTGCTTGCAGCGTCTCCTGCTGCAAATGCCTGACGAGCTCCAGAAAAGAAAATGAACCGCTTTTCACCCGCACGGGAATCGTATTAATAAACAGTCCCACCATTTTTTCCACGCCTGCGAGATCCGACGGCCGGCCGGAAACGACAGAACCGAAAACGGCGTCATCACAGCGGCTGACACGCTGCAGCAACATGCCCCACAGTGCCTGGAACACTGTATTCAGCGTTGCTCCCGCCCTTGCCGCAATGTTCTTCAGCTCATTTGTCTGCTCTTCAGAAATGGTGAAAACCGCCTGCTCAAGTTCGCCATTTGGTTCCGCGGATTTTTTCGGAAGAGACGCCGATTGCTCAAGATCGGCAAGTCTCGTTTTCCAAAAAATCTCGGCTTCTTTACGATCCTGCTTCATGAGCCATTTAATATACTTACCATATGGCTGAACAGGCTCGAGAGACGGGAGCCGCCCGTCTCCCAGAGATTGATAGATCATCAGAAATTCCTTCATGACAATCCCGAAGCACCAGCCGTCCATGACGATATGATGATGGCTCCAGATACAAACATAGCGTTCAGGCGCTTTTTTCAAAATGGAGACTCTCATGAGAGGGTCTGATTGCAAATCAAAGCCTTTATCTTTATCTTCTTTTCTGAACCGGTCGGTATATTTGTCTTGTGCCTTCTCGTCCAAATGAGAAATATCATGAAACTGAACGCGGCTCGGCCTGTTTTTCAACACGACTTGGCGGGGCTTCGCCACATTCTTATGAATAAATGTCGTACGGAAAATATCGAATCGTTCAAAAACAGCATCTATACTTTTTTGGAATCGTTCCCGGTCAAGCTGTCCGTTGATCGTAAACACCGCTTGTTCGAAGTAGGCTCTTGAGTCATGATCCAACAGAGAATGAAAAAGCATGCCCTCCTGCATAAAAGATAAAGGATATATATCTTGTATTTCCGGTTGCTGCCCCATTGCGCCACTCCTTTTCTATAGTTTGTTGACGGCTCCCATAATGTCACTCAGATCTTCCAGCGTTAACTCCTCGTCACTGAAATCAGCGGCGCTCCATTCACGCTCCTCTTTGCCTGTGCAATGCGAGATGATCTGCTTGAGAAAGGCATGAAAATATCCCGTCAAAACTTCAATCGTTTCTTTTTGATACTGAAAACGGTTGTACACGACATGCATGCTGAGACATTCCGACGATACGGAGCCGCTGATATCAAGTGTGTACGGACGTTCCCAGTCTGGGCTGACTTCATTTCCCGCTTTTACGGGAGAAACACCAAAGCCGCTGGAACGGATCTCCCTGTCAAACTGCCCTAGATAGTTAAAACTGATTTCAGGAGAATCGGATTCAGTCTCTTCCCAGAGTTTGCTTATATACTTCAGCACCCCGTATCCCGCTCCTTTATACGGAATGCGGCGCATCATGTCTTTTGTCCGCTTAATGTGATAGCCGAGCCGCTCGCCGTCATCAGCCTGATCTTGAAAACTTGCGTCAACCAATACCGGATAAATTGACGTAAACCAACCGATGGTTCTGCTGATATCAAGATGCTCCAAGTGCTCTTCCCTTCCGTGGCCTTCCATGCTGATTTTGAATGTCTCGTTTCCGGTCCATCTGTTCAGCGCAAGGCTTAACGCGGCAAGCAATAATTCACCCGTCTCTGTTGTGTATGCTCTGTTCGCTTCTGTTAACAGCTGCTCAGTCTCCTGTTTCGTCAATGTAACGGTCATCACATCTGTATCTTTCAGAAGATTGGAAGAGATGCGGGCATCTTTCGGAAGCGGTTCGACCGCCGCTCTTTCTCTTTCGGACCAGTAGTCTGCTTCCTGTAACAGCCGGCGGCTTTTTGCATAATCAGAGATTTGCTTCGCGTAAGTCTGATAGGAATCGGTTTTTGCCGGAAGCGCGGTTTCTTTTCCTTCGAGCACCTGCCTGTAGCATGCGGTGAGATCTTCAAATAAAATCCGCCATGACACCCCGTCAATGACAAGGTGATGAATGGAAAGCAGCAGATGATCGCCATCATTAGCGTGAAATAATCCGACAGCTACGAGCGGACCCGTCTCCAGCCGAATGGAAGTTTGAATACAGGCGGCCGCCTGTTCAATTGCGGCGTGCTCCTCTTGTAATGACCCTTTCCCTCTCACGTCAAGCGTTTCAAACGTAAAGAGTTCTTCTTCAGAAAGCTTTTCCGCTCTGTTATATTGAATCACCGATCCGTTTTGCGTGCCGCATACCATCCGTAATGCGTCATGATGAACCGCAAGCTGTGCCAACGCTTTTCTCATAGCAGATTCATTGATTCTGTCCGCACTGCGGAGCATAACCGACTGATTAAAATGATCATGCGGCAATGATTGCGACAAGAACCAGTGCTGGATCGGCGTCAGCGGAACGTCTCCCGTGACGGGAGCCTGATCAATCACGCGGCGGACTTTCCGGAGCCGCATCGATACTTCTCCCAGTGTCTGATGCTCGAACAGCTCGCGGACGGTCGTTTCATAGCCCTGCTGTTTCAGCCTCGCACATACTTGCAGCGCTTTAATCGAATCCCCGCCGAGATGGAAGAAATGAGCATTGGGGCCGAGACCTTCAACACCTAAGAGTTCTTCCCAAATGTCAGCCATCATTTCTTCAGTTTCATTTCTCAGGCTGATATCATCTCCAAGGCTATCATTTAATTCAGGCTGCGGGAGCGCCTTCTCGTCCAGCTTCCCATTCGCCGTCAGAGGCAGTTCATCAAGCGCTATCAAGCGGGCGGGAATCATATATTCCGGCAGAAAAGCTCTGAGAGAGGCCTGAATCTCTGCTTCTTTTATCTTTTCGTTCCCGTGTAAGACCGCGTATGCGTAAATGGAGTGCTGACCGTGCTGATCAGCACGTGTGATCACGGCGGCCTCTTTCACGGAGGAAAGCTCTTGCAGCGCTGATTTAATTTCTCCCAGCTCAATTCTGTGGCCTCTGACTTTTACTTGCGCATCTTTCCGCCCGACATATTCCAGCTCGCCATTTGAGAGCCTTTTGGCGATATCACCCGTCCGGTAGAGCCGCATGCCGGAAACGTGCGGATTCGTGATGAAACGGGAGGCGGTTAAATCATCCCTGTTTACATATCCCCTCGCGACGCCTTCCCCGCCGATATAAAGCTCACCGGGAATTCCGATCGGCTGCGGATTCATATAGGCGTCCATAACAAAAGCATGAAGGGTTTCCAGCGGTCTGCCGATATTGCTTTTGTTTCTCTCAATATCATCCATATTCAGTTTTTTGCATGTGACGTGAACCGTGGTTTCCGTAATACCGTACATATTAACAAGCTCCGTCTCCGGGTACTTCTCTTTCCAGCTTTTCAGCATGCCGGGCTGAAGCGCTTCTCCGCCGAAAATGACATATCGAAGCTTCAGCTTGTCCGTATGCCCGGCCTCTTCATGAATGAGTCCGGAAAAAGCCGTCGGCGTTTGGTTCAGCACCGTTACGCCTTCACTTTGCAGCAGCTGCCGGTACAAATGCGGATCACGGGCTGTGTCTTTCGGCACGATAACTACCTTTCCGCCGTATAAGAGCGCGCCGAATATTTCCCAGACAGAAAAATCAAAGCAATAGGAATGGAACAGCGTCCAGACGTCTTCAGAGCCGAAATCAAACGGCAGTCCTTTATGTGTGATAAGGCTGATGACATTGCGGTGTTCCGTCATAACGCCTTTCGGTTTTCCGGTTGTGCCCGATGTGTAAATCACGTAAGCCGGCTGTTCAGGCGTTATTATTTCTTTCGTTCTGTCTGCTGAAACGGATTCAGGCTTATCGATGTATAAAACCGGAAGCCCGTCCATTCCGGATATCCCAAGACCCGATTGCGTCAACAGAACACGCGCGCCGCAGTCAGTCAGCATAAATGAAATCCGCTCGTCCGGATAGTCAGGATCAATCGGCAGATAAGCTCCTCCCGCTTTTAAAATACCGAGAATCCCAATCAGCATATCCGGAGATCGTTCGGTCATAATTCCGACAATCTGTCCGCAGCGGATGCCGTTTTCCGACAGTATATCGGCGATTCGATCCGCCTTTTCATTGAGCTCGCGGTAGGTGAGACGCTCATGAGACATGACGGCTGCAATTTGATCCGGCATTTTTTCCGCCTGTGCTTCAAATAAACTGACAATCGTTTCATGCCTCGGATACTCCGCCGTTTGATTTTCCGCTTGAAGAAGCATCTGCCGCTCGTTTATGCCCAGCAAATGAATGTCAGACAGCTTCCGTTCGTAATCCGCTGCGATTTGTCCTAAAAGCTCTTTAAAATGACCGGCCCACCGTTCGATCGTATCTTTTTCAAACAACGCGGTACTGTATTCAAAATGAAAATCCAGTGAGCCATCCGGCCGTTCCTCGGCATGAAGCGTCAAGTCGAATTTTGAAATGTCATGCTTCACTGCATGTAAAGAAACGGATAAGCCCGGAAGGTTCACTTCGAAATCATCACTGTTTTGCAAAACGAGCATGGCATCAAACAGCGGATTGCGATTGACTTCCCGGTGTGTATCAAGCTTTTGGGCAAGTTCTTCAAACGGGAAGTCCTGATGTTCGGCCGCGCCGAGGGCGAGCATTTTCACCTCTTCTAAATAAGCGCGGAATGTCTTATCCCCTTTCGGCCTGCTTCTCATTGCCACGGTATTTACAAACATGCCGATGACCCCGTCAAGCTCAGCGCGGCTTCTGCCGGCCGCAGGTGAACCGACGACAATGTCTTCCTGCCCGCCCAATTTAGAAAGGAACAAGGAGTAGCTTGCCAAAAGAATCATATACAGTGTCGAACCCGTCTCATCCATGAGCCGGCGCAAGTTCTCCGCCGTTTCCTTTTGAAGGCGCGTTCGAACAACGGACCCGCTGAAATCAGGAAGCTGAGGGCGCTTTTTATCGAGCGGCAGATCAAGAACGGGAATGTTTTCCCCGATCGCATCCAGCCAATAACGCTCATGTCTTTTAAATTCTTCAGCGGCAAACCGCTCATGCTGCCAGACGGAAAAATCTTTGTACTGGAGTTTTAACGGCCGCAACTCTTTTCCTCTGTACAAATCCGTCAATTCTTGAATCAGAACGCTCATTGACACACCGTCTGCGATAAGATGATGCATATCAAGCAGCAGAAAATGACGTTCTTCAGTAACTTTGGCTAAAGTCACTCTCAAAAGCGGCGCTTTTTCCACGTCAAACGGTTTGACGAAAGTTTCCATCACCTCTTGAAGAAGGTTCCCGGATGGCATGTGAATCTCTGTGAGGTCAAGATCGACATGTGCATGTATGTGCTGCATCGGCTCCCCGTTTCGTAAAACAAATGATGTGCGTAACGCTTCATGCCTTTGTAACAGCGCTGAAAAGGCTTCGTGCAGACGATCCCGGTTGAGTCTGCCGCTCAGTTCCAGACAAGCGGGCATATGATAGCCCGTACTGTCCGCTGCAAGCTGATGAAGGGCATAGAGCCTTTTTTGCGCAAAAGATAGCGGGTACAAGTCCTTTGCCTCCGCAGGCGTGATTTCTGCATATTCTCCTCTTTTCCTCTGTTCAAGGAAGCGGGCCATGCTCTCGATGGTCGGATGTTCAAAAACATGGCGGACGGCAAGTTCAATTTGCAGCCGTTTATGTATGTTTGAAACAAGCGACGCGGCTTTCAGCGACTGTCCGCCGATTTGGAAGAAATCATCTCTCATACTGATGTGTTCCCGTTTCAGCACTTCTTGCCAAATAGACAGCAGCTCAGTCTCAAGCATTGTGCGCGGAGCTTGATAATCACCGGTTCTCCCGGCTTCTTTCGGCTCAGGAAGTGCGGCCCGATCAAGTTTTCCGCTCACAGACAGCGGCATTTCCGTTAATTTGGTAAAGCTTCCCGGTATCATATAAGCAGGTAATCTCCCGGCCAATTCGGCATGAGGGTCAAATGTCACACCCGCATTTTTCAGTACGACATAAGCTGCAAGCTCCTGTTCCCCGTCCGCCGTTTTGCGCACCATGACTGCCGCCTCTTTTACCCCGGACAGACTTCTGAGTGCCGTTTCGATTTCTCCTAATTCAATTCTGTAACCTCTTACCTTCACCTGATCGTCAAAGCGTCCCATATATTCAATCGTTCCATCCGGTAAAAATCGGGCTGCATCTCCCGTTCTGTACAGCCGTTCACCTTCACGAAACGGATGAGGGGTAAAGACTTTGTCCGTCAGCTCTTTTTGCTGAAAATATCCGTCCGCCAGACCTTTTCCGGAAATACACAGTTCACCGACGGCTCCGACCGGCTGCAGCCGATCTCCGTGCATCATATAGACAGAAGTGTTGGCAATCGGGCGCCCGATCGTAATCCGGCTGCTTTTTTGCAGGTTGCGCAGAATCGTCGTTGCCACACTGTTTTCCGTCGGCCCGTATTCATTCAGCAGCTCGGCATTCGGGCATATGTTGCGGCTCGCTTCCACGATATCAGGAGTGGCCGCTTCCCCGGCAAATGTCACCGCCCGAAGTGTCTGCGCATCCTTTTTCGTCAGCGAATCAAGCAGAACGCGATACAGAGACGGAACGATCAGAAGATGGCTCACTCCGTGGCGGGTGATTTTCTGTTTTATTGAAAGGACGTCTTTCGCATCATCTTCATCAGTTAACAATACACAGGCGCCCGACAGAAGCGGAGTGAAAAGACTCGTTAATGACCCGTCAAATACGTATGAAAAAAGATGAAGCGCTATGTCCCTTTCTGTCATCCCGTATTCTTCACGCCGCCATTGCAATGTATTGCTGATCGCTTTGTGTTGTACAAGCACCCCTTTCGGCCGGCCTGTCGTTCCGGAGGTGTAAATGACATACGCCCAATTTCCGCTGTCAGATACCGGCGGAAGCGGTGCGGTCTGCTGGGAAACCGTTTCCTCCATGATGACGACGCTGCCCTTGAAATGCGGCGGAATGAGGGGGAGCAGGTCCTTTTCGGTCACGAGCAGTGAGGCTTCACTGTCTCTCAGTAAAAATGAAATCCGTTCAGGCGGGAATTCCGCATCAATCGGCATATAGGCGCTGCCCGACTTCCAAATTCCGAGCAGAGCGGCAACCGTACTCATTGATCGGCGCAGCATAACAGCGGTGATCTGGTCGGGGCGTGCGCCTTTTTCCCTTAACGCATGCGCAATCTGATTCGCCCGCTGATTTAATTTCTTGTAGCTCCAGCTTACCCCGTTATATCTCAACGCCTCTTGGTCAGGCGTTTTTGCCGCCTGTTCTTCAAACAGCCCATGAACGGTTGTCTCAGGGTATGGACGGTTCGTTTCGTTAAACGAATGAATCAAGGCTTCTTCCTCCGGAGGCACGAGACTGATGCTTGATAAAAGCCTGTCCGGATCTTCCGTTACACAGGAGATGACCTCCAGAATATGCCCTTTGATCCGTTTCATGTCTTCCCGATCGTAGATGCCCGCATTGTAGCTGAATTTCACATAAAACTCTTCTCCCGGAACGATGACGACGTTAAGATCGTAATTGGTTTCTTCCGCCATCGAAAAGTTTTCAAGTGAGAGCGCACTGCTTTCGGTTTGCTTCCAGCCGTTTACCGCAGTCTGCATCTGAACCGGATAATTCTCAAAAACCAGGATGTGATTCAATAGATCTTTTTGCAGACCGCTTTCGTTTTGGATGTCATAAAGCGGATAATAGCTGTGCTCTTCCGCAGCGAGTGACTCTTTTTGCACCTTTTTGAGAAGAGAAGAAAAAGTCATATCCCCAGCCGCGCGCACCCTTACCGGCACGGTATTGATAAACAGTCCGGCCATGGATTCGATGCCGGCGATAGCTGACGGCCTGCCGGAAACAACTGAACCGAATACCGCATCTTCAGTGCCGTTGTAACGATGGAGAAGCAGTCCCCAAATGCTCGTAAATATAGTATTCAGCGTGACCCCGGTGCTTCGGGCAATGTCTGTCAGTTTTTGCACGGTTTCAGACTCAAGGGAAAATTGAAAATGCTCAGATGCATAACCGTTTTGCGCCGGCTTATTCTTCGTTTGTGGAACGGAAACGACTTCTCCGTAATCTTCCAAGCAGCGCGACCAGAACGCTGACGTTTCTTCTTTATTCCGGCTTCGGAGCCATTTGATATAAGAGCTGTACGGAGCCGGACTGCCGAGGTTTACAGGCCGCCCGTTCCGGTTCGCATAATACATGCTGAAGAAATCTTTCAGCACAATGCCCAAGCTCCAGCCGTCCATCATAATGTGATGGTGAGTCCAAACGCACGTATGGCGGTTTTCTCCCGTTTGAAAAAGAGTCAGGCGCATTAAGGGGCCTTTTTGCAGATCAAACCCCTTATGCCGGTCGGTTTCCTTGAATTCCTCAATGATGCTTTGCTGCCGTTCTTCCGAATAATCTGAAATGTCTTCAGTCCGTACGGCAGTGTCACGGCGTGAAAGGACAACCTGCTGCGGCCCTTCAAGGTCAGGCACTTCTTTTATGAAAATCGTTCTGAAAATATCATAACGGCTGACAAGCATATCCAGACTTTTTTGGAATGTATCAATGCATAAATCCCCGCTGACTGTAAACGAAATCTGCTCGACATATGCGTTTGATCCGGAATCCAGAAGCGAATGAAACAGCATGCCTTCCTGCATATATGATAAAGGGTAAATATCTTGAATTTCTGTCGCTTGTGTCACGAATGCCACACACCTTTTTATGAAATTAAAGTCCTTTTACGAGATCTTCAATGCTTGATAGTGCTTGAGCGGTCAATTCTGTATGGCTGTAATCCGTTAATGTTTTTTCCCGCTCTTTCTTGCCGGAACAATGGGCGATGATGTCCTCGAGGTGAGTATGGAAACGATTCATGAAGAACTCGATTGCCCCCGGTGCAAATACATCGGTATAAACGGCTTTTACCTCCAGTTGCCCGGCCGCCACCATCGCGTTAATATCCAGATCAAATTCGCGGATGCGCCCGGCCGCTATATCATGCTGTGGTTTGAACGGTGACATCTTCAGCGTTCCCTCAAGACCGTCAAACGCACCGAGATAGTTAAAGCTTATTTCTGGGTCTTTATAAAGAATGTTTCGCGAATATCTCAGCAGCCCGTAGCCGGTTCCGTGATGAGGAACCCGTCTCATCATGTCTTTTACCGTCTTTATGCTGTGAGCGGTTTTTTCGCCTGAGCCGTCCGGCACTCTCATATCCAAAAGCACCGGGTAAACAGATGTAAACCATCCTGCCGTTCTTGACATATCAATGTCAGGCATATGCCCCTGGCGCCCGTGCCCCTCAGTGCTGATAAGGATCTGTTCGGAACCCGTCCACTCATGAAGCGCCATTCCAAGCGCCGTTAAAAGCAATTCATGAACATCCGTTCCGTATGCCTGCTGTGTTTCCAACAGCAGCTGTTTCGTGACTTCGCTGCTTAATATCCACGATGCCGTGCGCGCGTTTTCCTGCAATCGTCCGGCGTTTTCATCAGTTATTTTCGGCAGCGGCGCTGTTTCACTAGACATCACGCTGTCCCAGTATGCGGCTTCCTCCAGCAATGCTTTGCTTTTGGAAATGTCAAAAAGTTCTTCAGCGTATTTGATATAAGAATCGCTTTTCGGCGGCAGTTCGATTTGTTTGCCGTCCAACGCCTGCTGATAAGCTGTCTGCAGATCTTCAAGCAATATCCTCCATGACACGCCGTCCACGATAAGGTGATGAATCGTGATCAGCAGATGGTCGGCTTCTTTCAGCCGGAACACTCCGAGATGCAACAGAGGCCCTTGATCAAGGCGCATGGCCTGCTGTATTTCTTTTTCCTCAGCGGCTATCCGTTTTTCGGGCTGCGTTTCTTCTGAAATATCTATGACGTTAAGCGTAAATATTTCTTCATACTGCTTTGTGATTCCGCGATTATATTGAACCGTTTCCCCATGCTCATTTTCAGTGAAAGTCATTCGCAGCGCATCATGATGTTCGGTCAGCGCGCAAACCGCCTGATACAGCGCATCTATTTCGAGGCTGTCTTCACTGCACAGCATGACCGCTTGGTTATAATGAAGCTCAAACGCACCCGGCTCCTCAAAAAATCTCTGCTGGATCGGTGTCAGCGGAGCGCTTCCTTCTATCGGCCCCTGATCAGCAGTTGCAACAGCCGGCGTGAGGTGCTTCGCGAGTTCTGCAATCGTCGGGAATTGAAACAAATCGCGGATCGACATGTTCCAGCCTTCTCCGGCGAGTCGGGCTGACACTTGAAGCGCCTTAATGGAATCTCCCCCAAGCTCAAAGAAAGAGTGATGGATTCCCGCTTTCTGAATATGAAGCACATCTTCCCAAATCCGGCATAACATCGCCTGTTTTTCATCGCCGGGCGCGACAAATGCCTGGGATGAATGTATCTCTTCTGCCGGCAATGCCGATTTATCAAGTTTGCCGTTCAGTGTCAGGGGCATGCTGTCTAAACCGATAATATGGGACGGCATCATATAAGCCGGGAGCTCCTGCATTAGAGACTGGCGAAGTGATGAGATATCGGCCTCTTTAGGAACGATGTATGCCGCTAATCGGGCTTGTCCTTCGGCATCTTTCATCACGGTAACAGCCGCTTCTTTGACTTGATCGTGTTTCAAAAGCACACTTTCTATTTCTCCCGTCTCAATTCTGTAGCCTCTGATTTTTACCTGCTTATCAATCCGCCCTTGAAAACGAAGAGTACCATCCGGCAGCCAGCAAGCCTGATCTCCGGTTCTGTAAAGCGTTTCTCCCGTTTGTAACGGGTCACTGAATGCGCCCTCTGTCAGCTCAGGCTGTCCCCAATATCCTTTGGCGACGCCGGCCCCTCCGATATACAGCTCTCCGAAAACGCCGATCGGCTGGACCTGTTTGTCTTTGTTTAAGACGTACATTTGTACATTCGGAAGCGGAACACCGATCGGCACATCATCTTCCCGCGGCTTTTCGCTCATTTCGGCTTCATAATACGAAGAATCAATTGTCGCTTCTGTTACACCGTAGCTGTTAATGATCCGCATTTCTTTTCCGAAGCGTTCATGAAGCGTATAAAAATCCTGCGACTTGATCATATCTGAACCCAGTACCAGTATTTTTACACTTTGCAGCGCGAGCTTCCGGCGATATATATATTCCATAAACGGAACAATCAGCGCGGGTGTCGACTCCATAAACGTGATACGGTACTGATCAATGAGCCGATAAAGCTGTTGCGGCTCAAGCCGGACGTCATCCGGACAAATGACAAGCGTTCCCCCGTTTAGCAGGGCGCGTGCAAGATCTCCTGAAAATACATCAAATGAGAAACTCGCCATCTGCAGCACTCTGACCGGTATAAGATCAAGCTCATAAATCCTGCGCCATGCAAGTGCTGCATGCGTAAAGCTGCGATTTCTGACTTCGACTCCCTTCGGCGTTCCCGTTGTTCCCGAAGTATATATGATATATGCAGTATCATCCGGTGACGCTGCCGGCTGAATATTCTTTGCACAAATATCGTATTGATCTTCATGATCAAGCTGAATGAGAAATAAATTGTGATCCGTCAGCTGTGAAGCAAGTTCTTTGTATTCTGACTGCACCATCAAGACGGATGCCGCGCTGTCTTTTAATAAATAGCGAATCCGTTCCTCAGGATAATGGGAGTCAACTGGTATATACGCCCCTCCCGATTTCATGACGGCAAGAACACTGACGATCGCTTCAATCGAACGGTTTGCCAATATAGCTGCTCTTTTTCCCGGACCGAATCCATATTTGTGTAATGTTCGCGCAAGCCGATTTGCCCGCTCATTAAGCTGCGAATAGCTGATCTGTTGTGTTCCTTCAATAACAGCGGTCTGATGAGGCGTTTCTTCTGCTTTCTCTTCAAACAACTGGTGAAACAGTTTGTGTTTTTCCATGAATTCGGTTTGTGTGTTATTAAACTCAATCAGTAACTTTTGTTTTTCTTCTTCATCCAAAATGTCAGCTTTCGATAGTGTGACTTCCGGTTCGGCGGCAACATGGCGCAAGAGATTCAGTAAGTGGCCCATCCAGCGTTCAATCGTTTCTTTCATAAAAAGCTCGGTGCTGAATTCCATTTCAAAGCGGATGTTTCCATCGGATTCAGCCGCTGATAAGGTCAGGTCAAAACTTGATACATCATGTTCGGTATGTTCTGATCGTGACACCTTCAGACCGGCCAGATTTATCTCTTCTCGCTCCATATTCTGAAGAATAAACATCGCATCAAACAGCGGATTGCGGCTCATGTCCCGCTGCACGCCGAGCCGCTCCACCAGCTCTTCAAACGGGTAGTCCTGATGCTCATACGCTTCAAGCGCGGCCTGGCGGACTTCCGCCAAGTAATCGGTGAACCGTTTGCCTCCTTTCGGCTCCGTTCTGATGGCGAGCGTGTTGACGAACATGCCGAGAATCGGTTCAAGGTCTTTGTGCGGACGCCCGGCAATCGGCGAGCCGACGATGATGTCTTCCTGCCCGCTCAATCGCGCGAGTAACGTATTGTACGCGGCGAGAAGCACCATATACAAAGTGGAGCCGTGATCCCGGGCGATGCGGTGAAGGCC
>NZ_JBYTDS010000027.1:0-9205 GCF_058791615.1 Bacillus sp. EB106-06-01-XG163
AGAAAACGCTCCTCCGTCAGCTCGGGCCGGTTCAGATAGCCCCGGGCCACCCCTGTCCCCGCGATGTACAGCTCTCCGATACAGCCCGGCGGCAGAAGCCGTTTCTTTTGATTTAAAAGATACAGCCGCATGTTATGCCCGGAAATGCCGATCGGAACATTGTGAAATTCTTTTCCTTGCGGCAAATCAAAGTACGCCGCTTCTACTGTCGCTTCCGTCGGACCGTAGGAATTTGTCAATTCCGTTCCCGGCAGAAGGTCATAAAAACGGGAAACCAGGTGCGGGCCCAATTGTTCGCCGCCGGCAAAAACCCTTTTTAAGCAGGTTTTTTTGATCGGCTGTTTTCTGGAATTTATATATTCCAAGAAAGCATGAAGCATGGATGGCACAAAATGAGCCGCCGTTATGCGGTTATTCTCCAATGCGTTCAGTATCATTTCAGGGTCTTTCTCGCCGCCTTGCGGAAGGAGGAAAACAGAAGCTCCCGCGATCGGCCACCAAAACAGCTCCCAAATCGAAGCGTCAAAAGAGTATGATGTTTTATGCAAAATGATGTCAGAATCACTTAATCCATAACGCGTTTGCAGTGAGTATAAAAAGTTTACGGCTGACCGATGTTCAACCTGCACGCCTTTTGGGCGTCCCGTAGAACCGGATGTATAGATGATATAAGCCAATGAATCAGGTTTTACCGGAACGTTAGGGTTGGCCGCAGCTTCAGGGTTTCCTGTTTGTCCGCTTTTCAGAGAGATCGTTTCTCCCTCAAAAAGATCTGGTGCGAAAAGTTCTGGTTCTGCCAGTAAGAATTTCACGCCGCTGTCTTTCAGTAAAAAGCGAATCCGCTCTTCCGGGTAATCCGGATCAATCGGCAGATATGCACCGCCTGCTTTTAAGACAGCGTAAATGCCGATCATCATGTCAGGAGAACGCCGGCCCATAATGGCGGTTTTATCCTCCAGCCTTATCCCGCGCTTGATCAGCTGGTGCGCAAGCTCGTTTGCCCTTTCGTTCAGTTCCTGATACGTAATCGAAATGTCATCAGTTAAAATTGCCGGACGGTCCGGCGTTTTTTCCGCCTGCTGTTCCAGCAGATCATGAAGAGACTGATGAAGCGGAAACGCTGTTTTCTGAAAGGGGCTGAAATCTTGAAGCAGAGACACTTCTTCTTTTTCTGTCAAAACAGAAATATCGTCTAATTCCAAGCCCGGATCAGCCGCGGCGTTTTCGGCAAGTGTCGTAAAAAATCCCGCCCATTTTTGAATCGTTTTTCTCTCAAACAAATCGGTGCTGTATTCAAACTGGCAGTACAATTCACCGGCATTTTCAGAGATGTACAGTGATAAGTCAAATTTAGAAATCGGCAGGCTGACGTCTGCCGGCTGCAGTTCAAGTCCGGCTGCCCTAAGCTTCTGCTGTTCCATATTTTGCAGCGCAAATGTTGTGTCAAACAGCGGATTTCGGGACATGTCCCGCGGCACACCGAGCTTATCGACGAGCTCTTCTAACGGGTAATCCTGATGTTCGTAAGCCTCAAGCGCTGTTTGGCGAATTTCCTTTAAATATTCTTTGAATGTCATGCTTCCGTCGGGACGCGTCCTGAAAGCAAGCGTATTGACAAACATGCCCAGAACGGCGTCAAGGTCGGCATGTGGCCTTCCTGCAATCGGAGACCCGACGATCATATCTTCCTGTCCGCTTAAACGGGCTAACAGAACTGTGTACACACCGAGCAGCGTCATATACAGTGTGCATTTGTTTTCTTTCGCCAGCTTTTTCAACTGTGCTGTATGTTTTTCATTGATGACAAATGACACCCGGTCACCGGAAAAGCTCCGCACCGGGGGACGCGGCTTATCAGCCGGCAATTCAAGCACGGGAATCTCACCGGCAAGCCGGTTCAGCCAGTACTCCTCTTGTTTCCGATATGCGGCGCCCGCCATAAATGATTGCTGCCAGACGGCATAATCTTTGTATTGAATCCGTAACGGCGGCAGACTTCTCTCAGCATACAGCTCACTGAATTCACGTATCAAAAGATTGACGGATACGCCGTCTGAAATAATATGATGCATGTCAGCTAAAAGCAGATGCCGGTCTTTTTCTATTTGGACAAATCCCGCCCGGAAAAGGGGCGCTTTGCCGAGATCGAACGGCCGGATAAACGCTTCGGCTGATTGTTCTTTTGTAAATGCAAACGGCACGTCGTCATGAATCCTCTGCACAGGCAGGCCGTTTTTTTCTTCAAAGGACGTTCTGAGCGGTTCATGCCGCCGGATCAGTTCCTTGAACACGGCTTCCATCCTGTCTCGGTCAAACGGCCCCTTCACCTCTAAAACGGCTGGAATGTTATAGCTGACACCGCCATTTTCAAGCTGGTGAAGGACGTACATCCGTTTTTGGGCGGATGAGACAGGATATGTTTCTTTCATTTCTGTCTTTTCTATGGATGCGAACGGGTTCTCTTCTGCTTCACTGATGATTTTGGCGAGTTCTTCTACAGTCGGATGGCTGAAGACATCGCTCAGCGGGATTTGCACACTGCACTCTTTAGCTATTTTTGCAACGAGTGCCGTCGCCTTTAATGAATGGCCGCCAAGCTCGAAAAAGTGATCGTGAACGCCGATCGGGCCGCTTTGAAGCACTTCTTCCCATATGCGGGTAAGCTTCAGCTCCGTCACATTCCTGGGAGCTGTATATTGACGGCCCGCTGCGTACGCCGAAGCTTCCGGAAGGGCCCGCTGATCGACTTTTCCGTTCGCAGTGAGCGGAATCGAGTCAACAAAAGCCCATTTGACCGGAATCATATAATCAGGCAGCTCTTTCGCCAAATCACTTCGCAGCTGAGAAGGATCAGTCGCTTGTGAGACGTTGCAGTAGGCGCATAATTCATTTTCGCCCGACTCATTCGTTTGAATCAGAACAGCAGCTTCTTTCACGGCATGATGATTTGCCAGGACGGTTTCAATTTCCTTCGGTTCAATCCGGTATCCTCTGATCTTCACTTGATCATCTGTCCGGCCGATGTATTCAATTTGGCCGTCCGCACGCAGTCTTGCCAAATCTCCGGTCCGGTAGATGACGGCGTCCGTTCTGAACGGATCCGGCAAAAATTTCTCTTCGGTCAGCGCCGGATTGTTCACATAGCCTCTTCCTGTATTCGCCCCGGAAATATACAATTCTCCCGCAATTCCGAGAGGCTGAAGCTGTCTGTTTTTGCTGAGAATATACATTTTGTTATGATGGATCGGTTTCCCGATCGGCGGATGTTCAGGTATGTCATCACCCGCAGAAATCGTATAGGTTGAAACCACATGAGTTTCTGACGGGCCGTAATGATTATGCAGATGCATACCGTGTAAACGGAGCGTCTGCCTGAACAAACGCGAAACGGTCAGCTGCTCCCCGGCCGTAATAACATGCTTCACACAGCGGGGAAAAGAATGTGCATAACCTTCTTCATTGAAAAGCATCTTGACAAACGCAGTCGGGAAAAACACAACTTCCGTTTTGTGCTGATCAATAAACGAAAACAGCTGAGAAACGTCCCGTTTGATTGATTCGGGCACGATACAAAGGGTGCCGCCGCTCAAGAGTACTGAAAATAACTCCTGATAGCAGACGTCAAACGCCACAGATGCGTACTGCAGCACATTTGTGCAAAAATCAATGTCTGTGTTCGTCAATTGGTGAGAAAGCAGGTTGGCCATATTTTTATGTTCGAGCAGCACACCCTTCGGTTTCCCTGTCGTTCCCGATGTATAAATCATATAAAGGAGGTCGTCCGCCGTATTAATGGATTGCACATTGCTTCCGTCCGCTTCCGTCCCGGCCTCTTCTATGTATGTAACTTGCAGCGCTTGTTCCGCGGGGACTGACTGATGCCGCTCTGTTACAACATGGACGCAGCCGCTGTTTTCAATGACATATCGGATACGCTCCTTTGGACTGCCCGGATCAATCGGGACAAAGGCGCCGCCCGCTTTTAAAATACCGAGAACAGCCGCCGCTAAAGAAGGGGAACGGCCGAGCATGACGCCTACCGGTTCCTCCCGCTTTAATCCGCGCTTTTGCAGCAGGCGGGCCAGCTTATTAGCCGATTCGTTCAGCTCTTTGTACGTCACTGACTCGCCTTCATACCGAATCGCGATTTGATCCGGTGTTTTTGCGGCCTGCCGTTCAAACATTGCATGAACCGTGTCATATACAGGCTTTTCGGTCTCTTCAGAAATCGGTGCAAGCAGCTGCGCTTTTTCCTCCGGGGTTATGATTTCAAGCTTGTCCGGCGTGATGTCCGGTTTGTCGAGAACCTGGGAGACGATGTGTGCTAAATGGCCTTTGATATTTTCAATAAATTGGCGGTCATACATGCTTGAATCGTATCTCATTTTCAAATGAATTTCGTCACCCGGCGCCACCATAAGATAAAAACTGTAATTGGTTTCGTCTTCCATGCTGAAATCATGGATGTGAAAAAGGTCTTTCGTGTCCCCCTTGCTGTTCAGCACATCAAGCTCCTGTTCAACCGGATAATTCTCAAAGACGAGAATGTGGTCAATTAAGCCTTGTTTTACCTGTGAATTCGCCTGTATGTCATAAAGCGGATGATAGCTGTATGCCTGTCCTTTCAAAGCATCCTTTTGCACATTTTTGATCAGCTTTTGAAACGGGATGTTTGCCCCGCTGATCCGGACAGGCACGGTATTAATAAACAGGCCGATCATTCGCTCGATGCCTTCGATTTCAGACGGCCTTCCGGAAATGACAGAACCAAAAACCGCATCTTCTGTCTGGTTATACGCCTGAAGCAAAATGCCCCAGAGCGTGTGGAAAATGGTGCTCAGCGTGACCTCTTCTTTTACGGCCAGCTCTTTCAGCTTAGCCGTGTCCTCTTTTGAAAAGGAAAACGTCACTTCCTCTTGTCTGCTTTCGCCGGCTTTTTTCTGCTTCGGCAGAACAGTCTGCTGCTCAAAGCCTTCAAGGTACCGCTCCCAGTACGAAGCGGCTTTTTCTTTATCTTGCTCCATCAACCACTTGATGTAGGTCCCGTACGGCACAGCGGGCTCAAGCGTTAACGGTGTCCGGCGGAGCCGCGAGGCGTATATCTGGAAGAACTCTTTCAGCACGATTCCGAGACACCAGCCATCCATAATGATGTGATGGAAACTCCATATGCACGTATATTCACATTCACCGGTTTGAAGCAGCGTCACCCGCATCAGCATGTCTTTTTGCAGATGAAATCCTTTCTTACGGTCTCTTCGTTTGGCTTCTTCAATATGCTTGATTTGATCAGCCTTGTTTAAATTGGTGAGATTTTCCTCAATGATGCTGACGTTCCGCTCTTTTAATACGACCTGCTGCGGCACTGACACGTTCTGGCTGATAAAGATCGTTCTGAAAATATCATGTCTGTCGAAAAGGGCATGAACGCTCTCTTCAAACACGCGGGTGTCAACCTTCCCCGTTATTGAAAAGGAGGCCTGCTCGGCGTAAGCCTGTGATTCCTTTTGCAGGAGGGAATGAAAAAGCATTCCTTCCTGCATATAAGACAGCGGATAAATATCCTGAATTGCATTCTTTTTTGTCATGTTATAATCTCCCCGTCGCCTTTTTCTACAGTTCCTCGACAAAACTCGCTATGCTGTCCAAATCATCAGATGTTAACGTTTTGCTGCTAAAATCACTAACGGTTTTTTCTGCTTCCTCTTTGCCGGTGCAGTGCGCCATAATATCACGCAAATATTGCTGTAAAGTTTGCAGCAGCTGTTCCATCGTTTCTTTGCGGAAGCGGCTCGGCGGATAGCTCAAACTGAAGTGAAGTTTGTTTTGTGCGGCCATCGCGCTCATTTCCACCGCTTGTTCCCGCTGCCATGTCGGCGTGATGTCGTGCCCACTTGCAAGACCGGACAGACTGAACGTGTGCTGATCTTCTGTATCATTGAATTGCCCTAAATAGTTAAAGCTGATTTCAGGCGCTTGTCTGAAGCGGATTGTTTTTTGTTCAGGCGGTGTCATATATTTTAAAATGCCGTAGCCTATTCCTTTATCCGGTATTCTTCCGAGTGTGTCTTTGACCGTTTTTACCGCCGTTCCAAGCTCAGCGCCTGCTGTGTTCAAGTCAATGAGCACCGGATACATGGAGGTAAACCAGCCTACGGTGCGGCTGATGTCAAGCTCCGGCATGATGTGCTCTCTCCCGTGCCCTTCCATCGCGATGCGCAGTCTGCCGCCCCCTGTCCAGTCCCGTAAAGCCAAAGCTGCGGCAGTCAGAAGAATATCTTGCGTATCGGTATGGTAGGCCCGGTTGACCTGCTGAAGCAAAACGGACGTTTCTTCTTCTGTAAGCGTAAAGCTTACCGTTTGCCGAATGCTGTCGACTCCCGTCTGATGCTGCGGTTTTTCATAAGGAAGTTCGGCGGCTGTTTCTTCTTCAATAAAACGCCAATATTCTTCTTCACGCATCAGCTTGCTGCTTTTTGCGTATTCTGAAAGCCTTTCAGCGTATTGCTTAAACGAATCGGTCTTTGGCGGAAGCTGGACCGGCTGACCTTTTACGGCTTGAGTGTAAGCGGCAGATAAATCCTCCAGCAAAATACGCCATGACACTCCGTCAACCGCCAGGTGATGTACGGTGATGAATAAATAATCCCCGGACCGGGTTTTGAACCAGCCGGCTTTTATTAACGGGCCTTTTTCAATATCCATCCGCTGTTGGAGCGCAGCGACTTCACTTTCTATTTCTTTTTCCCAAGTATCTGTCTCAGACAGATCCCAAATGTCCAAGCTGTACAGTTCATCTTTTTGAATACCGTGATTGATTTGTCTGAAACTTTCGTTTTCTGCACTGACGGTGATCCGGAGTGCATCATGATGAATGACAAGATGCTCCAAGGCTTCTTTGAGCGGCTGTTTATGCAATGCGTCAGAGCTGAACATCATGACGGACTGATTGAAATGATTTCTGTTTTCCATCCGCTGTGATAAAAACCAGTGCTGAACGGGTGTCCAAGGAATGTTTCCTTCCACCGGCCGCTGATCGATAACTCTTTCCGCTTTCCGGATAAGAGGCGCGAGCTCCTTAATGGACGGATGCCGGAATAAGTCACTCGCCGTCATTTTCCACCCATAGCGTCCGAGCCGTGCGGAAACTTGCAGCGCTTTGATTGAGTCGCCGCCCAATTCAAAAAATGAGTCCTCAATCCCGACTTGTTTTGTGCCGAGCACTTCCTGCCAGATCACGGAAAGCTGTTCTTCAAGCTCATTGCGGGGAGCTGTGTACGCGGTTTGAAGCGCGAGCTCCGGTTCGGGCAGATTTTTCCGATCCAATTTACCGTTCGGCGTAAGCGGCAGCTTCTCAAGTTCCATCATATAGGCCGGAACCATGTAATTCGGCAGTTGCTTAGACAGTGAAGAACGCACTTTTTCTGTATCCATGTCCGCCTGCAGACTCATATATGCGATCAGTTCTTTATTGCCGGACTGCCCGGTTCTGACTGACACGGCAGCTTCTTTCACACCGTCCAGGCCCCTCAGTGCAGCTTCAATCTCTCCCAGCTCGACCCGATAACCGCGGATTTTCACTTGATCATCCATCCGCCCGGCATATTCGATCGTTCCGTCCGGCAGCCAGCGGGCTAAATCTCCGGTGCGGTACATCCGTTCTCCGGGAACAAAAGGATTGGGGACAAATTTTTCTTCCGTCAGCTCAGGGCGGCCGAAATATCCTCTTGCCACACCGTCTCCGCCTGTGCATAATTCGCCGATGACGCCGATCGGCTGCGGTGTTCCCCTGCTGTTTATGATATATGCGGTTGAATTTCCGACAGGGCGGCCGATCGGGATTGAATGATCGTATAATTGTTCAATCAAAAAGCAAGTCGAGAACGTCGTGTTTTCAGTCGGTCCGTATCCATTCCATACTGAGAGATGCGGCAGCGCATTCCGAACCCGGTTTACATGGCTCGGGGACAGTGCTTCCCCGCCGATAATCAATCGGGATAATCCGGAAAACACGTGTTCATTTTGTTCTGATAAATGGTTGAACAGAGACGATGTCAGCCACAGTGTCGTAATGCCGTTTTGCTGTATAAATGTTTCCAGAACATCCGAGTCGAGATAGGTTTCCTGGTCACTTACATATAAAGAAGCGCCGTTTAAAAGCGGACCGAATATTTCAAATGTCGTAACATCAAATCCTAATGATGAAGTAAACAACAGTCTATCTTCCGGCGTAAAATCAATATAATTGCTGTTTTTCACAAGGCGGATCACGCTTCGCTGTTCAATCATGACGCCTTTTGGCGCACCTGTTGACCCGGACGTATAAATCATGTAGGCCAATGAATCAGGTCCTCCGAGCGGTTCGGGATTTTCCGAACTCAATCCGGCCTTTGTTTGAATATCCTCTATGAATAAACGTTTTCCTGAAAGCGGCAGACCGTCAAGTTTATCAGATTGGAGAAGAATATCAGCTTTACAGTCTTTAAGCATCCATTCAGCCCGTTCCCGCGGCACATCGTCACCGATAGGCAAGTAGGCGCCCCCCGCTTTTAATATTCCGAGGATTCCGGAAGCAAGCTCTGTTGTGCGGCCGGTTAATAATGCGACAACGCTTTCCGGACCGACGCCATTTGATCGGAGAGCCGCCGCTATTCTGTTAGCCCGTTCGTTCAGCTCACGGTATGTCAAGATTTGTCCATCATATACAACTGCCCGGGCATCGGGGGTTTCTTTTGCCTGACGCTCAAATAAACGGCTGATGGTTTCGTGTCTTGGGTAATCGCTTTTCGTCTGATTAAACTGATAAATGACGCGATTTGTTTCAGCATCATCCAGTACGTGAATGTCACCAAGCGGTATCGCTTGGTTTTCAATTACTTTTGTAAGAATACGGGTAAAATAAGAAAGCCATTTTTCAATTGTCTGTTTTTGATAGATATCTGTATTGAATTCAAAATCAAAGCTGATGGAACCGTCAGACCCTTCTGACGCGTAAAGCGTGGCATCAAACTTTGCGGTTTTATGACTTGTATCCGCAGCTTGAGCCAAATGCAGCTTATTTAACACCAGGGATTCACGCTCCATATTTTGGAGCACAAACATAACGTCAAACAGCGGATTGCGGCTTGTGTCCCGCTGCACGCCGAGCCGCTCCACCAGCTCTTCAAACGGGTAGTCCTGATGCTCATACGCTTCAAGCGCGGCC
>NZ_JBYTDS010000028.1:0-8998 GCF_058791615.1 Bacillus sp. EB106-06-01-XG163
GTTCAGGTGCCGTTACAGGACATCTTCGCCCGGCCGACGGTGGAAGAGCTCGCTTCGGTTATTCAGGACTTGGAAGAGAGCCCGTATGAAGCGATTCAGCCTGCGCAAACACAGGACACCTATCCGGTGTCTTCGGCGCAGAAACGGATGTATGTGCTCCAACAGCTTGAAGACGGCGGTGTCGGCTACAATATGCCGGCTGTGCTGGAACTGACGGGCCCGCTTGACCGCGGCCGGCTGGAGGAGACGTTCCGGCAGCTTGTTGAGCGGCATGAGTCGCTCAGAACGTCCTTTGAAACGGGGCCTGACGGCGAACCGGTGCAGCGCATCCATGACAGCGTGCCGTTTCAGCTGGATGAGGCCGAGTCAGCTGACGCATTCGTCCGGCCGTTTTGTCTGGAGGAAGCGCCGCTCTTCCGTGCGGCCCTCGTGAAAGAATCAGACGAACGTCATCTTTTATTAACGGATATGCATCATATTATTTCTGACGGTGTGTCCGTCAACACCTTGATTAAAGAATTCGGCGAGCTGTACGCAGGCCGTTCGCTTGCGCCGATGCGCCTTCAATATAAAGACTATGCCGTCTGGCAGCGGTCATTTCAGGAGAAAGAAGGGTACCAGAAGCAGGAAGCCTATTGGCTGAAGCGGCTTGAAGGAGAGCTTCCGGTGCTTGAGCTTCCGGCTGACAAGCCCCGTCCGGCTGTCAGAAGCTTTGCGGGCGGCAGCGTATCGTGCGCGCTTGACGCTGAAACGGCATCCGGCCTTCACCGCATCGCCCGGGATCACGGCTCCACTTTGTATATGGTGCTTCTCGCCGCGTACAATACGTTACTCGCACGCCTGAGCGGGCAGGAAGACATCATCGTCGGCTCGCCGATTGCCGGGCGCCCGCACAAAGACCTTGAACCGATTCTCGGCATGTTCGTCAACACGCTCGCCATCAGAACGGAGCCGAAAGGAGACAAACGGTTCACCGATTATTTGGCGGAAGTCCGCCAGGCTGCGCTTGAGGCGTATGAGCATCAGGACTACCCGTTTGAAGAGCTTGTGGAACGGCTCGGGGTGCAGCGGGACACAAGCCGCAATCCGCTGTTTGACGCCATGCTTGTCGTCCAGAATATAGAGCATGAGGAACTGCTGTTGGACGGTTTGCATATTCAGAATGCGGACGTGTCCCGTCCGGTTTCCAAATTTGATGTCACTTTGCAGGCTTCTGAAGGCGGGGGACAGATTCATTTTCTGTTTGAATATGCGGCGTCTTTATTCCGGAAAGAAACGATGCAGCGCTGGGCTTCCCACTTTATGACGATGCTTGAACACATTGTCCGTGAACCGGAAACTTCTTTACAAGCGATCAGCATGCTGACTGCTCCGGAACGGAACCGGATTCTTTCAGACTTTAACGGCATGACGGATCAACAGCTGCCTGAAAAAACAGTTCATGAACTGTTCATCACCCAGGCGCGAAAAACACCTGATGCCGCGGCCCTTATCAGCGGGGAAACATTGATCACATACAAAGAATTAGATGACTGGTCGAATAAAATCGCCAGAGCCCTGCAAAAACGGCAGATCGGACCTGATGCAGCCGTCGGCATTGTGATACCAAGATCGCCGGAACAAGTAGCGGCAGTCTTCGGGGTTTGGAAAGCCGGAGGAGCTTACGTCCCGATAGATCCTGAATATCCGGAGGAACGCAAGCAATATATCATCTCAGACAGCGGCACAGCGCTTCTCCTTACCGCACACGGTGCGATAGAACAAGTGCCTGATCGTTTTAACGGTGAAGTGCTCGCACTGGAGGATATTCAAGAACAGGATGCTTCGCCGGTCCAGTCATTATCAGCACCGGAAGATTTGGCTTACATCATTTATACATCGGGAACGACAGGCAGGCCGAAAGGGGTTATGGTCGAACATCGATCCGTCAGCCAAACCCTTCAATGGCGGAGCGGATTTTATGATCTGAATGAGAAAGATACGATTCTTCAGCTCTTTTCATTTTCCTTTGACGGGTTTGTAACAAGCATGTTCACACCGCTGATTTCCGGTGCGAAAGCGGCCGTTTTAGCCGAAGATGAAGCAAGAGATATTCTTGCCATTAAACACTATCTTGCATCTTACCGCATCACTCACATGATCATTGTTCCCGTACTGTACCGTACACTGCTTGACGTACTGGAGCCGGGGGATGCAGAGTCTCTCAGAATTGTCACATTAGCGGGAGAAGCTGTCGACCAAAACATTATCAGCCGCAGTTTATCAGTTTGTCCACACACGGAGCTTGCCAATGAGTACGGCCCGACGGAAAACAGCGTCGCCACTACAGCGGCAAGACATATAGAACAAAGTAAGAACATTACGATCGGCCGTCCGATTGAGCATTCACACGTTTATATTTTAAACGGAGATCATCCGCAGCCGATCGGTGTAACGGGAGAACTTTGCATCTCGGGTTCCGGCCTTGCAAGAGGGTACCGCAATCTTCCTAAGCAAACGGCCCAAGCCTTTGTCCAAGACCCGTTCCAGAAGAACCGGCGCATGTACCGCACGGGCGACCTGGCAAAATGGCTGCCGGACGGCACGCTGCAGTATATCGGCCGAATGGACGAGCAAGTCAAAATCAGAGGCTACCGGGTGGAACTGAAAGAAATTGAATCCTCCTTAACAGGCATAAAAGGTGTCAAAGAAGCAGCTGTCACCGCTCATACCGCATCAGCAGGCCAAACGGAACTATGCGCTTATATCGTGACAGAAGAAGGAACAGAAAGTGAAACCGTGCAGCAGGCACTCAGAAATGAAATGCCCGCTTATATGGTGCCGGCGTTCTTTGAAACACTTGAAGCCCTGCCTGTCACACCGAACGGGAAGCTTGACCGCCGCGCGCTTCCTGAGCCGCGGAAAAAAGCGCACACCGGACGGGCATTTACCGAGCCTGAAAGCGACATGGAAAAAGAGCTGTCCGCGATTTGGAGCGAAGTGCTCGGAACTGAAAACATTGCCGCGGATCAATCATTTTTTGAACTGGGCGGCGATTCCATCAAAGCCCTGCAAGTATCAGCCCGATTACATCAGGCAGGAAAACAGATCGCCGTAAAAGATATTTTCAGCCGGCCGACAATTAGGGAGCTGGCGCCTTATGTCCGTACAGAGCGGCAGCCGGTCAGCCAAGCTCCTGCAGAAGGAGAAGTGAAGTGGTCGCCGATTCACAAATGGTTCTTCACACAAGACATGAAGGAAGCAAATCATTTTAACCAGTCCGTCATGCTGACGAGAGCAAATTCAATAGATGAAGAGGCTCTGAGGAAAACGTTAAAAGCCATTACCGTTCATCATGATGCCTTGCGCATTGTCTGCAAAAAAGACGAAGAGAAAGGTCTTCTCCTCTTCAACAGACCGGCTGACCTCGCAGATGAACAGCTTTACAGCCTGACCATATTAGAAATGGAAGGCAATGAGCATGAGAAGGAACGTTTTGTAAAACGCCGCGTCGCAGAGCTTCAGAGAAACATGGATTTGGAGAACGGGCCGCTTGTACAGGCGGGGCTGTTCCGTTCTGAAGCAGAAGATTACTTGTTTCTGACGGTCCATCATCTCGCTGTCGACGGGATATCATGGCGGATTTTATTGGAAGACTTGGCTTCTGCTTATGAGCAGGCCGTCTCTGGACAGGAAATCAAACTTCCTCCGAAAACCATGTCATTCAAAACATATACGGAGCAGCTGGCCGATTATGCCGAAAGTAAACAGCTTCTTCAGCAGGCGGAGTATTGGCGGGAGATTGAACACTATGAAACAGAAAGTCTTCCTTACGAACAGGCAGATTTATCTCAAACTCCTGCAAAAAAACGGAACACGGTATCCTTCACTCTGACAGAAAGTGAAACGGACGCCCTGTTGAAAGATGTGCACAGCGCCTACAATACGGATACGCAAGATGTGCTTTTGGCTTCCGCCGTGCTTGCCATTCAAAAGTGGTCGCCGCGGCACGCTTTGAAAATCGCCCTTGAAGGACACGGACGCCAATCGGAGCAGGCAGGTGCGGACATCAGCAGGACAGTGGGGTGGTTCACTTCCATTTACCCGGTGCTTCTCCGGAGCGGAGTTTATGAACCTCTTGAAGAATATGAAATTCGCACATTGAAAACCGTCAAAGACACATTGCGGCGCATTCCGGATAAAGGCAACGGATACGGCGTCCTCAAATATTTAACACCGCCGAAGCTTGCCGGGATGACTTTCGGGAAAGCACCGGAGATCAGCTTTAATTATCTCGGACAATTCGATGCGCCCGGCGGGAACCCGGCAGAAACGGAACAGCCTGACGCGTTTCAGTTTTCTCCTTTGGGAGGCGGAGATGATGTGACAGATACATGGAAACGGGAGCAGTCACTTGAAATCAGCGCGATTGCGGCAAAAGGCCGGATGACCGTCAGCATTTCCTATGAAACGGAGCGCTTCCGGCAAGATACGATCGAACGGCTGTCCGAAAGCTGCCGGTATTATCTCCTGAAACTGTCGGAACACTGCCTCAGCAAAACCGATACGGAGAAGACCGTCAGTGACTTTGATGATCGGGAGCTGACTGAGGAAGCATTGCAGGATATTGCCGACTTACTCAGCTTCCACTAAACCGAGCGGGAGGAACACATGGACAAAACAAAAAATATCCAAAATATTTATCCCCTCAGCCGAATGCAGGAAGGAATGCTTTTTCATTCCTTTCTGCAAAAGGAGGGGGCTGCATATATCGAGCAATCCGTCTTCACCATAAAAGGCCGGCTTCGTCCGGAATTGTTTGAGCAAAGCGTACAGTCTGTCATCAGCCGTCACGATATTTTCAGAACGGTTTTTTTACCTCATGTCGCTCAGCTGAACGGCCCCCGCCAAGTTGTGCTGCGTGAGCGGGAATTCCGGCTGCACCGCGAAGATCTTACACATTTGGACGAAGCGGAACAGAGCATCTATTTACAGCGATTTAAGGAACGTGACCGCTTAAAAGGCTTTGACTTGCAAAAGGATATGCTGATGCGCGTTTCTTTGTTTAAAACGGCTGACGAAAAATATATATGCGTCTGGAGTCACCATCACATCCTTATGGACGGCTGGTGCCTCGGCATCGTCCTTCAGGAATTCATGCATATGTACCGGGCGATTGAATCAGGCTCACCCGTCACACTGGCGCCCGCAAAGCCTTACAGCACTTATATTACATGGCTGACTGATCAGGACAAAGACGCGGCTTCTGAATATTGGAAAGGATATTTAGCAGGCTGCGAGACACCCTCAGGACTCCCGAAAATATCGGCCCGTCCCCAGGAAAAAGGCTACCGTAAGAAAGAGCTGCTGTTTTCTTTAGATCAAAACCTGACAGACAGGCTGAAAACCATCGCCAAAGAAGAGGGCGCTACGCTCGCGGTTCTTATGCAGACTGTATGGGGCTTGATGCTGCAGCGCTACAACCGGACGGACGATGCCGTATTCGGCGCCGTCGTATCAGGGCGGCCTTCCGTCATTGACGGCGTGGAAAGCATGATCGGGCTGTTTATCAATACCGTTCCGGTACGCATTAAAACGGGTGACGAAAGCTTTAGAGAACTGCTGGGCCGCTTGCAGAAAGAAATGCTTGATTCAGAGGCGTTCAGCTATCATCCGCTTGCTGACATCCAATCGCAGACTGAGCTGAAACAGGATTTAATCGACCATATTATCGTGTTTGAAAATTATCCGATCCAGCAGCAGATGAAAGACGCGGAAAAGGAATCAGATGCACCATTCCGGATCGGGAATGTCAACGTTTCGGAACAATCGGGCTACGATTTTAACCTCATCATAGCGCCTGGCGATGAGCTGCTCATCAAATTCAGCTACAATGCGAACGTTTATGACGAAGTATGGATAGAGAGCGTAAAAGGACACTTGGAAGAAGCTCTGCGCGGCGCCGCCTTCAATCCCGATGTTCCCGCTGATCGGCTTCCGATGCTCGGACAAAAGGAAAAATCAAGAATAATCGGCGAATTTAATGACACGAAAACAACTTATGAAAGAGATGAAAGCATCATCAGCCTGTTCAGCCGACAGGTTAAGAAAACCCCGAACCATCAGGCGCTTCACGCCGGCGGGCTGACGATGACGTACCGGGAGCTCGATGAACGGTCAACTGCATTCGCCCGCACCCTGCTGGAAAACGGTCTGGCGCCAAAGGGAATTGCCGGGATTCTGGCCGAACGCTCACCGGAATTTATCATCGCTGTTCTCGCTGTATTGAAAGCGGGAGGGACGTACCTTCCCCTTGATGCAGAACTGCCAACCGACAGGATCGCCGATATGCTCACTGAGAGCGGAGCACAGCTGTTAACGGTACAAAAAGGAATTGAGACTGACATTGACTTTTCTCACATCATCTCTATCCCGGCTGCAGCTGAAAAACAAACACCTGATGCGGGAAAACTGAATACCGATACAGCACCTGATGACCTTGCCTATATTATGTATACATCCGGTTCAACAGGAAAACCGAAGGGCGTGATGATTTCCAACCGAAACGTCATATCGCTCGTGTCAAACAGCAATTACACGTCGGCTGGCATGTCGGACCGTCTCATTCTGACAGGGTCCATCGGTTTTGACGCAGTGACGTTTGAAATCTTCGGAGCACTTTTGAACGGAGCATGTCTTCATGTGGTTGACCGCTCGACAATGCTTGCCCCTGAGAGGTTCGGCAATTACCTTTCTTCCAACCGGATTACGATTCTGTTTTTGACGACGGCACTCTTTAACCAGTTCGCCCAGGCAGATCCGGAGATGTTTTCTGGGTTGCACACCTTATATGTCGGCGGAGAAGCTTTGTCCCCGGCGCTCATCAATAAGGTCAGACACCGCTGTCCGAATCTCAGCCTTTATAACATATACGGACCGACGGAAAATACGACATTTTCTACCTTTTACGAAATCAGGCACGATTTTTCTCAGCCGATCCCAATCGGAAAACCGATCAGCAATTCAACTGCGTATATCATTGATAAAAATGGCGGACTTGCGCCGATCGGCGTGCCCGGTGAGCTTTGTGTCGGCGGTGACGGGGTTGCCAAAGGCTATTTAAACAGGCCTGACTTAACAAGTGAAGCATTTGTCAGCCACCCGGTTCATCCTGAAGAAAAGATCTACAAAACAGGCGATTTGGCACACTGGCTGCCTGATGGAAGCATCGGATACATCAGCCGTATCGACCGCCAATTCAAGATTCGCGGGAAGCGGATTGAGCCGGCCGAAATCGAAGCGCGCTTGACTGAAATTGATGGAATCAGGGAAGCGGCAGTCATCGTAGCAAAAGAAGGACAAGAAGCAATCCTTTGTGCGTATTATACAGGCGCACATGTTGAAGAAAGAGCCATTCGATCCCTGTTGGCCAGGTCGCTTCCCGACTATATGATTCCTCAGTATGTGATGAAGCTTGACCGTATGCCGCTTACCGCAAACGGCAAAGTGGACCGCCGCGGGCTGCCTGCGCCAGAACGGAAAAAAACGTCATCAAAAGCCGTTCCGCCACGAAACTGGGTAGAGCGTGAGCTGATCGACATTTGGACGCCGATCCTCGGCTGCAGGGAGCTGGGCATACAGGATGACTTCTTTGAGCTGGGCGGCCATTCTTTGAAAGCATTGCAAGTGATTCATCAGCTGAAGACCAGGCAGCAGATGGATGTGCCAATTGAAATGATATTTGAATATCCGACAATTGAACAATTGGCTGAAAAGCTGTATTCAAACACACTGACAGAAGCTGCAGAGCAGCATATCAGCAGACTGAACCAGCCGAAAGGCCGCAATCTTTTCTGTTTTCCGCCTATCTCAGGTTTCGGCATTTTCTTTAAAGATCTTGCAACGGCATTAAATGGACGGGCTGCTGTGTACGGTTTTAACTTTATTGAAGAAGACAGCAGAATGGAACAATACATTGATAAAATGCTGGAAATCCAGCCGGAAGGCCCTTATATTCTCTTCGGATATTCGGCAGGCGGCAATACGGCATTCGAGGCGGCAAAAGCGATGGAAAAGCGCGGCTTAGAAATCAGCGACGTTATTATCGCAGACGCGTACAGAAAGCTTGACACATTGCCGCCGCAACCAACAAACGCAATAGCCGAAAATGTCCCGGAAGCCGTCAGGGAAGCGGTCATCCGAAAAACAGAGCGCTATCAAACGTACTGGGCGGAACTGATAAATGACGGCCAAATCGCGGCAAACCTCCATTTTATCGAGGCCGGCATAAAGGAAGAGCACAGTGATAAGACCGAGCCGATGAAATGGGAAGGCGCCACAACGGGACTCTATCAGGAATATCAAGGCGAGGGCGCCCATAAAGATATGTTTGAACCCGCCTTTGCACAGCAAAATGCTGAGGTCATACTGGACATCATTGCAAACAGCGGAAGACGCTTGGCGCGGAATCTGTAACATCCGGCAGAATGGTTCAGGATGACAGAGGGCAAGATAGGGGAATCAAACCAGTTTTTTGGAGGCTTTGACATGACGAACCTATCTTGGCTTACGTATGTAATGATCATTCTTGCCAGCTACCGGCTGACCCATTTGATCGTATTTGATAAGATTACGGAATTCATAAGAAAACCCTTTATAAAGCAAGAAAAAACCGTCGATCAAAACGGGCGCGCCGTCCAAAAAAAAGTCCCTTCCTCCGCATTCGGTTATATGCTGCAATGTTATTGGTGTGCGGGCGTCTGGTGCGCCATATTGATCGGCATCTGCTACTTGGTCTGGCCCCGCTATGCACATCCGGTTATTTTCATTTTGTCCATCGCCGGAGCGCAGGCCATTCTTGAAACGTGTGTCGGCGTCGGAACGAAGGTCATTGACGTGCTCGCCGCTATGAAACAAAAAAAGTCCTGAAGCGTTTTGATTCGCGGGACTGACCCCATAAGATGAGACAAATAAAAACACCTTCAAGTTTGAATACGGATGATTGTTATCCGAAATTAGA
>NZ_JBYTDS010000029.1:0-4179 GCF_058791615.1 Bacillus sp. EB106-06-01-XG163
CGGTAGTTCAGTTGGTTAGAATGCCTGCCTGTCACGCAGGAGGTCGCGGGTTCGAGTCCCGTCCGGACCGCCATTTTTATTGTAAACGAAACGATCATGTTTTCGTTTTTTTTGTGTTTTCTTTTAATGCTGGCAGCTTGGTATCTAACCAAGCTTTCTTTTATATCGTTAAAGTCTTGGATATTGAAACATAATCCGATACACTAGAAAGAGCTGTATTTCACAAGAGCGTCAGAAAGGGAGACGGGAGATATATGGATGAGTTTGATTTGATTCACAGTATTACGCCGCATTCGCATTATCATCCTTCCGTCGATGTAGGGATCGGTGATGATGGTGCGGTTTATACAGCATCACCCCATATGCAGCAAATTGTCTGCCTTGATACAATGGTGGAGAATGTCCATTTTAAATTAGAGTATTCCTCTCCTCATGATATCGGTTATAAGGCGCTTGCTGTTAACATTAGTGACGTGGCGGCGATGGGAGGCATTCCGAAGTTTTATTTGGTGTCTCTAGCGGTTCCTTCTTGCTGGCAGAAAGCGGACGTCCAGGCAATGTATGAAGGAATGGCGGAACTGGCGAAACTATATCAAATGGATTTGATCGGGGGAGATACCGTCTCCGCTTCCGGTCAAGCCGTAATTACCGTTACTGTCATCGGAGAAGTTGAGAAGGATTGCGCTTGTCTGCGAAGCTCGGCAAGACCCGGAGATGTTGTGTTTGTTACAGGGGATATCGGTTCGTCCGCAGCAGGACTGTCTCTTTTATTGGGAGAAACACTCCCTTCTGCTTTTCATACGAGTGATTATTTTATCCGAAAACATAAACGGCCCGTTCCGAGAGTTCAGGTCGGCCGCTTCTGCTCTCAGCTTCAGCGCGCGGCTCTGAATGATATCAGTGACGGATTGGCCAGTGAGCTGCATGAAATAGCTGCGGCAAGTTCAGTTACGATAGAAATCGAAGAACAACTTCTGCCGGTGCATCCGGATTTGCCTGAGGCAGATTCTGAGTGGAAGAAATGGGTGTTATTCGGCGGTGAAGATTTTGAATTGGTTGGAACGATTTCTCAGCAAGAGTGGATTTCTTTGCTTGATTACTGCACTCAATCGGGCATTCCGATTGCGAAGATAGGAGCGGTAACTGAACGGAAGGAAGCATGTGTTCTTTTGACAGCCAATGATCAGAGACAAATCGTCCTTGAGAAAAAAGGATACAATCATTTTAAATAAGACGGGTGACTCACTTTGAAGACATTACAATGGAGAACGAAAAACCCCGAAGAAACGAAAGCCGTAGCCAAGCTTGCCGCTTCTTTGGCAAAGCCGGGAGACATTTTGACACTGGAAGGCGACTTAGGCGCGGGAAAAACGACTTTTACAAAGGGTTTTGCCGAAGGACTGGGAATCACGAAAGTGGTAAACAGCCCGACTTTTACAATTATAAAAGAATACCATGACGGTTCGCTTCCTCTATATCATATGGATGTGTATCGTATGGAGGATGAAAGCGAAGACTTAGGGCTTGAAGAATATTTTGAGGGACAAGGCGTCTGTTTAATTGAATGGGCTCATTTAATTCAGGATCAGCTGCCTGCTGAACGGCTGCAGATCGTCATCACAAGAGCCGGTGATGAGGCAAGGGACATTACCTTTACGGCTTGCGGAACACGGTATGAAACGCTTTGTGAGGAGATAAATAAACATGACAATACTGGCAATTGATACGTCAAATTACACACTGGGTGCCGCGCTCGTTCGTGACAAAACGGTGATGGCGGAGTATATTACATATTTAAAAAAGAATCATTCCGTGCGGGCCATGCCTGCTGTCAATTCATTGCTGAAGGATTGCGGCCTAACACCGCAGGACCTTACGAAAATAGCGGTGGCGAAAGGACCGGGATCGTACACAGGTGTCAGAATCGGTGTGACGCTGGCAAAAACATTGGCATGGTCGCTGAAGCTTCCGGTTTCCGCTGTCTCGAGTCTGGAGGTGCTGGCGGCTAACGGACGGCACTTTCAAGGACTGATCTGCCCGTTATTTGATGCCCGGCGCGGACAGGTATATACGGGACTTTATGAATATCAGGACGGCCGATTACAATCCGTTCTTCCTGATCAGAATGTCCTTTTGACTGATTGGCTCGGCATGCTGAAAGAAAAAGCGTCTCCGGTTTTATTTTTAGGACACGATACAGCCATTCATGAAGAAACCATTCTGCATGAATTGACATCTCAAGCAGTGATTGGAACGGCTGCACAGCATAATCCGCGGCCGTCAGAGCTGGCGTTTTTAGGCTTGGAAAAAGAGGAAGCGGATGTCCACAGCCTTGTTCCGGATTATTTGCGTCTGGCAGAGGCTGAAGCGAAATGGATGGAATCTCAAAAATAGGGTGATAGGGATGAAAACGAAAACGGCGATTCGAAGCATGCGTCCGGAAGATATTGATCAAATTTATGAAATTGAAACAGCATCCTTTACTTCTCCGTGGACGAAGGATTCATTTTATCATGAGCTTTTGGAAAATCCGTATGCCCACTACCTTGTCATTGAAAAGGACGGCTGTCTGGCGGGGTATTGCGGAATCTGGATTATTATAGATGACGCGCAGATTACGAACATAGCCATTAAGCCGGAATATCGGGGCCAATCATTGGGAGAAGCGCTGTTTCGCTCTGCGATAGAATTGTGCAGAGAAAAAAAGGCAAGAAGGCTCTCTCTCGAAGTCAGGGTCTCAAATCATCCCGCCCAATCCTTATATAAAAAATTCGGTCTTCAGGCCGGAGGAATCAGAAAACAATACTATACAGATAACGGAGAAGATGCGTTATTAATGTGGGTGACATTACATGAGTGAAAAACAAGATATTTATGTATTAGGAATCGAAACAAGCTGTGATGAAACAGCGGCCTCGGTCGTAAAAAACGGGAATGAAATTATTTCAAACGTTGTCGCTTCTCAAATTGAAAGCCATAAACGTTTCGGCGGGGTCGTGCCTGAAATAGCGTCCAGACATCATGTGGAGCAGATTACCCTTGTGATTGAGGAAGCTCTTTTAAAAGCGGAGATGGGCTTTGATGACCTTGATGCGATTGCCGTAACGGAAGGACCCGGACTTGTCGGAGCCCTGTTAATCGGAGTCAATGCGGCAAAGGCGTTAAGCTTTGCCCATCAAATACCGCTAGTCGGCGTCCATCACATCGCGGGCCATATTTATGCAAACAGGCTGATAGGAGAGCTTCAATTCCCGGCGCTTGCTTTGGTTGTGTCAGGCGGACATACGGAATTGGTTTATATGAAAGAGCACGGTTCATTCGAGGTTATCGGTGAAACGCTGGATGATGCCGCAGGCGAAGCTTACGATAAAGTGGCAAGAACGATGGGGCTTCCTTATCCGGGAGGCCCGCAGATTGATAAGCTGGCTGCTGTTGGAACGGATTCCATTCCGCTTCCGCGTGCGTGGCTGGAAGAAGGGTCTTACAATTTCAGCTTCAGCGGCCTGAAGTCAGCCGTGATTAACACGCTTCATAACGCCTCGCAAAAAAATGAGGTGATTCCTCCGGAGGATCTTGCCGCAAGCTTTCAGCAGAGTGTCATTGATGTACTGACGGCAAAAACCTCTAAGGCCGCGAAAGAATACGGGGTTAAACAAGTGCTGCTGGCAGGGGGCGTAGCCGCTAACAAAGGGCTGAGAGCCGCACTGCAGCAGGAATTCAGCCATTCGGGAGATCCCGAGCTTATCATCCCGCCGCTTTCTTTATGCACGGACAATGCAGCGATGATTGCGGCTGCCGGAACCGTTGCTTTTGAAAAGGGGATTCGGGGCTCATATGATATGAACGGACAGCCAGGTTTGGAATTAACATCCTTTGATCGTCTCACGTTGTAAAACGTGAGGCTTTTTTTACTTATTAACAGATAATTCTAACATATCCACAGGATTGTGAATATATTCAGAAATCCAGGCTGGATAAGGGACTGTAAGTTGTTAGTAAAGTGGATAAAGTCAGAAAATTTTGTGGATAGTGTGTATAAAACGCTTACTTACATGGCTGACAAGGAGGATAGCTGTGGATAAAAAAGCACCCCTTAAAGAGGGGGACTGACCCCATAAGATGAGACAAATAAAAACACCTTCAAGTTTGAATACGGATGATTGTTATCCGAAATTAGAC
>NZ_JBYTDS010000030.1:0-3047 GCF_058791615.1 Bacillus sp. EB106-06-01-XG163
TGTTCTTTGAAAACTAGATAACAGAAGTAATTCACATTCAATTAGTAATGCAAGATATCACGTAGTGATTCTTTTTAACGGTTAAGTTAGAAAGGGCGCACGGTGGATGCCTTGGCACTAGGAGCCGATGAAGGACGGGACGAACACCGATATGCTTCGGGGAGCTGTAAGCAAGCTTTGATCCGGAGATTTCCGAATGGGGAAACCCACCACTCGTAATGGAGTGGTATCCATATCTGAATACATAGGATATGAGAAGGCAGACCCGGGGAACTGAAACATCTAAGTACCCGGAGGAAGAGAAAGCAAATGCGATTCCCTGAGTAGCGGCGAGCGAAACGGGACCAGCCCAAACCAAGAGGCTTGCCTCTTGGGGTTGTAGGACACTCTGTACGGAGTTACAAAGGAACGAGGTAGATGAAGAGGTCTGGAAAGGCCCGCCATAGGAGGTAACAGCCCTGTAGTCAAAACTTCGTTCTCTCCTGAGTGGATCCTGAGTACGGCGGAACACGTGAAATTCCGTCGGAATCCGGGAGGACCATCTCCCAAGGCTAAATACTCCCTAGTGACCGATAGTGAACCAGTACCGTGAGGGAAAGGTGAAAAGCACCCCGGAAGGGGAGTGAAAGAGATCCTGAAACCGTGTGCCTACAAGTAGTCAGAGCCCGTTAACGGGTGATGGCGTGCCTTTTGTAGAATGAACCGGCGAGTTACGATCCCGTGCAAGGTTAAGCAGAAGATGCGGAGCCGCAGCGAAAGCGAGTCTGAATAGGGCGAATTGAGTACGTGGTCGTAGACCCGAAACCAGGTGATCTACCCATGTCCAGGGTGAAGTTCAGGTAACACTGAATGGAGGCCCGAACCCACGCACGTTGAAAAGTGCGGGGATGAGGTGTGGGTAGGGGTGAAATGCCAATCGAACCTGGAGATAGCTGGTTCTCTCCGAAATAGCTTTAGGGCTAGCCTCAAGGTAAGAGTCTCGGAGGTAGAGCACTGATTGGACTAGGGGCCCCTACCGGGTTACCGAATTCAGTCAAACTCCGAATGCCGATGACTTATCCTTGGGAGTCAGACTGCGAGTGATAAGATCCGTAGTCGAAAGGGAAACAGCCCAGACCGCCAGCTAAGGTCCCAAAGTATACGTTAAGTGGAAAAGGATGTGGAGTTGCTTAGACAACCAGGATGTTGGCTTAGAAGCAGCCACCATTTAAAGAGTGCGTAATAGCTCACTGGTCGAGTGACTCTGCGCCGAAAATGTACCGGGGCTAAACGTATCACCGAAGCTGCGGACTGTTCTTCGAACAGTGGTAGGAGAGCGTTCTAAGGGCTGTGAAGCAAGACCGGAAGGACTTGTGGAGCGCTTAGAAGTGAGAATGCCGGTATGAGTAGCGAAAGAGGGGTGAGAATCCCCTCCACCGAATGCCTAAGGTTTCCTGAGGAAGGCTCGTCCGCTCAGGGTTAGTCGGGACCTAAGCCGAGGCCGAAAGGCGTAGGCGATGGATAACAGGTTGATATTCCTGTACCACCTCCTCACCATTTGAGCAATGGGGGGACGCAGGAGGATAGGGTAAGCGCGGTATTGGATATCCGCGTCCAAGCAGTTAGGCTGGGAAATAGGCAAATCCGTTTCCCGTGAAGGCTGAGCTGTGATGGCGAGCGAATTATAGTAGCGAAGTTCCTGATTCCACACTGCCAAGAAAAGCCTCTAGCGAGGTGAGAGGTGCCCGTACCGCAAACCGACACAGGTAGGCGAGGAGAGAATCCTAAGGTGATCGAGAGAACTCTCGTTAAGGAACTCGGCAAAATGACCCCGTAACTTCGGGAGAAGGGGTGCTCTGTTAGGGTGCAAGCCCGAGAGAGCCGCAGTGAATAGGCCCAGGCGACTGTTTAGCAAAAACACAGGTCTCTGCGAAGCCGTAAGGCGAAGTATAGGGGCTGACGCCTGCCCGGTGCTGGAAGGTTAAGAGGAGCGCTTAGCGTAAGCGAAGGTGCGAATTGAAGCCCCAGTAAACGGCGGCCGTAACTATAACGGTCCTAAGGTAGCGAAATTCCTTGTCGGGTAAGTTCCGACCCGCACGAAAGGCGCAACGATCTGGGCACTGTCTCAACGAGAGACTCGGTGAAATTATAGTACCTGTGAAGATGCAGGTTACCCGCGACAGGACGGAAAGACCCCGTGGAGCTTTACTGCAGCCTGATATTGAATGTTGGTACAGCTTGTACAGGATAGGTAGGAGCCTTGGAAACCGGAGCGCCAGCTTCGGTGGAGGCATCGGTGGGATACTACCCTGGCTGTATTGACCTTCTAACCCGCCGCCCTTATCGGGCGGGGAGACAGTGTCAGGTGGGCAGTTTGACTGGGGCGGTCGCCTCCTAAAAGGTAACGGAGGCGCCCAAAGGTTCCCTCAGAATGGTTGGAAATCATTCGCAGAGTGTAAAGGCACAAGGGAGCTTGACTGCGAGACCTACAAGTCGAGCAGGGACGAAAGTCGGGCTTAGTGATCCGGTGGTTCCGCATGGAAGGGCCATCGCTCAACGGATAAAAGCTACCCCGGGGATAACAGGCTTATCTCCCCCAAGAGTCCACATCGACGGGGAGGTTTGGCACCTCGATGTCGGCTCATCGCATCCTGGGGCTGTAGTCGGTCCCAAGGGTTGGGCTGTTCGCCCATTAAAGCGGTACGCGAGCTGGGTTCAGAACGTCGTGAGACAGTTCGGTCCCTATCCGTCGCGGGCGCAGGAAATTTGAGAGGAGCTGTCCTTAGTACGAGAGGACCGGGATGGACGCACCGCTGGTGTACCAGTTGTTCTGCCAAGGGCATCGCTGGGTAGCTATGTGCGGACGGGATAAGTGCTGAAAGCATCTAAGCATGAAGCCCCCCTCAAGATGAGATTTCCCATTCCGCAAGGAAGTAAGATCCCTGAAAGATGATCAGGTTGATAGGTCTGAGGTGGAAGTGTGGCGACACATGGAGCTGACAGATACTAATCGATCGAGGACTTAACCAATTTGAATGTATGCTTACTGTTATCTAGTTTTGAGAGAA
>NZ_JBYTDS010000031.1:0-1827 GCF_058791615.1 Bacillus sp. EB106-06-01-XG163
ATGGCTCCACAGGCAGGATTCGAACCTGCGACCGATCGGTTAACAGCCGATAGCTCTACCACTGAGCTACTGTGGAAAATCATCATGGTGGGCCTGAGTGGACTCGAACCACCGACCTCACGCTTATCAGGCGTGCGCTCTAACCAGCTGAGCTACAGGCCCATGACAATATAAAAATGGAGCGGGTGATGGGAATCGAACCCACGACATCAGCTTGGAAGGCTGAGGTTTTACCACTAAACTACACCCGCATGTTGTTTGGGGCGATTGATGGGAATCGAACCCACGAGTGCCAGAGCCACAATCTGGTGCGTTAACCACTTCGCCACAACCGCCAAAACAATATTAAATTAAATGGTGGCTCGGGACGGAATCGAACCGCCGACACACGGATTTTCAGTCCGTTGCTCTACCAACTGAGCTACCGAGCCTTTTTATAAATGGCGGTCCGGACGGGACTCGAACCCGCGACCTCCTGCGTGACAGGCAGGCATTCTAACCAACTGAACTACCGGACCATTTTTTGGTTGCGGGGGCAGGATTTGAACCTGCGACCTTCGGGTTATGAGCCCGACGAGCTACCGAACTGCTCCACCCCGCGATGATAATTAAATTAGATATGGCGGAGGAAGAGGGATTCGAACCCCCGCGGGCTTTGACACCCCTGTCGGTTTTCAAGACCGATCCCTTCAGCCAGACTTGGGTATTCCTCCGTATAAGTGGTGGACCTTGTAGGACTCGAACCTACGACCGGACGGTTATGAGCCGTCTGCTCTAACCAACTGAGCTAAAGGTCCAATGGTAGCGGCGGAGGGGATCGAACCCCCGACCTCACGGGTATGAACCGTACGCTCTAGCCAGCTGAGCTACACCGCCAAAAAACAATTAAAATCAAGTGGAGCCTAGCGGGATCGAACCGCTGACCTCCTGCGTGCAAAGCAGGCGCTCTCCCAGCTGAGCTAAGGCCCCAAAATGGTCGGGAAGACAGGATTCGAACCTGCGACCCCATGGTCCCAAACCATGTGCTCTACCAAGCTGAGCTACTTCCCGTTTTTCAAAAGTATGTATGGCGCGCCCGAGAGGAGTCGAACCCCTAACCTTTTGATCCGTAGTCAAACGCTCTATCCAATTGAGCTACGGGCGCAACAATAAGTGCCGAGGGCCGGACTTGAACCGGCACGGTAGTCACCTACCGCAGGATTTTAAGTCCTGTGTGTCTGCCAATTCCACCACCCCGGCATGGATGGTATAGTATAGTTGGAGCGGAAGACGGGATTCGAACCCGCGACCCCCACCTTGGCAAGGTGATGTTCTACCACTGAACTACTTCCGCGTTTGGCAATGCGGATGAAGGGACTTGAACCCCCACGTCTGTAAAGACACTAGAGCCTGATTCTAGCGCGTCTGCCAATTCCGCCACATCCGCAAGAAAAACATGGTGAGCCATGAAGGACTCGAACCTTCGACCCTCTGATTAAAAGTCAGATGCTCTACCAACTGAGCTAATGGCTCTTATTACAAGAGACTTATATAGTATAACATATAAAGGTGGTGCCGGCAAGAGGACTTGAACCCCCAACCTACTGATTACAAGTCAGTTGCTCTACCAATTGAGCTACACCGGCTTAATACGCCAACTTATGTATGATAGGAATGGTGGAGGATGACGGGCTCGAACCGCCGACCCTCTGCTTGTAAGGCAGATGCTCTCCCAGCTGAGCTAATCCTCCGTATATTACACTTACGTGTAATAGCTTGGCGGCGTCCTACTCTCACAGGGGGAAACCCCCGACTACCATCGGCGCTGAAGAGCTTAACTTCCGTGTT
>NZ_JBYTDS010000033.1:0-1580 GCF_058791615.1 Bacillus sp. EB106-06-01-XG163
CATCAGGCGCTTGACGCCGTCTATGCCGGAAGCGGAGAAGTGCTCGCGAAGCTCACTCTTCCGCCGTCCGCCCGCGAGGAAAAGGAGCCGTTCATCCTGCATCCGAGCATGCTGGACGCCGCCCTTCAGGCTTCTATCGGTCTTGTGCTCTCAGACGGTTCCGCGTCCGGACGGCCGTTTCTGCCGTTTGCCCTGCAGGATATGCAGGTGTTTTCTGCGTGCCGGGAGACGATGTGGGCGGTGCTTTCCTCAGCGGACGGCGCCTATCATATTGAGCTGTGTGATGAAAACGGCGCGGTATGTGTCCGATTGACGGGGCTCACCGCCCGTTTTCTGGAAGAGGACACGGAGGAAAAACCGCTCTTGCTTCAGCCAAAGTGGCAGGAATCACCGCCGGGTGAAGGCGGCGGACAAGAAGCGTCTTTCAGATACGTGACGCTGTATGGCGGAATGAACGCTAAGGACATAAGCGGCGCCGTATGTGCGGCTGACGGCGAAGGTCCGATTGAAGACCGTTATGACGCCTGCGCGGCGGAGCTGTCAGCGATCGTCACGCGTCTTATCAAAGAAAAACAGAAGAAAAAAACGCTGATCCAGCTTCTTGTCCCCGACAGGGGGGAAGACAATGTGTTGGCGGGGCTGGCCGCTTTTCTGAAAACGGCTCACCTTGAACATCCGAAGCTGTACGGCCAAGTCATCCAAGCCGATCCGGACGAGTCAGCCTCATCGCTTCTTGCCAAGCTGAAAGAAAACCGGGCGCATCCTGAACAAGCGGAAATCCGTTATGAAGACGGCAAACGTCTCGTCAGAAACTGGCGTCATCTGCCGGCGCCTCAAAGCGGCGCCGTTCCGTGGAAAGACGAAGGGGTCTACCTCCTCACCGGGGGAGCGGGCGGCATCGGCCTGATTTTCGCTGAAGAAATAGCCTCCCGCGTCAAAAACGCTGTCCTCGTATTAACGGGAAGGGCGGAAGCGCTTGATGAAGACCGCTCCGCCCGCTTACGGCGCTTGGAAGCGTCGGGTGTCCGCGTATTGTATCAACCGGTAGACGTGACAGACAGGGCGGCGGTCATCGCCCTCGTCCGCGGCATACAGGAGGAGCACGGAACACTCGACGGGATCATTCACGGCGCAGGCGTGATCGCTGACAATTACATTCTGAACCAGACAGAAAACGAACGGAAGACCGTCATGGCGCCGAAGGTGAAAGGGCTTATCAATCTTGATGAAGCAGCGAAAGATGTGCGGCTGGATTTTTTCATTCTGTTTTCTTCCTTGGCTGGAGGTATGGGAAATCCGGGGCAGGCCGGTTATGCGGCAGCCAACGCATTTATGGATGTTTATGCAGCCCGCCGGAACCGTCTCGTGCGGGACAACGAGCGGAGCGGGCAGACTCTGTCTGTCAACTGGCCGCTTTGGGAAGAAGGCGGTATGCGTGTGGACAAAGAGACCGAACGGCTGATGTACGAACAGACCGGAATGAAAGCCATGCGATCGGCCTCAGGCATCCAAGCGCTTTACGCCGCTTTTGCCTCCGGAGAACACCAGGTCATGGTGGCAGAAGGCGACGAAAAACGGAT
>NZ_JBYTDS010000034.1:0-795 GCF_058791615.1 Bacillus sp. EB106-06-01-XG163
GCGCGCCCGAGAGGAGTCGAACCCCTAACCTTTTGATCCGTAGTCAAACGCTCTATCCAATTGAGCTACGGGCGCAATCAATTTCACAATATCCCGTTGGGATAAAATGGAGCGGAAGACGGGATTCGAACCCGCGACCCCCACCTTGGCAAGGTGATGTTCTACCACTGAACTACTTCCGCAAGTAAAAATGTAATGTACAGCCAGAATACAGCATCAGATAACCCAAAAACTGTATTGTTATTTATTCAGTAAAACTCCAAACGGTATAACCCGCAGATTAATCTAAAGCATACTGTTCATTATGACAAAAGTAATTATATCAAGGTTTTGATAAAAGTCAATACCGTTTAACAATTAATTATGTTAATCTCTTTTGCATCCTTAAAGAAAGGCTTCATCAGAAGACGCGCTAAATACCTATACCTTAACTGATACAATCAGCAACAGATTTTTACTGAACTAAACAAAAAATAACAGTCCCATAACAAGCGGAAACTGCTTCAGATCAACGTATTTAGATAAGCTTCCAAGCGGGCTCGAACCGCTGACCTCTTCCTTACCATGGAAGTGCTCTACCTGCTGAGCTATGGAAGCAATGGCTCCGCAGGTAGGACTCGAACCTACGACCGATCGGTTAACAGCCGATAGCTCTACCACTGAGCTACTGCGGAATATTATAAGCTTCATAAACAAAAACATGGTAGATAAAATAAAAAGCTTGGCGGCGTCCTACTCTCACAGGGGGAAACCCCCGACTACCATCGGCGCTGAAGAGCTTAACTTCCGTGTTCG
>NZ_JBYTDS010000035.1:0-584 GCF_058791615.1 Bacillus sp. EB106-06-01-XG163
TCTTATTATCGTTGGAAGAAGAATCTGATGAAAGATAACCCTAAATACCATTTAGAAAAACAAATCGGCACGTTGTGCCGAGAACACAAGTATCGATATGGCTATCGGAAAATCACAGCCATATTAAAAAAGGGAATGCGTATGAATCATAAAACGGTTCAGCGCATTATGCAGAAGAATCAGTGGCAATGCCGGGTTAAGGTGAAAAAGCGCAAGAAGAATGGGCAGCCATATGCCGTGGCCGAGAATATATTGGATCGGAACTTTCAGTCTGATCGCCCTCTGGAAAAGCTAGTAACGGATATCACATATTTGCCTTATGGGCAGAAACAATTGTATCTTTCCAGTATATTGGATTTATACAATGGAGAAGTGATTGCTTTTACGATTGGCGATAGACAGGACACAGACTTTGTCTTACACACACTTGATCAGCTGCCCGCACTGCCAGAGAACTGTGTGTTACATAGTGACCAAGGTTCTGTTTATACATCTTATGAGTATCAGAAAGCTGTTAAAACAAAAGGCATTACCATGAGCATGTCCCGCAAAGGGACGCCCGCTGATAATGCCTCCATCGAATC
>NZ_JBYTDS010000036.1:0-521 GCF_058791615.1 Bacillus sp. EB106-06-01-XG163
GGGACTGACCCCATAAGATGAGACAAATAAAAACACCTTCAAGTTTGAATACGGATGATTGTTATCCGAAATTAGACTTGGAGGTGTTTTTTCTATGGGGACAAGAGTGAGTTATCCGGTTGAAGTGAAACAGAAGGCTGTAGAAATGAGATTGGCAGGCGTACCTATGAAAGAGATCCTGCAGGAGTTGAATATTAAGAATAAGACACAGGTTCAGACATGGGTTAGATGGTATAAGGCTGGTGATACACATCGATTCGAACAGCCTGTTGGAAAGCAATACACTTACGGAAAAGGTCCGGAGTATTCTTCCGATTTAGAGAAACTGCAGGCAGAGATTCGTTACCTGAGACAACAGAATGAAGTTTTAAAAAAGTACAACGAATTGGAAAGGAAGTTGATAGCGAAACGTCAGTCGAACTTGTAGAAATATTGCACAGCACAATGACCGTACAGGATATCTGTATTCATTTAGGTATCTCTCGAGCGTCTTATTATCGTTGGAAGAAGAATCTGATGAA